>NZ_JAEHGE010000001.1:1909156-2270058 GCF_016097415.1 sulfur-oxidizing endosymbiont of Gigantopelta aegis | reverse complement strand
CAAGATGAAGCCCCCTATAAAGGCGAGGATTTAATTCTCAGTGAAAATTTACCCGCTCACAATTTTAGTTCCCGCACCATAGAATCAACAATAAAAGTCAGTGATATCTGGGGTGAGGTTTTTCAAAGCAAAGCCGCATCCAACAACATCGGCAATAACGACTTGGATCTTAATGAAGCCCATAGCAATACTAAAAAAGCGCCTAAAGATTGGTCAATGGTTAATGAAAGTATTGGAGGCTATTGCCTATTATGGGATCATAATAGTTCTATCAATGCTAAAGTCGGTGAAATCATTGCCATCAGTTATGGCTCGGGACAAAAAGAAGGCTATTGGTTTGTTGGCACCATTCGTTGGGTCCGTTGCATCAAAACAAATAGAATTCAAATCGGTGTACAGATTATTGCACCGAATGCCATTGCCATTGGCACGGCCAAATATGTCAGCATGCAAGAAGGCATGAAATCCCGAGCCATCATGCTCCCCGCAATTCCTATTTTAAAACAACCCAAAACCATTATTACCACCGCACTCGGTTATGAGGCAAGAGACCAGGTTATTCTCGATGAATACCGTTTGGTCAACGCTAATATCACCAGTGTAGAAACCAAAGTGGTCTTATTAGATACTTTAGAAATCAGCTCACATTTCTCACGTTTTAAATATTGTCTGGCTGAAGATTATTACGGTACCAATCAAAAGCAATCATCTGACCACAATGACAAGGAAACTTTATCCCTTGATAGTGACACTGAATTTGACTCAATATGGGACGACTTATAATACCTTATTTTTTTATAAGTTAAGTAAATTATTTAACTCATAAATTTACTCATATTTTATGAGCAAACCAATACAAACTGACAGGACAATAAGTGAAACAGGATAATATCATTCAACTACTATTGGTTAACAAGTCTGAAAATGATGCGGTAGAAATAACAAATACTTTGCGTAATAGCGGCTTAACATTAAGCCCAAGAATCGTTTCTAATGCAGAACAATTCAATAAGCAAATTAATAAAAAGAATTTTGATATTATTTTATTTACTGCCAACATTGATGTCCTTGATCTGAATACAGCTATGGAGCAGGTCAAATCAACACAAATCGGTGCAGCCTTTATATTAAGTGGTAACTACAACGCACAAGAAACTCTGGATTATATGCTCATGGGCATCACTTGCGTCATTCCAGAGGAGCCTGAAGAGCTCGTAGGACTCATCATTAAAAAAGAGTTCAATGCCTTAAAAGGTTTACGTTGTGAACAACAATTAAGCAAACAACTGGAAGATTCAGAATCACGTTGCCAACAATTAATTGATAGTTCTCGTGATGCCATTGCTTATATACACGAAGGCATGCACATTCTTTCCAATGATCCTTATTACAAAATGTTTGGCTATCAAGACCGTGATGACATTGAAGCCATGCCCATTATGGATCTGGTTTCTTCAAATGACAGTAGTCAATTAAAAGAATATTTACGTCACTATTCAGAAGTCTCCAATAATGCCCCAGTCAAACCTGATGCAAACGAACGTTTTGAACATCCCTTACAAGTCACTGGCATCAAAGATGACGGTAGTGAATTTAAAATGAAAATGGAATTTCAACCTGCCAGTATGTCCGGTGAAACCTGTATTCAACTCATTATACGCAACGATGGTTTCAGCAAAAAAGCACAGGAAAAATTACAGGAAAAATTAGCCACACTGAATGCTCAGTGTCAGGAAACAGGCCTCTATAACCGCCGCTATTTTCTGGAAAACTTAGAAAAAACAGTCGAAGATGCCATTGACAATAAAACCAAGGCCTATTTATTTTTTATTGCTCTGGATAACTTCACCGATATTAAAGAAAAAATGGGTGAGATCAATAGCGATCAAGTCATTGTTGAGATTGCCCATTTAATCAAAAAAACATGTACTGATAATACCTTTTTAGCCCGCTATGAGACATCTCGATTTACTGCAATCATGAAAACTGACAATGAAGAAGTCATTTTAACCATGGCAGAAAAAATTCGTAAAGCCGTAGATGATCATATCGCCGATGTAAATGATAGGAGTGTAGCCACAACTTGTAGCATTGGTATATTACTCATCGATTCATCCAGCAATGGCGCTCAAAGTAGCTTAACCTATGTCAGAAAAGCGTGTTTACAGGCAATTGATGAAGGTGGTAATCGAGTCCATCAACATGTGCCCGACACCAATGAAATGGACGATCAAGAACGCGTCAAATATTGGGAAAATGAAATTGATAATGCCATTAAACAGCGCAGAATGTTTTTGGTCTTTCAACCCTTTGTGAATTTATTAGGTGACAATAGCGAAAATTATGAGCTTTATATTCGCTTGCGCAATGAACAGGGCGATACCATTTTCCCCCGAGAGTTTTTGCCTCTCACCGAAATGTCCAACCATTCTATCCATATCGACCGTTGGATTATTGCCGAAGCAATGCGTACCTTATCTGAGCGAGTGAAAGCGGGTTATAACAACCGGTTTATTATTAAATTAAGCCGTGCTTCACTTTCAGATGATAAATTTATTGTCTGGGTTAAGCACAATTTAGAACGCTATAAAATCACACCTGAATCCGTTATCTTTCAGGTTCAGGCTCAGCAGGCCGCTGAAAACATGCGTCATACGCAATTGCTGATCAAACAACTACATCATTTAGGCTGCCTGTTTTCTTTAGAACATTTTGGTAATGAGACCAATGCATTTACCCTTTTAAAACATATAAAGGTTGATTTTTTAAAGCTCGACCTTGAATTGGTACAAGATATTTCCAACAAGCCCGAAAAACTTGAAGCCCTTAATCAGGTTTGTTCCCAGGCTAATAATATGGACATAAAAACCCTAGTGCCCTTCGTCGAAGAGGCTGGAGCTTTATCTGTGATTTGGCAGTCTGGCGCGCACTAATGTGGCTATACTTAACCGGACACACAACTTAAAACAACTAAAAGATAAAAAGTGTGACCTAAAATGAATGATCAAACAAAAAAACCGAATAAAAGCTATACATCAGAATTTAAAGAATCAGCTGTCAAATTAGCTAATGAGACGGATCAACCCGTTTCTCAGACTGCCAGGGAGCTAGGTGTTAATGTAAATACTCTACATACCTGGATCAGTAAATATTCCAAACCGGTGAAGACGGTAGCCAATAGAAGTGATGAACACATTTATGATGAAGTAAAACGTCTGAAAAAAGAATTGGCAAAAGTGATTCAGGAGCGTGATTTATTAAAAAGGCCACAGCGTACTTTGCAAGGGAAACTTTGTGAAGTACGCATGGATAACTGATCAGGCTAAAGATTACCCGGTAACGATTCTGTGCCGTTTTATGGATGTTTCCCGTAGTTGCTATTATGATTGGGTTAGCTCTCCTAAAACGGATAGAGAGAAAGAAAATGAAGCGCTTACTGAGCAGCTAAAAAACTGTTTGAAGACAGTCGCAAGACTTATGGAACCCGTCGTCTTAAAAAGAAAACTGGCTGAAAAAGGCGTTCATATAAGCCGCCGGAGAATTGGTCGATTAATGAAAAAGCCGGTTTGTTTTGTAAAACGAAGAGACGCTTTAAAGCGACGACTAATTCCAAGCATAATAAGCGTATATCTCCAAATTTACTGGAAAGAGAGTTTACTGTCTCTCAACCTGATCGCTACTATGTGGGTGATATTACCTATATTGCCACCAAGGAAGGCTGGTTATATTTAGCGGTTGTCATTGACTTATTCTCTAGGCAAATTGTTGGCTGGTCGATGGATGAGCGAATGAAAGCCAAGCTAGTCAATGATGCTTTACTGATGGCCATATGGAAGCGTAAACCAATGGATGGATTGCTTTGGCATACTGACCGAGGTAGCCAATATGCCTCTGATAGTCATAGAAAAATATTGTCGGATCATAACATAATTCAGTCTATGAGCCGCAAAGGAAATTGCTGGGACAATGCTGTATCAGAGAGCTTCTTTCATAGTTTGAAAACTGAATTGACGCACCATTGTCGATTCAAAACCAGAGTAGAAGCAAAGCAGGCAATATTTGAATATATTGAGGTATTTTATAATCGGGAGCGACTTCATTCGGCTAATGATTATTTGTCACCAGTCGATTATGAAATACAGCAGGAAATAGCTTAAATCGATTGATTGAAGAGGGGTAAAAGGCGACATAAATGCCGCCCATTACCGTTGACGGCCATCGGCTCCTCAGCCTGTGCCGTGAAGATATTGTAACAGGATCATTACCGTTGTGAAAATACCTTGGGTGAATGGAACGGCTCTATCGTTCCAGAGGGCAAAGCCCTTTCTCTTCATCTGTTTAAAGTTAACATGAGAAACTAAAATGATAGGAAATACAAAATGACAAAAATCACTTGAAACAGCCAAAAAAATATTTAGAAAACTGTCCGGAAAAGTGTTGACACATCACACTTTATTCAGGGTACCTTCTTACATGAAGCCAGCGAATCGCTAGAATTTGATTTCTCAAGATTTTTTTAAATAAGCCAATTATTCATAGGTTAGATTATTCATTCAAGTACTTTGCTATTCCTTTTTAGCCACTATTCCTTTTCACCTGCATAGATAGCATCCACTTTTTGCAAGCCTCTGGGTAATTTATTCCCTCGACGTCCGCGCTCATGAATATAATGTTCCAGATCAGCCATTTTTAAGGTCAGATGACGTTTGCCAGAAATAATTGTCAGCTTCTCACCCTCAGGTAAAATAATAATCGCTTCAACAAATTCTTCACGTTCTGCGACACGGGATGAAGGAATTGAAATGATCTTCACCCCCTTGCCCTTAGCCAAAACAGGCAGCTCTGACAATGAATGAATAATTAAACGCCCTTCATTGCTGACTGCGACAACTCTGTCTGTATCAAAATTATTCACCGGAATAGGTGCCATGACTCGCGCACCATTAGACACTTTGATCAATGCCTTACCTTTTTTATTTTTACTGAACATATCTTTGAGCTTGGCAACAAAGCCATAGCCCGCATCGGTACAAAACAAATACATTTGTTCTTCATTGCTATTCATTAACACCGAAACAAAGTTCACATTATTGGCTGGTGCTAAACGTCCCGTCAACGGCTCCCCCTGCCCTCTTGCTGATGGCAGGGTATGCCCCGGCAAAGAATAACTGCGTCCATCACTACTTAAAATAGCCACTTGCTGATTACTTTTACCCAAGGCACTGGACTTATATTCATCCCCGGCCTTATAGTTCAATGCAACGACATCGGTGTCATGACCTTTGGCAGCACGTATCCAACCTTTCTCAGACAATATCACCGTGATCGGATCAGCACCGACCAAATCAGTTTCTTCCATCGCTTTGGCTGCATCACGAGACACTAAGGGCGAACGTCGTTTGTCACCATGTTTTTTTACAGCGGCTAGTAGTTCTTTTTTGATCACTGTTTTCATCCGCTGACGAGAACCCAGGGTTTTGGTCAGCCAATCTTTTTCAACACGTAATTCATCCTGCTCTTCACGAATACGCATCTCTTCTAACTTAGCAAGATGACGTAACTTCAGGTTGAGTACTGCTTCAGCCTGAATATCACTCAAAGAAAAACGTGCCATTAAGACCGCTTTGGGTTTTTCTTCCGTACGAATAATATGAATCACTTCATCAATATTCAAAAACGCAATCATGAAGCCATCAAGCAAGTGCAATCTTTCATTCACTTTATCAAGACGGTATTGCAAACGTCTGCGCACGGTCTCAAAGCGGTACATCAACCATTCTTCAAGAATCATTTTCAGATTTTTGACTTGCGGACGACCATCCAGACCAATCATATTCATATTGACCCGATAGGTCTTTTCCAGATCGGTAGTGGCAAATAAGTGTTGCATCAAGGGTTCAATATCAACCCGATTAGAACGTGGCGTAATGACTAAACGAATGGGGTTTTCATGATCCGACTCATCTCTGAGATCCGATACCATGGGTAATTTTTTTGCCTGCATTTGCGCGGCAATTTGCTCTAAGACCTTGCTGCCTGAGGTCTGGTGTGGCAGCGCTGTAACAATGATATCACTGCCTTCTTTTTCATAGCAGCCACGCATGCGAATTGAACCATTGCCGGTACGATACATTTTTAAAATATCTTCGCGGGCGGTGATAATTTCTGCATCGCTAGGATAGTCAGGGCCTTTAACCTCTTCACAAATTTGGTCTAAAGTGGCCGTAGGGGTCTCTAATAATAAAATACAGGCATTGACTATTTCATTGAGATTATGTGCAGGAATATCCGTTGCCATGCCCACGGCAATACCCGTCGTACCATTAAGCAGAATATGGGGCACTTGTGCGGGTAATAATCGTGGCTCATCTAGCGTACCATCAAAGTTGGGTTCCCAATCAACGGTGCCCTGTCCCAGTTCATCCAATAAGACTTCGGAAAAAACGGATAGTTTTGATTCGGTATAACGCATCGCGGCAAATGATTTCGGATCATCCAATGACCCCCAATTGCCCTGTCCATCCACCAGAGGATAACGATAAGTGAAAGGCTGTGCCATCAGCACCATTGCTTCATAACAAGCAGTATCACCATGAGGGTGATATTTACCGAGCACATCACCGACTGTTCTAGCCGATTTTTTATGTTTCGCACCAGCCTTAAGGCCCAGTTCAGACATCGCATAGATAATGCGCCTTTGAACGGGTTTTAAGCCATCGGCAATATGCGGTAAGGCACGATCCAAAATGACATACATGGAATAATCCAAGTAAGCCTGCTCGGAAAAATTTTTAATGGGCTGTGACTCAGCCCCATCGTTCTGGAAGATTGTTTCAGACATAAATTATTATTTTTTTCATTGAAATTATTGAGTTATATAGCAGTGATACTAATGAATAAATCCGACAAATACAAGCAGGAATAGGGTACTAAGCAGAGACAATAATTTGATTACGACCTCCTTCTTTAGCTTTATAGAGATTTTTATCAGCTAAATGAATAAAAGTGCTGGAAGTTTTTTCATTTTCTTCATCATTATGTGTCACAACACCGGCACTGATAGTGATGTGCTTGGCCACTTCGGATGAACTATGTGGAATATCCAAAGCATTAATATTTTTCAACATATTTTCCACCAATGGCCGAGCTTCATCTGAGTTAGTGCCGGGTAATAAGACGGCAAACTCCTCACCGCCGTAGCGTGCCACCATATCCGTCTCACGCCGAAACGAACGCTCAATGGTTTTGGCCACCTTCTTTAAGCAATTATCACCGGCTAGGTGTCCATAAGTATCATTATATAATTTGAAATAATCAATATCACAGAGCACTAAGCTAAAGGGAATTTTGTTACGATGACTTTGTTTTAGCTCATAATTAATACGTTCATTAAAAGCACGACGATTTGCGATCTTAGTCAAACCATCCTGATTAGCCAGATCATGCAATTGAACATTTACTTCATCCAACTTGTTCTTCATTTCAGCAATACGACCCATGGCCTTAATTTGTGCCGCCAATTCAACTTTATTGATGGGTTTTCGCAAATAAACATCAGCACCCGAATCCAGCGCTTTTTGTAGATAGCTATCTTCTGAGTGAGCACTGAGAAAAATAATGGGTAGCCAATCATCACCGGCAAGAGTGCGGATTTGTGATGTTGAAGTCATACCATCCATGATAGGCATTTCTGCATCCATGACAATGAGATCGATTTTTTCGGCATTTTGATCTTTAAATAATTCGACTGCTTCAAGCCCATTTTCTGCCGCACAAACTGTATGACCCAGTTCCGATATAATTTGCATAATAATTGCGCGGATCACATCACTGTCTTCCGCCACCAAAACATTCATAGAGTCCCCAAATCGATAAAAAACAGACGAAATAGCATCGTCTATTAAATATCGGCTAGATCGCCATTTTTTTCAAGCCAAGATCGACGATCAGCGGCTCTTTTTTTACCTAAGAGCATATCCATCATCAAATGTGTCTCATCACCTTCCTCAACGGTAAGTCTCACCAATCGTCGGGTGTCGGGGGCGATGGTGGTTTCTCTTAACTGCAAAGGGTTCATTTCACCCAGTCCTTTGAAGCGTTGCACACTGACTTTACCACGAATTTTTTCCGCTTCAATGCGATCTAATATGCCTTTCTTTTCTGATTCATCCAGGGCATAGAAAACCTGCTTGCCTATATCAATACGAAATAAGGGCGGCATAGCCACATAAATGTGACCCGCACTCACTAGGGGCATAAAGTGACGAATAAATAATGCACACAATAGCGTAGCAATATGTAAACCATCGGAATCAGCATCCGCTAAAATACAGATTTTGCCATAACGCAAACCTTTTATGTCACTTGAGCCCGGCTCGACACCGACCGCCACAGAAATATCATGTACTTCATTAGAAGCGAGCACCTGAGATGAGTCCACCTCCCAAGTGTTGAGGATTTTACCCCGTAAGGGCATAATTGCCTGAAAATAGCGATCCCGTGCTTGTTTGGCCGAACCGCCGGCTGAATCGCCTTCCACCAAAAACAACTCAGTTTCATTAAAATCAGAAGAGGTACAATCTGCCAGCTTACCCGGCAGTGCCGGGCCTTGAGTGACTTTTTTGCGGATGACTTTTTTGCCCGCACGAATACGCTGATTCGCGCGGTTGATTACTTGCTCAGCAAGACGCTCTCCATCTTCCGTGTTTTCATTCAACCATAAGCTAAATGCATCTTTGACTACTCCGGAAACAAAGGAAGCACATTCACGAGAGGATAAGCGCTCTTTCGTCTGTCCAGAGAATAAGGGATCTTGTAGTTTTACCGATAAAATATAACAACAACTATCCCAAACATCGTCTGGTGTTAGCTTAACTCCCCGTGGGAGTAAATTACGAAATTCACAAAATTCTCGAATGGCTTCTGTTAAGCCTGTGCGAAAACCATTCACATGCGTACCACCCTGCGGTGTTGGGATCAGGTTGGCATAGCTTTCCATAATCGGTGTGCCATCCCAGTTTTCAGTCTCCCTGTCTAACCAAAGTACCGCCCACTCTGCTTGTTCATTGTTGCCTTCAAGATGGCCGGTAAAGGGAATAGCGGGCAAACAGTCGCGGCCATCTATTTCATCAATGAGATAATCTGACAGACCCTTTTCATAATACCAGCGTTCAGTTTCGCCAGTATTTTCATCTTTAAAATTAATCTCCAGCCCTGGGCATAAAACGGCTTTAGCTTTCAAACCATGTTTTAGACGGCGTACAGAAAATTTAATGGTATCAAAGTATTGCTTGTCCGGCCAAAAACGCACTGTCGTACCGGTATTGCGTTTACCCACTTCACCAACAACTTCCAAATCCTGAGTTTTATCACCACTGGCAAAAGCCATGTGATACTCTTCACCCTTACGGCGTACCCATATTTCTAACTTCACCGATAGGGCGTTAACCACTGAGACTCCAACCCCATGTAAACCACCGGAAAATTGATAATTGTCATTGGAGAATTTACCCCCCGCATGCAAGCGGGTCAGTACAAGTTCAATACCGGGAATTTTTTCTTCCGGATGCAGGTCAACTGGCATACCACGGCCATCATCTTTAACCGACAAGGAGCCATCTTTATATAAGACCACATCAATGCGATGCGCAAATCCAGCCATAGCCTCATCAACACTATTATCAATGACTTCCTGTGCCAAGTGGTTAGGACGTTCAATTTGGGTATACATACCCGGACGGCGTTTTACGGGGTCAAGGCCATTTAAAACCTCGATATCCTGAGCATCATAGGAACTTGCTACCATGTATTATTTAACCTTATTCTTATATTTGGTCTTGAGTAAATTAAACGCATTTTAGCCCAATGCATTAATGGATGTTATTTCACCACAATTCAGATGTAATATGTCTACGCTTTGAAATATCTGCAGAAATTCTATGTCATACGCCTCTGATTGGCAAACTCTCACCTTTAACCTAAAAAAATCAGCTCGGTATAAACTTTGAATAGTATGGAATACAATTGTACAAGAATCAATAAATATTAAGCGCTGTGTTAAAGTAGTTGTTCACTTCACTTCACTTCAATTCTTCAACTAAACGAAAACCTAAGTCATGGCTTGAGTAATTCGGGAAGTTATTATAACGAACATAGGATTTCAAAGTGGCGCTGAACGAGTCCCAACCACCGCCTCGTACTGCTATAGTTTTTCCCAACAAACGACGATTGTCAGCACACACTTTTTCCTGACCATAATATTTTTTGGTGTAAATAGAACAGGTCCACTCCCAAACATTACCGAATAAATCATAAACACCGTATTTATTCGCCTCATATTCACCCACTTCTACCGTGCTATCACTCTGCCAAAAATATCGGCAATCATCACAATTTGCATCCCCCAAGCCAAGTAAGTCCTTAAAACCGAGTTGGGCTTTAACGCCGGTACGTGCCACATATTCCCACTCTGCTTCTGTCGGTAAACGAAAAGTGCGCCCGGTTTTTTTGCTTAACCATCGGGCATAATCCTGAGCGTTCTTCAGGGTGACATTGATTACCGGACGATTACCTCTCCCCCAGCCCAGATCATCGGCCTGCTTTTTTCCTGTGGCATTGGTATAGGCATCATATTGTGCAAAAGTGACTTCATACTGGCCAATGGCAAAGGCTTTTTTGAGTGACACTTTATGAGGGGGACGCTGATCATCTGCACCATGATTTGTCCCCATGGTGAACCGACCAGAGGGGAGTTTTTTCATTTTTGGAATGGGTGGCTTAGAAGCAGTTGATTTTTTAACGGTTGAGGGCTTTTTCTTAGTTGAGGATTTTCTATCCGTTAAGGGCTCTTTCTTAGTTGAGGACTCATTCTTAGTTAAGGACTCATTCTTAGTTAAGGACTCTTTATTTTTTACAGACCGAGACTCTTTGGTAGAAGTACGCTGCTGTGACGCAGATGATTTTTGGGATTCTGGGTGATTTTTTTTCGCCAGTTTTTTTTCTGAGCGCAAGAGTAAACGCTTTGCATCGCGATAGTATTTATTTTTACTGCCTACTGTTTCAGTATAGGTGTTTAAGTTATCAGCGGCCTTTTGGTATTGTCCATTATGATAAAGTGTCTTGCCATAAAAATAATAAAAATCTTCATGTAAATTCACTTTCATTTTCACTAAGTGACGAAACGCTTCCTCAGCCTTGCGGTAGTTTCCTTGGTTATAGGCCTGAGAAGCTTGCTTTAGATAGAAGCTAGCATCTTCTTTGGCCAGAGAGGGTAATGAGAATAACAGCAAAAAACACAGCCCAGATAAAATCAAGCTTTTGCTAATGATACGCAGGCGTATTTTAGCCTCAGGATTCTTCATCAGTGTGAGTTAAAAACCTTCTCAATTGAATTTTTTCTAGCATTATTTGAACTAGAAACCAAATCCATTGACTTGGAAAAAGAGTGATATGATTTAATGGATTTAACTAAATAAGCCTTCATAGGCTCTTTAATGCCTTTTAATTTTAAAGCCGGAATGGGGATGACTGTAATGCGATTTTTGATCATTTTATAGGTTGCATGTGAAATCAAAATGCCATCATGCTTGGCCAAATGTTCCAAACGTGCCGCGATATTAACGTTTTCACCAATCAGGGTGAAATCCCGTCTGGATAAACGACTACCGATATCCCCCATAATCACGTGACCAGAATGGATACCAATGCGCATATGCACATCTAAGCCCGTGGATTTTCTTAATTCCGGCAAGGCTTTGAGCATAGCGGCGGCGGCGCAAACAGCACGAAAAGCCCCCTCTTCCTGTAAGCCAAATGAGGCAAAAATACCGTCGCCAATGAATTTATCAATCGTGGCATCAAAATGCATCAGTTCTGCCACCATGCGATCAAAGTAGGTATTAAGAAAATCAACCACCTTCATAGAAGTCAGCTGACCCGTAATATGAGTAAACTGCACAATATCAGAAAATAATAAGGTACGAAATTTATCTTCTGCGATAGTGCCATGTTGGCTGTTTTCAGTGGCAGAAATGCGTGTTATCGTTGAATCAGGCAAGTAGCGACTCATGGCATTTTGATTATGCTTTAAGCGGGTTTCAGCTAAAACTCGTTCCACCTCGGCGATTAATCTATCCGGTGAAAAGGGTTTAGTAATGAATGCCTGAATACCAATAGAGCGAATTTTTACTTGATCGGCTTTGGAGTCCTTGCTGGTTTCAATAATAATGGGTAGATTATTAAATTTGTTTGATTGACGAATACGCGTACATAGCTCTAAGCCATCCACATAAGGCATATCATAGTCGGTGACACCATATCATATTGATTGGCATTCAGCTTTTCCCATGCCGATAAGCCATCTCTAGCTACATCAATTTGAAAACCCTGAATTTTCAAAGAATTCTTTAATTGGTGTAACATGGTGGCAGAATCTTCCACCACTAAAATTCGTTCTGGGCGCCCCTGTGACTTTTGCGCATTCAATAAGCGTTCAATACGAGACAACAATTCGGGCACGACTATTTTGCGGGTTGCAGAATGATCAGACTTGATAATGTAATCATCCGCACCGGCATTAAAACCACTGATAATTGCCTTATCGGTTTGCTGAGAGGACAATAATAAAACCGGTGTCGAGAGTTTTTCTTGTTGGCGGATAATACGACATAAGGTAATACCATCTAGCACAGGCATTTCAACATCACTGACAATAATATCAATATTCGTTGAACGGATAATTTTTAAAGCCTGTTCACCATTACCGGCTTCGATGACTTCATAGCCTTCCTGCTCTAAAGAGGGCTTAATCAGGCGACGACAGGTTTTACTGTCATCGACCAATAATAATTTGGTTTTTTGCTCAAATAAGGGCGTTATCGCCTGACTTAAATCCTGACGAGAAAAGGGTAATTGGAGAAATTTATTGGCACGATGATCAATTGCGTGTTCACGATTCAAGGTGTCAGAGGAAATAAAAATCAGTCGAGCCTGACATAATTTTGGGTGAGAACGAATGCGATCGCAAACAGAAAGCCCATCTAAATTAGCCAGCATGGCGCGAATAAAGATCAATTCAGGCTTAGCATCCACGATCTGTTGAAAATAGTCTGCTTCGACAGAATTAATGGCTTTAATTTTAAATCGATGACCATCTAGCAAGGAGGTAATTAAACCATCAATGGTTGATGAATCGGTTAATAATACAGCGTTTATGGTGTGATTATCCATGAAAAATTCATGTACCCTCAATTTCGACACAGCAATAGCTAAATAAGCTCAAATGCTAGCAGAATTTCTCCGCAAAAAGTGCGGTACAACGAATTCTATTTAGGTCACCTTGCTTACACTATTATAAAAAAGTTATCGATAAAAAGCTTAAAAATAGGCTTCTTACTCAGTATAAACGAACCTCACATTGCTCAAAATTACTCAAAAGTGCTCAAAAGTGCTCAAAAAATTTAAAATATCCTTTTACTTTACTGCGTATTCCATCACAAGCAGTTATACCGTTAAACGGTTTATTGTTCTATTTATTATCCATTATTGTAACTTCTTTACAAAAAACCTATTTAAAGTCACTTTTAAATAGATATTCATTGATCAATATAGACAATTTCCCTAAGAAATTCAATTGCTTTATCAAAATGTGAGCTAATTTTAAGATTTTTATCGTATTTGTGATTGACTCAACTTCTTTTAAATCATTTTCTTACTATAATTTACCCTAATACTATTGGGAGTAACCATATTCCCAAATAAAATAATAATCCAAGTGCGTATAGCTAGAGAATTCAATCATGGCGGTAAATAGTAAAAAAATTGATATCAAATCTCTGACTCAGGGTATGTATATCTCAAAACTGGATCGTCCATGGATTTACACATCCTATCCTATCGAAGGCTTTTATGTTCGTGATAACAACGACATTCAACAACTTTCTGCACTTTGTCAGCATGTTTACATTGATGTAGACCTCACTAAATTACGTGTTGATATTAGCCAATTAGAACAAATAGGCGCTAACACGAGTAAATTAACAGCACGGACAGTCTTTGCTAAGCAGGATAGTTACTTTAATAACGCCCCTTCAATTGAAGCACAAGCACTACAACCAAAAAAACAGCAGCTTAAACGTAACAATAGTCTTTATATCGAAAAAGTAGCCTTCGAAAAAGAATTTAAAACCGTTCACAAGCTCTATGAAAATATTACTCTCACTGCAACCGAAATCATGAATCAGGCTTCTAGGGGCAAGTTTTTTGATATCGAGCAAATAAAGCAAACAGCGGGCAATATGGTTGACAGCATCATTCGCAATCCTGATGCTTTTTTATGGTTGTCTCGCCTTAAAGCCAAAGACACCCATACTCATAACCGCTCTATCCGAGCCACTATTTGGGCTATCGCCTTTGGCAGACACTTATCCTTACCGAAAAAAGAACTCACTGAATTGTCCATCGCGGTACTACTTGCCAATATTGGTAAGGCACGTCTGCCTAGGCAACTTTTAGAAGAATCTGACGAAATAGAAGGCGCTAAACTATCTGTCTATCGCAAGCATATCAATTTATCCGTAAACCTATTAAAAAGAATGGGCGGATTCTCAGAAAAAATTCTTGAAACCATTGCTGCCCATTGTGAACGCTATGATGGCACGGGCTACCCGAGAAAATTATCTCAGGATCAAATTATCTTTCCGGCACAGATTGCAGGACTCGTTTGTTATTATGAAAAAATAACCAATCAGCGCGATAGCTACAAATCATTGGACGCAACAAGGGCAATGGAACACTTGTATGCGCTTCGCAACAGCAAGTTCCAGTCCGATCTGGTTGAAGAATTCATTCAATCCATTGGAATTTATCCTGCTGGCTCATTAATCGAGTTAAACTCCAGAGAGATTGCCGTTATTATCGAACAAAACACCCACTATAAATTGCTTCCTAAGGTCATGATCCTTCGTGACAAAGAAAAAAATCCTGTTAGCACATTAAAAATCCTCGATCTTGCAAGCATTCACGCAACCCATGATGCCAAGCCCAAAATTATTAATAGCATCCCACTGGGTTCTTTTGGCATTGACTCTGATGAAATTATCAATAGTTTACAAAAAGCAGATAAAAGCTGGCTGATGAAAAAGTTATTTACATAATCTTGCCCATCATCTAATATTTCAAAAAAAAGCCCGTAATAGCAGACGCTATTGCGGGCTTTTTATATTGTTTGAAACTTAAACCGCTTAAAGCAAGCAGTCTAAGTTAATTCACTCAATATTATTTAGCAGCTGGAGCAGCTGGTGCTTGAGCAGCCCATTGCTTCATTCTTTCTTCATAAGCTTTACGAGCAGCTTGCATTTGAGCTTGTTGCTGCTGTTGCATTGCCTGCATACGCTTCTGTTGTGCTTCATATTGCGCTTTAGCTTGTGGGTTTGGCGCTGCCATTTGTGGAGCCATTTGAGGCGCTCTCATCATAGGCTGAGGTGCATAACCATAACCATAAGGTGTGTTAGCATAGTTGTTACGACCATCAAAGCGACTGTTCATGTTGTTGTTGCCATTGTAGTTGCTATTGCCACTTCCATAAGCAGAACCACGAGAATTACCCTTACCACGGCCACGACCACGTGCTTTGATAGTGATTTCAACATCACCGTCCATATCTGCATCACCAGAACCGTCGCCCCAACCATTACCATAACCATTGCCATAAGCATTGTTATTCATGTTGTTATAGCCATTGCCATTGAAGTTAGAATTGCTGTTTCCGTCACCCATAGGGCTCCAAGAAGAAGCAGAAACTGTCATAGACGCAGTAGCAGCGATTGTAGTAATTACTGCAGCAATTAATAATGTTTTCATTTTGACTCTCCAAAATTTATAGATAAATATGTGTTTATAATGTGTGCTATAAAATAATAGCTAAAAATAAATAAAATGATATCGGTATTGATTATAATACAAATCCCGATATTGTTGAATTGATAAAGCCAGCCGGAGGATAAAATAAAAAATCTTCCCTAAGCCTGATTGCTCTTCAATTTTCTATGTATGACTTTAATTATATCGAATAAAAAAATATTAGCAAGCATTTATATAAGTTTTTGCTAATATAAAGACGACCATTTTAATAATTTTTTATCAGCGCTTTTTTTGTACTACTTCTTAGTAAAGAGTAGATCGTAGTCAACACCAATAGTGTTTAAATCCTGTAAACTAATATCCTCGACTTCAATTGTTTCACTGGTGTCGGGCAAGGTGAGATCACTACAGGTTTCATAGTTCAAAATATAGCAATCCATAATATAGCTGTAAAAATCAGCCTGCACTAATTGTATCTCATCAAATAGGTGTCTGATATCCTGAGAAATATCATCACGACTTTTATCTGTATCAATAAAAAAAGCCCGCTTATTAAAGTCAAAACCATATCCCTGCATGGTATCCATGATATTTTGCCATACCATCGCGCAGTCATCCTGAGGTTTATGAGCATAATCCAGATGGATAAATAAGCCAAATTGATTAGACATGTTTTTTCCTTAAATGTTGTATGTCACAGCCTTAAACGACAAAAATAATAAACAATTAATATGGGAAACTCCCAAGCTTGCAAATAGCCTATCACAAGATATAAGTAATAAGTGTAGTCTATTTCATACAAATGTCAGCTAAGTAATTATATTTACGAACTATTTCTCGATATTTTTAAACAATTCGGACAAAAATCAATCAACCATCATAAAACAGGCATAAAAAAAGCCCCATAATAATTAAATTACAGGGCTTTCTTAATAATAATGGTGGGCCGTGTGAGACTCGAACTCACGACCAATGGATTAAAAGTCCACTGCTCTACCAACTGAGCTAACGGCCCCCTGAAGAACGATTAATGAATTATCGCCGTCTCTTCAAGTTGCGCATATTCTACCGTTTTTATTATTTATGGCAAGCTTTTTTACAATTTATTTCCAACTTTTTACAATTGCTTTAATAGTCGCTTCGCTTGTCCTGCTTCCGTGGTATCCGGATAGTTTGCCAGGAGGTGATTCAGAGTCTTACGAGCCAGATCTTTCTTGCCCGACTCATATAAACTATAGGCCTTTTTCAGTTCTGCTTCGGCTTTTTTGGGGCTATTGGGATAATAGTCGAGCAATAATTGATAATCTTGAATGGCCTGTTCGTAATTACGTTGCGCATAGCTGGATTCTGCTACCCAATATTGGGCAATGTGTGCATAGCGACCACCGGGATACTTCTTGATCACCCCCATAAATGACTCTCTGGCGGTATTATATCGACGCGCTCGCAATTCATCATACGCCGCCTGATACATTTTTTGCTCATCCATGCGCTGTTTTTTGCTCATAGATTGTTTTTTGTAGGTTTCTTTCACTATAGGAGGGCGTTTTGCCATCGCGGGGGCTTGTTCTGCACCCGAGACAATAATTTCTTCTCTTTCCGTCACACCGTATTGCGCTTGAGCAGTGCTCGATTTATCCACCTCCATAACCACTTCGTTCTTTGTTGATAGTGAGGGTGATGCTGGGGGCAATGCTTTAGGAATGGATGCTTTAGCAGCAGATGTCTGACTCACGGGCATAGATAGCTCGGAACGCCCCCCCCCTTCCATACGACTTAAACGATGTTCCAGATCAGTGTATAACTGTCTTTGCTGCTGCTTCATCAACCGAAGTTCATTGGCCTGCTCTTCCAGCAAACTACGTAATTGCTGATTTTCCTCCTGCAATTGCTTCATACGATAAAGCAATTCCAACTGCTTCTGAGAACCCATTAAGCGTTCCAGACGATCGACACGGACATCCAAAGGACGTTTTTTATAGTATTGATCGGATTCAGCCCACACGGGCATCAGCACGGTGGATAAAATCAATAATACAGAAAGACTCAACAACAATTTCATAAACACCTCATAAACAAACCTTTACTTTATGCTTGATAAGCAATTAATAGAGTAATTCCACACGACGATTAAGCTGCCATGCGGATTCATTATGATCCAAGGCCACAGGATTTTCTTCACCATAGCTTCTCACATCAAGTTGACTCTCCTGAACACCTGATGCCGTTAGAAAATCAGCAATAGCCTGACTCCTGCGCTCACCTAATGACAGATTGTATTCACGCGTACCGCGTTCATCGGTATGACCTTCAACAATGATTGTTTTCGTTGGGTTCAGAGATAAGTATTCAGCATGGGCATTGAGCGCTGCCTGACCCTCTGAATTAATGGTGACACTATCATATTCAAAATAAATGGTACGAATGGATAAAGCGCTATTGGGATCAGACAACGGGTCGCCACTATAGGACTGACCATTCACAGCAGTGCCATCATTCATGCCCGAATCACTATAGCCTCCGGTTTGACCTTCATAGCCTTCACCACCTGCGCCATTCTCACCACCGGTTCTATCTTCAACTGTCGCATCCCCCTCACCATTTTCACTAATGGAGGTACAGGCTGTTAGTACTGTTAAGGGCACAATCATTAACAGGATGGATAATTTCTTTAACGCGATTTTTTTTAGACAAGCATTCATAATATGTAATTCCTATTCTTTGATTACGATTCTATTATTATCATTAATGACGATAAGGAGACCAGGCTGGCTCTCGAACATCACCACTTAAAACACGCAGACGCTGAGGAGAATTGCTACCGTCTACCGCTATAGCTTCAAGAATACCCTGGCCACGCAATTCAGTGGCATATAACACCATTTTTCCATTAGGAGAAAATGAGGGGGATTCATCAAGTCGAGAATGAGTCAAAACTTGTACATTTCGTGTTGCTAACGCCATAATTGCCACCCGAAACTTACCGCGATCACGACTAATAAAAACAATGGATTTACCATCGGGTGAAAAACTGGCGCCGGCATTATAATTGCCTTCATAGGTCAGACGTTTGGGGCTTCCTGAACGACCTTTTTGAGTGATATTCACCTGATAGATTTGTGGCTTTCCCGCACGATCGGAAGTAAAAATCAATGAACGCCCATCCGGCGACCATGAGGCTTCGGTATCAATACCATAGTGATTGGTGATCCGTTGCAACACACCACTCGCCGTATACATAACATAAATTTCAGAGTTACCATCTTTTGAGAGTGTCATCGCCAGCCGTTTGCCATCCGGTGACCAGACTGGCGCACTATTAATGCCTTTAAACTGAGCCATACTTTTACGTTGGCCCGATTGCAGTTCTTGCACATAAACCACCGAACGATTTTTTTCAAATGAGACATAGGCTAGGCGTTTACCATTAGGTGACCAAGCCGGTGACATGATGGGCTTTCTGGATTTTAAAATAATTTGTTCATTATAGCCGTCCGAATCGGCCACGGCTAAAGTAAAAACACGTTGCTTATTTTTTTTATCATTATTAACCACAACATAAGCAATTAGAGTATCAAAAGCGCCACGGGTATGAGTCAATTCCTGAAAAATTTTATCACTGATTTGATGGGCTAAACGACGTAAATTTTTGCCCTTTACATTATATTGATATTCAATGTTCTTACGTTCTGAATAAACATCCAGCATTTTAAAGCTGACATCATATCGCCCCTGTCCAACAGCAATAATTTGACCAACCACTAGATTTTCAGCATCGGTATTTTTCCAGCGGGGGAAATTAATCTTCCCCGTAAAGGCTGGACGTTCTGGCAATTGATTAAAACTCAGCGGTGAAAACACCCCACTACGACTCAGATCAGCACTGATTATTTGTGCAATATTGACTGGTGCTTGTCCTGATTGAGACCATGCAAATGGCACGATAGCAATGGGAGTGGCACTTTGAAAGCCACCTTTAATTTCCACTTCAAGCACAGCAAAAGCTTGCTGAGCGAATAAAAATAAAGCAAAAAAGGCTAACGTGATTACTCTCGATAAAGCACGTTGTTCAGGGTATTTATTTTCTGGCATTAATTATCTTCCCGGCTCAAATCTTAATCTCATCACTTCAAATTTTTTAAAAATAACACTATCAGTAGGCACTGGCAATGGTGAGGCTCGTCTCACGGCGGTTTCACAAGAGCTATCAAACTCCAGATTACCACTACTCTCAGCCATTTTAACAGAGTTCACATTACCACTGGGTAATAATACAATATCAACCCGACACTCCAGCCCGCCGGGTGCATTGAGAGGTTGCCGCCAATTACGTTCTATTTTTTGTGCAATCATAGACACATGGCGATTGATAATCCCCTTGCTACGACGTTCCCATTCTTCTCGTTCACGGGCTTCTTTATGTTTAAGCTCAGCTTGGCGCTTTTTATCTTGCTCGGCTTTGCGCTTACGCTCTGCCGCTTGTTGCTTCTTTTTTTCTGCTAAACGCTGTTTTTCCTGCTCTGCTTTTTTTAATTCTTCTTTGCGTTTAGCCGCCTCTTTTTTACGTTTTTCATCGGCCGCTTTTTTCTTGGCTGCCTTACGCTTTTTCTCTTGTTCAGTCTTTTTCTTAACGAGCGCTTTCTTTTCTCGTTCAGCTTTCTTTTTGGCTTCTTTTTTACGCCGAACTTTTTCTTGTTTTTTCTTTTTTTCTAATGCCTTGGCTTTTTTACGTTGCTCATCTAACTTACGTTTTTTTTCTATTTGCTGTTGTTTCTTACGGCGTTCTGCTTTTTTTGTGTCTGCTATTTTCTTGATTTCAGCATCATAGGAGTTGGCATCAACTGAGGTGACTTGAATAATATCACCCTGCTTAAGCACAATTGTTTCCGGCTGATCCATGTGCCAATTAAAAAATAATGCGCCAAGGAATACAATATGCAATACAACTGCCACAACAAATGCAATACTATTTTCTTTGATCCAATCAAACATAGAGGTTCATCATCACTGTGGCTGTTGCTCATCAATGGTTTTAGTCATCAGCCCCACATTGGGAATTCCCGCCCTTCCAAGCAAGGCCAATACATCCATAATATAGAGATACTGTACTTCCTTATCACCCGCAACCAAAACAGACAGGTGGGGCTTATCTAATAATTTATTTTTTATTTGATCGACCAAAGCATCACGCTGAATGGGTTTTTCTTTGCCCGTGCCAATGGTTAGATAATAGTTTCCTTCAATATCAACCTTAACGATCACCGTTTCCGTAGGCTTGGCTTTTAGCGCATCACTCTCCTCAGTCTGAGGCAATTCAACCTTCACCCCTTGTGTCAGCAAGGGCGTGGAAATCATAAAAATCACCAATAACACCATCATCACATCAATGTAAGGCACAACATTAATGTCAGCCATTGGCTTGCGGCGCTTTCTCGCCATTAGTGACGCACCTGACGGTTCAATAAATTAGAAAATTCCTCCATAAAACCATCATAACGCCCTTCCAGACGCTCCACGCTATAGGAAAAGCGGTTATAGGCTATAACCGCTGGAATGGCGGCAAATAAGCCCATCGCCGTAGCAATCAAAGCCTCCGCAATTCCCGGTGCAACCATCGCCATCGTCGCTTGCTCAACCTGACCCAAGGCACGAAATGAATTCATAATTCCCCAAACAGTACCAAACAAACCAACATAAGGACTGGTTGAACCCACCGTGGCTAAAAATGGTAGTCCAGACTCAACTCGATCAACCTCACGATACAAGGTCACGCGCATGGCACGTTGTGCGCCTTCTAAAACGGCCTCGGTTTCAATGCCGGGCTGTTTATGTAGCTTGGCATATTCTCGAAAACCCGCCTCAAAAATACTGGCCATGCCCTGTGCATCTTTACGGTGTGCTAAAGCTTTATAAAGATCCACCAGATCAGCACCCGACCAAAAACGTCGCTCAAATAAGTTAGCCTCATCCTTCGCTTTTTTTAGCACCCGCCATTTCTGAAAAATCATCGTCCAGGCAATGACTGACACTAATAGAAGACTCAGCATCACCATCTGAACCATAACGCTGGCTCCAGTGACGAGAGAAAGAATTGACATATCTGTATCCATTATTATTCCATTTGCTACAGTAATAGTTTATTTATTATTATTGTTTATTAATGTTGTATATTATTGTTATCGCTACTTTAAAAACTGTTCATAAATTGCTTCAGGCAATGGCACAGGACGCTTTTGTTCAACTCCCAAGCTGACAATCTTAATCGTGCCCTTAGTCAGTACTTGCTCATTATTTTCAGCATCCATGCGCACAATACTTTGTGCAAAGACGATGCTCGCCCGAGAAAGTCGTTCAATACTTGTTTTTACCAACAAAGCTTCATTAAAAAGTGCGGGTTTTAAATAATTTATCGACAAGGAATGTACCACAAACAGAATACCATAATTTTTGACAACATCATCCTGTTCCAAATGCATGGCACGCAACCATTCCGTCCTGGCACGTTCCATAAAATTCAGATAATTAGAATGATACACCACACCACCGCTATCGGTGTCTTCATAGTAGACCCTGATTGGCCAAATAAATTCACTCAACTTACTTTCCTATCTCAAAATTTGAATAGCTCAACCAGTTTTACACTTCAAATGTAGGATGTGGTGAGGCACGAACCGCATCAATGGCTTTAAACAAACAGATTTGATGCGGTTCGTGCCTCACCACATCCTACCAAAAGACTCTGAGACCTATTTTTCTAAACCCGTCTTTTCCAGACCATTCTTTTCTAAACCATTCTTTTCTAAACCATTCTTTTCTAAACCATTCTTTTCTAAACCATTCTTTTCTAAACCATTCTTTTCTAAACCAAAGTGCAAATAAGCCTTATCCGTTGCAACTCGTCCCCGGGGCGTACGCATAATATAGCCCTGCTGAATTAAGAACGGTTCCAAGACATCTTCAATCGTACCTTTTTCTTCACTGATAGCGGCGGCAAGATTCTCCACGCCAACTGGCCCCCCGTCAAATTTTTCAATGATACTCAGCATCAACTTGCGATCCATCATATCAAAGCCCATGGGATCAACTTCCAGCATATTCAAAGCCCGATCCGCCACCGAAACATCAACCCGACCGTCAGCTTTAACTTCCGCATAATCACGTACTCGTCTGAGCAAGCGATTAGCAATTCGCGGTGTCCCCCGTGAACGTTTAGCAATTTCACTCGCACCATGAGGCTCAACTTCAATACCCATGATACTCGCCGAACGACCAACAATATGAGTTAAATCAGCAATCGAATAAAATTCCAGACGTTGCACAATGCCGAATCGATCCCGCAAAGGCGAAGTCAATAAACCAGCTCGTGTGGTCGCACCAATCAAGGTAAAGGGTGGCAAATCCAACTTAATCGAACGTGCTGCAGGCCCTTCACCAATCATAATATCCAACTGATTATCTTCCATCGCCGGATACAGCACCTCTTCGACCACGGCACTCAAACGATGAATTTCATCAATAAATAACACATCGCCTTCTTCAAGATTGGTCAATAAGGCTGCCAAATCACCCGGACGCTCTAATACCGGCCCCGAAGTTTGACGTAAATTAACCCCCATCTCGTTAGCAATAATATGCGATAAAGTTGTCTTGCCCAAGCCTGGGGGGCCAAAAATCAAAACATGATCCAAAGCCTCTTGACGATTTCTGGCTGCGGGAATAAAAATCTCCATCTGCTCACAAACCGAAGGCTGACCAACATAATCCTTGAGTGTTTTAGGACGAATAGCCCGATCCAGCACATCTTCGTTCTGTACCTCTCCCCCGGAAATAATGCGCTCATTTTCTATCATTATCGAACCGTATTTTGTAGTGCTTGTTTAATTAAAGATTCACTGCTCTGATCCTGCTTGTCCAATTTACTGATCATTTTACTGGCTTCTATCGGTTTATAGCCCAAAGCAATCAAGGCACTGGTGGCTTCTTTTATAATATCCTGTCCGCTCATTGAATTGTCTGAACTAGTCGAGGTTTCACCCAACTCTCCCTGAGATTCATCCTGCCAATCATCCAAACGATCACGCATCTCAATAATCAAGCGTTGCGCCGTTTTCTTGCCGATACCCGGCAAACGCACCAAACCACTTTCATCATTGTTCTTCACCACCTGCACAAATTCATTGGCACTGATACCCGATAAAATCGTCAGCCCCAGTTTCGGCCCGACACCATTGACCCGAATCAAACTTTTAAATAGGCGTCGCTCCGATTCACTATAAAAACCATAGAGTAATTGCGCATCCTCACGCACTACCATGTGGATCAATAAAACAACCGGTTTATCCAATTCAGGCAGGTTATAAAAGGTGCTCATCGGTGCCTGAACTTCATAGCCCACACCCTGCACATCGACCATTAAGAAGGGAGCTTGTTTTTGTATTAAAATACCTGATAATCGACCAATCATAAGAACCTAAATGGGTTTAATGTTTAATGTTTAATGTTTAATGTTTAGAAACCATTCAATCGACAATTTACAAAATCTAATAATGACATACCCTACAAGGTGAAGCGCTTTTTCCGCCTGCCACGAATCGACTTTAATACCTCGACAGGGTAACGCTCATTTGCCTGACCTTTGAGTTCTAACATGGTTTTTCGAGTATTCGCATGACAAAGTGCAATTGCCAGTGCGTCTGCGGCATCGGATTGTGGTGTTTCACTGAGATTTAATAAAATTTTCACCATGTGCTGCACCTGGCTTTTTGCGGCATGTCCCTTGCCCACAATGGCCTGTTTTACTTGATTGGCCGTGTATTCTGCCACCGGAATATCATCTGACATGACCGCACAGATTGCTGCACCTCTGGCCTGACCTAATTTTAACGCTGAATCGGGGTTGCGTGCCAGAAAAACATTCTCAATAGCCATTTCATCAGGTGACCATTGTTGAATCACCTGACGGACATCATTAAAGATTATTTTTAAGCGAGGAGGTAAAGGGCCACCACCGGTTTTGATAGTGCCACATTCTAAAAAACGAAGACGATTCCCTGAGGATTCTATGAGACCATAGCCTGTTTTCAAAGAACCGGGATCAATGCCCAGTATTATCGTCGTTGTAGGCGTTTTAGGCATAGTTAAGCTAATTGATCTTCCTTATGTTGGGCTGGATCAGTCTTTTTAAATCAATAGTATAAGCTTATAAATAAATCTTAAAAAGCATACTATGCATCAGCTAATTGTGCCATCACTTCATCGGAGAATTCAGAGTTCGAATAAACGTTTTGTACATCATCCAAATCTTCTAACATATCCACCAGACGCATGACTTTTTGCGCATCATCAAAACTTAAATCAACACTGGTCGATGCTTTCATCGTCACTTCAGCCATTTCTGGATCAAAACCCGCAGCGACCATGGCATCTTTTACATCCATGAAATCGTCATCAGAAGTCGTGACATCAATCGAACCATCATCATGAGTTTCTACATCATCGGCACCGGCTTCTAAAGCCGCTTCCATAATAGCATCTTCATCACTACCACTGGGATAGCTAAGCACACCTATTTTACTAAACAAGTAAGAGACCGAACCATCGGTGCCCAAGTTGCCACCGGATTTAGTGAAGGCATGGCGCACTTCAGCGACGGTACGATTACGATTATCAGTCAGACAATCCACCATGACAGCAACACCAGCAGGGCCATAGCCTTCATAGCGAATTTCATCAAAGTTATCACCATCTGTATCGCCCGCACCACGTTTAATGGCACGTTCAACGGTATCGCGGGTCATATTGGCGCGTAATGATTTATCCACAATCGCACGTAAACGTGGATTGGCATCGACATCACCACCACCCAGACGGGCGGCAACGGTGATTTCACGAATCAATTTAGTGAATAATTTACCACGTTTAGCATCCTGACCTTTTTTACGGTGCTGGATATTTGCCCATTTACTATGACCTGCCATGAAAACCTCGTCTATTTAAACCTTTTATAGCAATCTTTTTGCTGATAATACAATATGTTAAGCGATTCTTTAGCTATCAGCTAATTTTTCCGCCAGTACTTCACGCTTTTTAATGCCCAATTCTTTCAGTTGCGCCTGACTCACACTCGATGGCGCAGAAGTCAGTAAACAAGCGGCTGATTGTGTTTTAGGGAATGCCATCACTTCACGTATCGAACTTGAACCCGTCATTAACATCACTAAACGATCCATACCAAAGGCAATACCGGCATGAGGAGGACAACCATATTTCAGCGCATCAAGTAAGAACCCAAATTTATCCTGAGCTTCTTCATCATCAATGCCTAATAACTTAAACACACTGGTCTGCATATCCTGCTTATGAATACGTGCCGAACCACCACCCAATTCTGTACCATTGAGCACCATATCATAGGCGCGAGACAGGCTAGAACCTGGATTATCCAATAAATCCTGAGGATTATCGCTACTTGGTGCAGTAAACGGATGGTGTAATGCCGTCCAACGTTTTGCGCCTTCATCATATTCAAACATGGGGAAGTCAACGACCCAAAGTGGTTGCCAACCATGTTTAACTAGGTCTAAATCTTGTGCTACTTTAACGCGTAATGCGCCCAGCGCTTCATTAACCACTTTCGTTTTATCAGCACCAAAGAAGATTAAGTCACCATCTTCTGCACTGGTTCTTTCTAAAATAGTCGCCAAAGCATCATCAGGAATGAACTTCACAATCGGTGATTGCAAGCCTTCACGACCTGCGGCTTTATCATTCACTTTGATATAAGCTAAACCACGCGCACCATAAATTGACACATATTTAGTATAGCCATCGATTTGCTTACGGGTCAGAGAAGAGCCATTGGGTATGCGCAAAGCAGTGACACGACTATTGGGATCTTTTGCCGGACCGGAGAAAACTTTGAAATCAACATCCGTTAGGACATCGGCTACTTCAACGAGTTCTAAATCAATCCGTAAATCAGGCTTATCACTACCATAACGATTCATGGCTTCAGCATAGGTCATGCGCGGGAAAGGATTAGGCAGTTGTTGCTCCAACACCTTGGCAAAGACAGAGCGCATCATGTCTTCCATCATCATCATTAATTGTTCTTCTTCCATAAAGGAAGTCTCAATATCCAATTGAGTAAACTCTGGCTGGCGATCCGCGCGTAAATCTTCATCACGGAAACAACGTACCACCTGATAATAACGATCCATTCCGGACATCATTAAGAGTTGTTTGAATAACTGTGGTGACTGAGGCAAGGCAAAAAATTCGCCCTGATGGGTACGGCTCGGGACCAAATAATCACGCGCACCTTCTGGTGTTGCCTTGGTTAAAATAGGTGTTTCAATATCCAAAAAGCCATTATCATCCAGATAATTCCGTAACATACGGATGATTTGTGAACGCAATCTCAAACGATTTTGCATTTCTGGGCGACGCAGATCAATATAACGATAGCGTAGGCGATGCTCTTCGGACACATCGTCATCATCCAATTGAAATGGTGGGGTTTCTGAAGCGTTTAAAACCGTCAATTCCAAACCAAGGACTTCAACTTGCCCTGTTGGCATCTCAGGATTTTCAGTACCTTCCGGACGCTGACGCACTTTGCCTTTAACCTGAATAACAAATTCATTACGCAGCTTTTCTGCGAGCATAAACATTTCAGGAATATCCGGATCAAACACAATTTGTGAAATACCTTCACGATCTCTGAGATCAACGAAGATCACACCACCATGATCACGGCGACGATGCACCCAACCGCTTAAAATAACTTCTTGATCAATGTTTTCTTGTGTTAAATGCCCGCAATAATGGCTTCGCATACCCTATTCCTGATTTTGTATTGATTTAGTGATTGAAAAATGGCTAATTTTAAGCCTTGTGAGGACAGACTACAAGGGCTGTAGCCTGTTTACATGATTTGAAATCGAAGTATTTGTAAACTGAACAACTTATTTGTAAACTGGATGACTAAATTTGTAAACTGGACAGCTAACGAGGCTTTCAAGAAGAAGGCTTTCAAAAAGCAGTTTAGCTTGATTTACTGTCTTTTTTAGCTTTTTCACTGTTTTTAAAATCGGTTTCGTACCAACCGCTACCTTTAAGGCGAAAGCCCGCAGCAGAAATGAGTTTTTTCAGTTTTGATTCTTTACAAACAGGGCAGTCTTTCATGGGGTCGTCTGACATTTTTTGAATCAGTTCCATTTCATGACCACAACTACCACAACGGTATTCATAAATTGGCATAAGTTTTCCTAAGTTTTGCGATTAGTCTTTATCCTCACTGAAGTTGGGGATGAATAGAGAAAATTCCAAGGTATGAGACAACTTGAGATAAAGATTCTATTATGAATCTCTTTTAGAGCGTAAGTGCTCCGACTGTAGACGCATAATGTGTTTAATGATTTGATCCACCTCAGTTTCAGAAATTTCGACAAAGCCCACTGAAATTCGATAGGGGAAATCACCATTTTTTTCTTGAGAGACCTGAATTACCCGCCCAGTCAAATGCAAACAGAGTAAATCCGTGGATAAAATCATATCCATCGCAAGTAAGGTGCCTTGCTTGAGCTTTTCGTCTGATCCGAAGGCCAGACCACCGGCCCCTAAGTTAATTTGTCGTTGCGGTTCAAGTTCTGACTGCTTGTCCTGAAACAGGTGCATTTGCGCTAATAATTCAATTTTATTATCCAAACCTTTGAGGTAGGTGGCAATATCAGCAGAATGCTCACTGATTCGACCTAGGGCAACACCCATCTGTTGGTTCATCTGGCCGAACAATTCAATCATTTCAAAGGCAGTCGAAAGTTTTTCACCACCCACGTACTCTTTGCCCTGCTCACCGTTCAACACTTCGTCTTTCAACAAACGGTAGGAAAAGATGGCACTATCATTGATTCGATAATACTGTCGGCGCTCACTGGCCTGAAAACTGGTATTCATATCATCCTCAAAATTGAATAAAACTGGGTGTTTCTTCGTTATTGTTGTTCGTATCGTTATTTATGTCATTATTTCTCGAATCAGCCGGTTTGGTTTCAGTATTGGTCTTCTCCTGTGAAACATTTTCAAACTGCTTATCCTGCTTTAACACGTTCTTATTTTCAATAGTCTTTTCTCCCGCAGTTTTTGACCCCCGCGCCTTCTCTTTATCCGGCGACGCTTCATCTACTTCCTTGGCTGAAATGCCTAAGTCTGTTTTATCCTGAGAAATAACAATTTCAACCCGGCGGTTTTGTGCTCTGCTCTCAATAGAGTCATTTTCCACCAGCGGTTTAGCGTCAGCAAAGGCCTGAATACTAAAGCGTGATTTTTTTAATCTATCATCCAAGAGTAATTCATGTGCAACAGCCACTGAACGGGCAGCCGATAAGGCCCAATTAGAAGGAAATTTAGCGGTCTTGATGGGAATATCATCGGTATGACCTGCGACTACAATATTTCCCTGAGTATGGCTTAATTCATCAGCAATAATTTCCAGAATTTCGATAAAATCGTCTGTCAAGGTAGCTGTGCCCGAACCAAATGAGCCCTTATCTCGAATACGAATAGTAATACTCTCATCATTGGCTTCCACATCGATCATTTCAGCTTCAATTTCTTTTTCTAAAGCCGCACTGAGTGCTTCCGCTTGTTCTTTAATCTTTTTCTCCTGAACCTGATCCATTTTTTGCTGCAGTTCATTGAGTTTTTCTTCAACTTGAGCAATTTCAGCCTGTACCTGTTGCAGTTGTTTTTTCAAGCCTTCGGATTCCGCTTCGGCTTCAGACATATTTTCCATTTTGTCTTTCAGCACATTTTCTTCCGACTGCAAACGATCCAGCTTATTGATCAGTTTAAGCTCCTGCTGTGTATCATCACTGGTGACTTGTCGCACTTCATTAATGACGGTGGGTTGTGGTGGTGCAGGACTGAATTCTCTGGCAACAATATTGACACCTTTGGGGATTTCTACCGCTTTAATATCACGTTGCACACCAAAAGCGACTTTCAGAGAACCGGCAATTTGCTTGAACTTTTGCACATCCATTTCTGCAAATGACAATAAAAGCACAAAGAAACACATCAGCAAAGACATGAGATCGGCGAAGGTCAGTACCCAAGCAGGAATACCCGCTGGGCATTTACAGGGTTGTTCATCATCCATCTAGCGAATCCCCCCTAATAAAAACACCTTTATAGGGGAGCAGGATTTGCCAGAGAAGTCGATAAAAAAACATGGTAGTGAATTGATCAGACTATTATTTCTCATAAATAAACTATTATTCTTCTGCAGCAACAGCGCGCTTACCTTCGGGTAGGTAAGTCTGCAACATTTCACCCATCACTTTGGGATTAATGCCTTCTTGAATAGCACCAATAACTTCTAAAATAAGTGTACGGCTCAAACGTTGTTGATCCGCCAGATAGGTTAATTTATCAGCTAAAGGAATACACAGAGCATTGGCCAAAACAGCACCATAAAGAGTGGTTAAAAGAGCAACTGCCATTGAAGGGCCAATGGTTTTCGGGTCATCCATATTTGCCAACATACCCACCAAACCAATCAGAGTACCAATCATACCCATAGCTGGCCCCATATCAGCCAGTTTCATAAGAAATTTTTGCCCTAATTCATGACGTTCGACAGCGAGGTTAATGTCTTTGGAAAGCATACGTTGCACAAAGTCCGGCTCATGGCCATCGACACAAAGGCTGATGCCCTTTTGTAAAAACTCATTGGGAATATCTTGCCCTTCAAGTCCTAAAATGCCTTCTTTACGCGCAATTGTTGCTAGTTCCACGCCTTTTTCAATCAGTTCATTAGGATCAATTGATTTATTTAAAATGGCTTTTAATACGACTTTAATCGACCCAAGAGTAACTCCCAAAGGAAACATAGCAATGACTGCAAATGAAGCGCCACCAAATACCACTAGCATGGAAGGTACATTGATAAACAGAACAATGCCTCCACTGAGCACCATTGCTACTGCAATAATGGCAAGTGCACCAATAATACCAATGACCGTTGCTATATCCACTCAACTATTACCTTTCTAAAATAAATTTTTTGCCTCATCATATACAGTATATAATGAACAGTGCTTGCGATACCTTAACTAATAGCCCTAAGTTATCTTATCGACTCTATAAAACCATAGCTAAAATTTGAGAAATAACAACATTAAATCGTATTTCTTGGGCAAATTTTTCCTAAAATATCATTGAAAAAGATTATATGTCAAAACAAAAAACAATACTAATTACCGGCTGTTCTTCTGGAATAGGATTATGTTGTGCGCTTGAACTAAAAAAAAGAGGCTATCGAGTCTTTGCTACAGCACGTAAAACAGAGGATGTTACTCTACTGGCACAACAGGGTTTTGAATCATTTCAACTGGATTTAAGTGATAGTGACTCCATTCACAATGCCGTGGATAAAATATTAGCTTTGACCGGAGGGAGATTGGATGCACTCTTTAACAATGGTGCTTATGGCCAACCCGGAGCGGTTGAAGACTTACAACGTCAGGTATTAGAAAAGCAATTTTCTGTCAATGTCTTTGGTACGCAGGAATTAACCAATCGCATCATTCCCATCATGCGCCAGCAAGGTCACGGACGTATTATTTATAATGGTTCAGTCTTAGGCATTATCTCACTACCTTTTCGTGGCGCTTATAATGCCTCAAAATACGCTTTAGAAGGTTTGGCTGACACTCTGAGATTAGAACTGCATGGTAGTGACATCGGCGTTTCAATCATTGAACCTGGCCCTATCAGCAGTGATTTTAGAAAAAATGCTTATGCCCAATATCAGGCAAACATCAATAAGGAAAATAGTTTTTTTAAAGCCAACTATGAAGGCATGGAAGCACGCTTAAAAAAGCAAGGGCCCGCCGCCCCCTTTACTTTACCCCCAGAGGCTGTCTATAAAAAGTTAAAGCATGCCCTCGAAAGCGCACAGCCCAAAGCACATTATTATGTGACCTTTCCAACCTATTTGTTTGGCACACTCAAACGAATTTTGCCAGCCAAAGGTTTGGATTGGGTGCTGCGCAAGGTTTCTAAAGAAGAAAATTAAATCATTTTGCTTTAGCATGCATGAGTAGCACATTTATTACTGCCCTTTTTTATATATTTCGTAAGCTTCCGGGATAGTATCATAAAAATTATCCTTACCGACCACGTCGATAATGCCAACGGGTTGCATCTTATCCTTAATGGAATCATGCACTCTGGCAAAGGTCATCTTAATCCCTCTACGGCTCAGTTCAGAATGCACTTCAAGCAACATATCGGCTGCAGTTGAATCGATGAGATTGATCGTTTCACCATCCAAAATAACTTGTGTAATAGGTTCTTTAGCAGCATCAACTTCTACTATCAGAGCATCTTTAAAATGATTGGCATTAGCAAAGAAAAGGCTAGCATTAAAACGAAAAATCAATAATCCCGGCAAGGTTTCCAAATGAGACCTGCGCTTAATATCATGAAATGAATTACCCTTTTTTTCACATCCAAGAATAGCAATTGATGGCGAAGAAGCTCTATAAATCAACAGTAATAGAGACAGTGTGACACCCAGCCCCATACCCGGGAGGACACCGATAATCATTACCCCCAAATAAGCCACCATAGCGATAAGCAATTCCCAGGGTGATTGCTTCCATAAACGTTTTAGATAATTGAAGTCCAGCAGTCCCAACATGGCCTCGATAACGATAGCTGCCAATACCGCATGCGGCAGATTGGCAAACAAGGGTAATAAAAACATCAGAGTAAGGACAATGAGCAAGGCATGGATTAACGAGGCAACTTGGGTTCTGCCCCCGGCTCCCATGGATACTGACGTTTTAGACAAACTACCCACCACGACAAAGCCACCGCTAAAAGCTGAACCAATGTTAGCAGGGCCATGGCTCAGCAGTTCCTGATTAGGGTCAATTTTACTCTGATCTTTTGTTGCAGCCGCTTTAGCTGAGCCCAGTGTTTCTGCATAGCCAAGCAAAACAATAGCCAAAGCACCGGGCAAGAGTAATTCAAATTGTGCTAATGTAAATTGAGGCATAGCCAGTGAGGGCAATCCCGCCTGAACGTCTCCTACCAGATCAACGCCTTGTGCGCCCAAATCAAAAATGGATATGATAATAATACTGACTACAACGGCCATTAATGCTGAGGGAAGTTTGGGCACAAAATGTTTAATAAAAATCAGTAGACACAAACTGCCAAGGCCGAAGATCATCGTGGTGGTATGGGTATTTGCCAACTCAGGAATCATTAACCATAATTTTTCAAAAAAATTACCTGATTGTCCTTCTATGCCAAATAATTTGGGGAGCTGACCAACAATGGTCACCCAAATCAGTCCTTGAATAAATCCTTTCATCACCGGAGTAGGGATAAATTTAGCCACCCAGCCCATCCGAGCGAGTCCCAGTATCAGAAATATAATGCCAACAATGAAGGCCAACGCAGAAGTAATAGCAACATATTCCGCAACCTGTGTCGCACCACTATGGCTAGCGACAACCGCACCGACTGTACCGGCTGAAATCAACGCAGTGGCAGAGTCCGGGCCAATAACCATTGTTTTGGAAGTGCCTAATAAAGCATAAATAATGAGGGGGATAGGCACTGTATACAAGCCCACCAAAGGCGGCACTCCGGCAATACCCGAATAAGCCATCGCTTCTGGCACCATAACAGCCCATACGGTAATTCCAGCAACAATATCAGCACGTAACCAGGACAATTGGTACTCAGGCAACCAACGCAAGATAGGAAAATATTGCATTAACCAAGACCATGGGGATGTTTTATTCATTACAGGATTATTCACTCATAAACCTTAAACAAGTATTGACTCAGTAACATAAAAGCGACTGAGTCATACAATCAACAGTGTCAATAAAGGTTGATTTTACCACGAATAGCTTGCATAAGAATAAATTAGTTGAATAAGACTACTCATCTTTTTCTAAGGTTTTTTTACCGGTAATCATTGCCCGTACTAAATTTTCATCATGCAATTTACCACTGACGATAACGCCTGCAACATGTAAGAACACCAGTAACAAAGTGAGATTGGCAAAGAATTCATGCACCTCTTCCATTACCTCATATAAATCACTTTCATATTTATCTTCATCATCAGCATCAAAATAAACCATACTTGAATTGGTTTCGTTGCTATTAACAGACTCTATCTCATCATCCATTACCAGACCCGATACCGTCGTAATAAACAGACTGAGCAATAACAATACAATCATTAATCCCCCCGCAGGATTATGCCCAATATATCGCTTAGGCTTTTCAGTGCTTAATAATGATTTTGTATAATCAATAACAACACGCGGCGAGTAGATAAAATCACTAAAGCGAGCATAATGTGAACCGATAAAGCCCCAAATCAACCTAAAAACAAGTAAACCTGCAATCAGGTAGCCCGCATAGATATGAATATCCAAAAAATCATCTTCACTTAAATAAGCAGTAAAAAAACTGATGACCAGAATCCAATGAAATCCCCTGATAAGAATATCCCATACTTTTATCGTATTATCTGTTCCCGTAACCATTGTTTTACTCTCTGTTTAATTATTTTGTTTATAAAGCATAACAGATAAGGATGAATTCAAACTTAAACCAAACTGAATTGAAAATGAATTTCCCACAAACACCACTCAGCTAAGTGGCATTTATGAATTTTTGCAAGGCTTCAAGCCCTAAAAGTATTTCACATGAAGGGTATAAACTGGGTTGTTGATCAATATGACCATGCCAGACTAAATGCACACAGGCAAAGCGACCATCTTTGAGGTACACAAGGACATCATCATTGGCCTCATTTTTTACTAATTTGCGGACAGCCATAGTTTGAAATTCGGACAGCCATAGTTTGAAATTTCAATCGATGGGTGGCCTGGATCATTAGTGATTGTTCTATCAGGTGTTTTATGGCCTTTAATAAATTTTTGAATATGCTCTACTGTTTCTGGAGAAAAATACTCCTCACCTGTCTCTTGACATATACGAGCAGGAACATTTTCAATAATATAAAATTTACCTTGATATTTAATGGTATAACTTACCTGAGTTTCATTCATAATTTTAATGGTGAACATTGCTAGCCTAACAAGTTATTGACTAGATTTTGTTTAAGAATTTCATAACTATAATTTTTTACTCTAAAACTAAAAAATTATATTACCCCAACTCCGCCACTTCCTTCAAGCCCTGATAATCAATCTTCCCCGTCCCCAACAACGGCAACTTCTTAACCACAATAATCGTCTTAGGCACATTCAACTCCCCAATCTTACTCTTCTTAGCCCAAGCAGAAAGCTCCTTCCTCAGCGCACCCTCACGCGTCGTCAACAAGATAATCTTCTCTCCTTTTGCACTATCCGGCAAACTCACCGCACCATGCATTTCATCCGGCCAGCACTGCGCCACCATTTCTTCCACCATCGACAGCGACACCATCTCACCACCAATTTTGGCAAAGCGCTTGACCCGCCCCTTGATCGTCACAAAGCCATCATCATCAATATCAACAATATCACCCGTGTCATACCAACCTGGGCCGAATTCTGATTCTGCCGGTTCCAGCACACCGGGATTGTCACTGCGAAAATAGCCACGCATAATATTAGGGCCACTGACAAAAAGTTGTCCGCCTTCTTCAATACCCGGCACTGCTTTTAAATGATAGTCCATACCCGGTAGCATCGTACCTACGGTGCCGGTTTTATAATCCATCGGAGTATTAATAGAAATCACCGGGCTGGTTTCAGTGGCACCATAGCCTTCTAAAATTCGTAAGCCAAACTTCTCTGCATAAAGTTCACGAGTTTCTTTTTGCACCGCTTCTGCTCCGGCACAGACATAACGGATACTGAAAAAATCATAGCTATGGGCAAATTTTGCATAACCTTTGAGGAAGGTATTAGTACCAAATAACATAGTAGCATTAATGTCATAAGCTACTTCGGGAATGATGCGATAATGCAGTGGTGAGGGATATAAAAAGACTTGATGTGTCAACACTTTTCCGGACAGTTTTCTAAATATTTTTTTGGCTGTTTCAAGTGATTTTTGTCATTTTGTATTTCCTATCATTTTAGTTTCTCATGTTAACTTTAAACAGATGAAGAGAAAGGGCTTTGCCCTCTGGAACGATAGAGCCGTTCCATTCACCCAAGGTATTTTCACAACGGTAATGATCCTGTTACAATATCTTCACGGCACAGGCTGAGGAGCCGATGGCCGTCGGTAATGGGCGGCATTTATGTCGCCTTTTACCCCTCTTCAATCAATCGATTTAAGCTATTTCCTGCTGTATTTCATAATCGACTGGTGACAAATAATCATTAGCCGAATGAAGTCGCTCCCGATTATAAAATACCTCAATATATTCAAATATTGCCTGCTTTGCTTCTACTCTGGTTTTGAATCGACAATGGTGCGTCAATTCAGTTTTCAAACTATGAAAGAAGCTCTCTGATACAGCATTGTCCCAGCAATTTCCTTTGCGGCTCATAGACTGAATTATGTTATGATCCGACAATATTTTTCTATGACTATCAGAGGCATATTGGCTACCTCGGTCAGTATGCCAAAGCAATCCATCCATTGGTTTACGCTTCCATATGGCCATCAGTAAAGCATCATTGACTAGCTTGGCTTTCATTCGCTCATCCATCGACCAGCCAACAATTTGCCTAGAGAATAAGTCAATGACAACCGCTAAATATAACCAGCCTTCCTTGGTGGCAATATAGGTAATATCACCCACATAGTAGCGATCAGGTTGAGAGACAGTAAACTCTCTTTCCAGTAAATTTGGAGATATACGCTTATTATGCTTGGAATTAGTCGTCGCTTTAAAGCGTCTCTTCGTTTTACAAAACAAACCGGCTTTTTTCATTAATCGACCAATTCTCCGGCGGCTTATATGAACGCCTTTTTCAGCCAGTTTTCTTTTTAAGACGACGGGTTCCATAAGTCTTGCGACTGTCTTCAAACAGTTTTTTAGCTGCTCAGTAAGCGCTTCATTTTCTTTCTCTCTATCCGTTTTAGGAGAGCTAACCCAATCATAATAGCAACTACGGGAAACATCCATAAAACGGCACAGAATCGTTACCGGGTAATCTTTAGCCTGATCAGTTATCCATGCGTACTTCACAAAGTTTCCCTTGCAAAGTACGCTGTGGCCTTTTTAATAAATCACGCTCCTGAATCACTTTTGCCAATTCTTTTTTCAGACGTTTTACCCACATTAACTTTCATGCCATTTAACACGGAAACTAAAGTCGCTGTGCTCAGGCCAAAAGAATGAAATAAGGGTAAGGCATTTAAAATCACATCATTTTTATTGAAGTCGATTTTTGTGCCCAGTTGGATCATATTGCTGAGAATGTTCTTGTGGGATAACACCACACCTTTGGGTACACCTTCTGAGCCTGAAGTAAATAATACCACGGCTGGATCATCCGGTTGCACAGAATGCCATTGTTGGGCATAGATGATTTTTGGCAAGAGACTACAGGCAATGCCATAGGCTTTATCTTGTCCCGTGATCATTTGTTTGAGATCTTCCAGATAGATGATGTTCACTTGCTCGTTAAGCAGTGCAATAAGATCATCCATTTTTGCTAGTTCAATAAAGCGTTTTGAGGTATAAACGGTTTTTATTTGCGCGGTTTCTAAGGCAGATAATAAGCCTTTATAGCCTGCGGTATAATTTAGCATGGCGGGCACTCGGCCTATGCTTTGCAAGGCAAAGAAACTCAGCACCGTGGCATTGGTATTGGGTAGCAATAAACCCACCACGTCTTTTTCTTGGGTTTGTCTGGCCATTAGGCGTGATAGTACACTGCTCTTGAGTAGTAGTTTGCGATAATTCAGTGGCTGACGCTCTACATCTTCTAACACTACCTGACCCGCACCATGAATAGCTCTGGCTTGTAATAGCTTGTCCATAATGGTCAGGTGATTATTACTGGTAGAGTAAATCATATCGGTCATGATTTTTTTCAGGATCTTGCCTGCTGCGGCACGGCGATCGCGTCCGGCAATCTCATCATCCAGTTCAATTTTTTGTGGTGCTAAGAGCGTGAGTTTTATTTTTGGAAATAATTGCCGACGTTCGATGCCTTTTAGGCGTGAAAAAATTGAATATTGTGCGCCATCAATGCGGATGGGTAAGATCATAGCACCTGATTTTAGCGCGATGAGACCTGGGCCATCATAGATTTTCATCAAGGTGCCAGTGACCGTGATACGACCTTCAGGAAAAATAACGGCGCGTTTGTCTTGTTCGAGATCTTTAATGAAGGCTTTGATGGATAATGGATTAACGGGATCCATAGGGAATAGGCGTACTATTTTGCCAAAGGGGCTGACCCACCATTTTTTTGCTATTTCGGTGTTAATTGCGAAGGTGATTCGGTCGGGGAGGAAAATGGATAACAGGACGGCATCTAAGAATGAGGTGTGATTGGCAATGATCATCACTCGTTTGCCAGCCAGATAATAATTTTCGATGCCTTCTACTTCTACGCGAAATAGGATGACTAAAATAAAACGCACAATTTGCTTGATCAGTACCATGTATCCCTCCATTAGTGAACGAATAGAATAAACTAATAATGCTATGAACGCCAACACACTCCTAATACCGAGATAATATTATTGTGGACATTTATGCCATTGAATTTTATGATTCTATGCCTCAACTTTACTATTAAAGTTGGGGCAACTATATAAGGGCGAGGCATATTACTATCAGCAAGCAAAATACTCCAAGATCAACCAAAGACCACTTTGTGATCAAAGACGGTGTTGAGTATTCAGGGACGCATCTACTGATCGATCTCTGGGGGGCGACTCAGCTTGATGATGTGCAACATATCAAGAATACCCTTGAGGCCTGTGTTGTTGCTTGTAATGCCAGTTTATTACACATCCATTGTCATCAGTTTTCTGATACCGGAGGGATTTCCGGGGTGGCAATTTTAGCGGAATCACATATCAGTGTGCATACTTGGCCAGAACGTGCTTATGCGGCATTTGATATTTTCATGTGTGGTGATGCCCAGCCGGAAAACGGTATCGAAGTGCTAAAACACGCATTTTCACCCGAAAAAGTCACTATCAAAGAGTTATTGCGTGGTCATAACGATGGCAGTTAAGGATAAGGATAAGCAAGCCCGCGCCCAGTTATTGCGCCGTCATGACTTTGTGTTATTTGCCATTATGGGCATCCTAGCGGGTTGTGGTCTCATTTATGAATACCTGCTCTCGCATTATGCCGGACGTATTTTAGGCGCTGTCGAGCAAGTTATTTTTGCTATGATCGGTGTCATGATTGTGTCGATGGGGCTGGGCGCATTTGCTGCGCGTATTTTTAAGTCCTATTTTAATGCCTTTGTCTGGCTGGAAGTGTCGATTGCCTTTTTAGGGGCAAGTTCGGTGTTGTTTCTGGCTGGCACCACTGCATTGGCGAATTTATTGCCACAAATTCTGATGGAAACCTTTGCCCTGCCCCCTGACTTGATTCCCCGTGGTGGCATGGTGAGCTGGGCACATAAAATTGCTGCCGCCATGCCTTATGTGATGGGGGCGATTCTGGGTTTTCTTATTGGTATGGAGATCCCCCTGATTGCCAGTATTCGCGAAACCATCTATGGTGAGCATGTAGAACACAATACGGGCTCAGTGTATGGCGCTGACTATATCGGTGCTGGTATTGGTGCGGCACTATGGGTGATGTTTTTACTCAGTATTGCCCCCACCGATGCCGCCGTGATCACCGCCAGTGTCAATTTGATTGTCGGGCTAATTTTTTATGTCGTCTATCGCCAGCGGATTCGTTTTGGATTTTTGGTGGTCTCAGTGCATTTGTTGGTCGGTGCGGTCATTGCCTTGATTGCCTTCAATGGTACGGATTGGGACAATGCTATGGAGGATTTGCTGTACAAGGACAAGGTGATTTTCAGTTATAACACCCAGCACCAGCATGTGACGATTACCGAACGCATTATGGATCCGGCCAAGCCTAAAATCCTGTCGCTGTTTATTAATGGTCGTTCACAATTTGCCAGTAATGATGAGCAAATTTATCACGCTATGTTGGTCGCACCAGTCATGCATGCCGCTGCCAAGCACGATAAGGTGCTCATTATTGGTGGGGGTGATGGTCTGGCGCTACGTGATGTCTTGCGCTGGCAACCCAAATCAGTGGATTTAGTGGACATTGATGCCAGCATTATTGATTTTTTCACCCATCCGCAACGTAAAAATGGCAAGATCATTAATCAGCCCTTATTGGAATTGAACGAGCATGCCTTTAGTGATCCCCGGGTGCAAACGCACTTTGGTGATGCGTTTATTAAAGTGGATGAATTAATTGAACAAGCCCGCTTGTACGATGTCATTATTGTTGATTTGCCCGATCCCAGCCATCCGGATCTCAATAAATTATATTCCGCACGTTTTTATGCCAAGTTGCATAGCTTATTAGCGGGTGATGGTGCTATGGTGGTGCAGTCTACCTCGCCCTATCATGCGAAGAATACGTTTTTATCCATTGGTAAAACCGTGCATTTTGCGGGCTTTAAGCACGTGGAGCAATATCACCATAACGTGCCGAGCTTTGGTGAATGGGGCTGGACCATCGCCACAAAAAATGGCCTATCAGCCAAGGCGCGTATCAGTAATAAAACTCAAATTGAAGTGGATGATGGCTGGTCAACGCTGGGCGTCATACTCGCAGCCTTTGAGTTTAACAAACATTTTTTTGCCTCATTAGAGAACATAAAAGTGAATAGAATCAACAACCAGGCGGCTTACCAATACCATCAAATGGACTGGGAAAAGCAGCAGGGAATTTATTTAATCGAAAAGCCTTGACATAATATGTCTCAGCGACATATTATGTCTACATATTGAATATTGGAGGAAACAATGAGCAATGTAAAACTAGAAGAATTGATGACGGGTTTAACTGAGCATCAATTATCGGATGGAGCCAGCCTTTCGGTTGAAATGTTTGATGGTGAGAATGCTGTCGCGTGTATCAAGGTAGAAGACCGCGAAGAATTCCCCATTTATATGACCGTCGATGAAGGGCAAATCTTATGCATCACCTATTTATTTGGTGATGAACAAGTTGACCAAAGCAAACGCGGTGAAATGGCCGAAGCCATGTTGATGATGAATGTCTCGATTCCATTATCCGCATTTTCTAAAATTGGTAATCAATACATTATGTTTGGCGCTTTATCGCCCCGCTCCAGTATTGATGAATTAATACATGAAATTGAACTATTGAGCGACAATGTGCTTGAAGCCGTTGACGCTGTATCAGACTATTTAACAGAGGCAGCATAACATGGGTATATTTAATAAATTATTTACCGCCATACGCGGTGGTGCAACGGAAGTGGGTGAAGCCATTGTTGACACTCAATCGATACGAATACTGGAGCAGGAATTGCGTGATTCTAAAAAAGCGCTTGGTGAAGCCAAGACCAATTTAACCGCCATTATGGCTGAAAAAATGGGCATTGCCCGTAAGGTTAAAGAACTGACTGCCAAGGTGAAAGAGCATGAAACTTATGCCATTCAAGCCATGGACAAGGGTGATGAAGCCCTGGCCTTAGAAGTCGCCAATAAGATTGCTGAATTTGAACATGAGCTCAATATTCAGCAAGGCATCTTAGATGGTTATGAAACCAAGGTCTCAACCTTAAAGAAGATGATCTCTCAGACTGAGCGTAATATTCAGGCCATGGATCGTGAAGTGTCCGTCGTTAAAACCACGGAGAAAGTGCAAAAAGCCAATGCCATGGCGGCGGCAAAATTCTCTGGCTCGACGTCTGCTTTAAGCAGTGCTACGGATTCACTTGAACGCATCAAAGCACGTCAGCAAAAACGTGAAGATCAAGCCTCCGCAGCCATGGAATTGCAAAGTGAAGAGAATGGTGATGACTTGCAGGCACGTTTGAAAAGTGCCGGCATTGTTGACTCAGCGAGTTCGGGTTCATCCATTCTTGATCGTCTTAAGAAGCAAAAAGAGAATAATGGCTAATGGGTTTATTTAAGTCAATCTTCCGTGGTAAGGATGGTGACGATGAGTCACCACGGCAAATAGCATCGCCTACGGATCTTACTGTAGGCGATATGCTTAAAATGGAATTTTCTGCTCAAAGTCTGATTTCCGGACAAACCTTAAAAGTCACTGCTCAGTCATTTTACGATATTAGCAGTGTGGAAAACTGTAAGACCGTTTCGACTATGGAAGGTGCTGATAAGCCTATTTTGCTCTCAAAAAGTTCAGTAAATGCGGAACGCCCGCTTGAAGTGGCACTACTGGTATTGCCTGACACGGTGTTTGATATTTTCAAGCAAAAGAAATTTGCCGCTATTTTTGATGAGCCAGAAGATACTGATCATCGTCTCAGCAGTAAAAATAGTGCCCAGGAAATTCCCGGACTGGAAGGCTTTATTGCCAAGTCTTATTTTCAGGAACGCACTAACGAAGCTTATCGCAGTGATAAAGATTGTCGCAATCAAACTTTATTGGATTCGCAATGGACGGGCTTTGACTATAAGCTGTTAGTCTCTGATGACCGACAACATGCAGTGCGTATTGAAGTCTTTGATGGTGGTCGTACTGATGTGTATTTAATCGCCTATTTACCCCTGCACCAAGTTGCTGAATACTGGCCTGCTTAATGATGCCTACGGATAAAAAACGCCCCAATGCCTGGAAAAAATCGGATAAAAGCATCCGTGCCGTGCAGGTGATTTTTGAATTAGAGCAAAGCCATTCGCGCAACCTGCGCATCAATGCCATTAAGCTGGATCTCAGTCCTTCGGATTATATTCGCGATATTATTGGCCTGCCCCGTAAAAAACCCATTCGTCCCCGCCTGAGCATTAGCCTCTCTGCTGATGATTATGTGCTTTTAGCGGAGCGCTATGATTTGCAACCCGATGAGCAAACGGCAATTCGTGAAAAAATCAAAGAAGAATTATTGCTGGCGTCTAAAAACGAAGACCAGTAAGCTTAAATCAAACCTAACTCAAATTTAACTTTAACCTTGTTTCTAAGTACTTCTTAGTTTCATCATACGAGGGTGTCACCGCCACAAATTGCGTGTTAACAAATACCGCGTTGGCAGAACCGTAGGGTGGGCATGGCTTTATCTGCCCACGCTGACTCAAGCGCTTATTATCCTAGAAACCTCAGTTGAACCTACTGCGAGCGTCCAGTGTACTGAATATTCAACTGAGGTTTCTAGGATTATGTACACTTTCAGCGTGGGCACAAAAAGCGTGCCCACCCTACGGTCAAAATTATCAAATAATTCTAGAATAAACGGATGGACACTAGCTATATAAATTGCCTATATTGTGACCCCCATTAAAGATATTCTAAAACAATAAGCCTAAGATAAAGCATTCTACATTTCAGGTGAACTCATGCGTTTTTTTATTTTTTTTAAAAATCTCAGGCACTCCTCTTACCAAGGATTATTAAGCGCTTTAATAATCACTACTTTGACTGCAATTCCAGCGGTTGTGGCTTATGCCAATTCCGGTATGACAACAGGATTAAAGCTAACCCTATTGAAACAAGCTGTACTGCCACCTGAAACACCACCGCCTGCTAGTCCCGTCAAAATAAAAACTATCGCCGACCAGATAACGCAAGCCGGTGTGCTTTATCAATTTCAACCCAGCCTAGTAGGCAAGACTAAGGCATCGTGGAAAAAAACCTATGGTCCCGATGCGATGCTTGTCGATCCTGACACGGGCAATGTCAGTTGGACAATTGCCGCCGATTTGCCCACCGAAAGCTTTCATTTTGGAGTAGAAGCCATTGATGCTCAGGGCAATAAGTCAACACAGGTTTGGGTGCTCAGCATCGGTTCTCAGCGAGTATTTTATGCCGGTCCACAGGAAGTTTACAAAACCATTGCTGATGGCGTCAGAGCAATGCAATCGGGGGACACGCTGATTGTACGTAATGGTGTTTATCTCGGTGATGAGAAAAATTTCATCAATGCCAACTCAGGTGGTGCGCAACCGCCTTCAGGTACGAGCAGTGCCTACACTACAGTTATTGCCGAAGATCCAGGCCAGGTGATATTAGATGGTGAAGGCCTTTATGAAGAGTTAATGCATATTTATGGTAATTTTAATGAGCCTGAACTTTGGGGTAACACAACACTAAAGTCAACACCACGCAATTATATCGCCCTCAAGGGGATGCATATTCGCAATGCACTGAGTTCTGGCATCAGAATGTCAGCGTTACATCATATAAAATTAATTGATATGGGTTCATCCGATTCAGGACGTAATGCCAATTGTGGTTTTACCGGTAGCAGTTGTGGCACTACAAACATTTATATTACCCGCACACATCATGCCTTACTCGAAGGCGTATATACCTGGGGGCATGCACGTTATCAGATTATTTTTCAGAAAAATAGAGATGCTGTAGTGCGCCGTGCGGTGTCCCGAATCGATGCCTATATTGGCCGGGAACCTGTCGGTGTTTTCCAAACCTATTGTAGCAATAATATTGTCTGGCAAAATGTGATTGCCATTGATAGTGATTCAAAACGTTTTTGGGTACGGCATAAAAATCTAGGCTACTCCCTTGGCTTTGCTGCAACAGGTTGCTCTTATCCTGATAATAACCAATATTTATCCAGTATCGCTATCAATAATGATTTACCTTTTACTGGTATGAATCTCAGCAATCCCGATGGTCGCCAATATATTCGCAATAGTATTGGCTGGGGTGGCAATATGACCCGTTTCCTTTATGGCAATGGCAGCATTGCCAGCTTTATGATGGGTGATGGTTATATCATCACCGATCAACTGACCCTAGGCCGTGTCGATGTTACACCCGGCTATGAAAGTATTGAAGGTGGTAGTGGCCGTGCTTTCTTCTATCATCGCAAAAACCCTTTAGATATCAGTAATTCGATTGTTTATCAAATGGGCTGGGATGGTCGTCAGGTGCAAAATAGAGGCCGCTTTGCTTGGGCATCCAGCGAACTGACCTTTGACTATAGCAATTTATTTGGCAGCCTCAGCAGCCCTTTAGTCAGCTCAGGCAGTTATGGCGGGAGCATTAATTTTAACAATGCAATCGACTCTGATCCCACTCAAAACGGCCTTAAGTATTTACCTCGCATTGAGTCTGGCGCAAGCCTACAAAGCGCAGGCAAAAATCAACAGCGTGTCGGTGCTAGCATCCTGATGCAATTAGGAAAGTCCGGCAGTTTTAATGGGGAAAGTGGTTGGAACGTTGAAACCAATATTCCATTATGGCCATTTCCACATGAGGATTTGCTCAAACGAAAGTTTGCTGATTATAGTTATACCGGTCCCACTCGCAGTGGTGTGCTGGAAACGGTAGGCCCTAATGCTACTCTCTCTGGGGCACGGGGATTTGCGGCGGAAGGCACGGCACTATATGGTGGCCCGATTACGCTAACCTCTTATATCTGGGAACAATTAGGCAATCCGTGTCCCGTTGATATCTGTGGCAAAGCCAAGCCTAAATAAAATACCAAAAAGCGCTTTACCAGCCATTATTTCAAACGAATGGCATGGCAGGGGGTATTGTCTTTCAGCAGTCATTATTCAAAACGCTAATCGGGATAATACTAGCCTACATTTTTACATTAACAATAGAGTATTTCCTCACTATCTGTTAGTCTGAGACTCTGTAATCAGACAGCAAACTTATAGCCAAATATGTATTCAATACTTCATTTATTTGCACGGCGAAAAGGCCGGATTGACCTCAATGCACGGCACAATTTAGTGCAAGGCATTATTCGTTCCTGCGCGATTTTATTGATTCTTTTTTCCCTGCATATTGTCTTTATGATGGTCTTTGAGCAGTTTAGTTTTGGTGACTCACTTTGGCTAACACTGACCACCGCCACCACGGTCGGCTATGGCGATATTTCTGCCGCCACTTTACCCGGTCGGATGGCAACGGTTATACTACTTTACTTGGGTGGCATTTTTATTCTGGCTAAAGTGGCTGGCGATTATTTTGACTACCGTCTTGAAGTTCGTGATAAGAAAAAAAGAGGTCATTGGAGCTGGAAAATGGATAAACACATTGTTATTCTCAATACCCCTAGTCATTCAGGCGGTCGCTATCTACAACGTTTGATCAAACAGTTTCGCGCATCGAGTTATTCCGAGGAAACGCCCATTTATTTATTAACCCGACATTTTCCTGATGGTTTGCCCGATTATATTGTGCGTTTGGGCAATGTGGTTCATTATCATGGTGACTCAGGTAATATTGATGATTTGAATGAAGTCTGTGTGGCTCAGGCTCAGGACATTATCGTGCTGACCAAGGACGATAATGATGATAGTTCTGATGCCCGTACCTTTGATATTCTGCATCGCCTCAAAGAGTTAAATGTGCAAGCTAAAGTATTGGCCGAATGCGTTGAAGATAAAAACCGTCAGCGCCTGCAAAGTGCTAGAGCCAATATTGTCTTACGCCCGATTCGTGCCTATCCTGAAATGATTGTCCGCGCCTTTGATGCCCCCGGTTCTGAACAAATCATAGAAAATATGTTTACCAGTGAAGACGATGGCTATCAGCGTTATGACATTAGTATCAAAAACTTAGCTTGGAGCGAGATAGTCTCACGTCTTATCAATAATAATGCCGGCATCGCGGTGGCTTATATTGATGAACAGAGCGATAAAATGATTTATAATCCTCCTGCACAGACAAAGCCGGATATTAAAGCATTAATTACTATCTGCAAAGATACCGCCAGTTATAGCAATAATGATATTCAGGCATTTATCTTGAACTGACTTTTCCCAAATAAAGTTATTTAGGCTTAAGTCGTTTTAAAAGAGTAGATTTCAAGGGAATAATTTCGATGGAGCAAGCAATCATGTATCAAAAAAGGTCGATAGTCTTTCATTATCGGATCTGGCTATTATTGATCACGGTGTTATTATTATCCGGCTGTGGCAACCGCTTTGTGGAGCAATTAACCGGCCCACATCAGCGTGCTGTCAGTAATGTGGAGTATTTAAAACAGCAATTAGATGATAAACAACTCGTCAATGCACTGTTGATTGATAAATACGCAACCCAACTCAGCCAATCAAAACCCGAATATGCTGACATTGCGACGCTATTGCGTAAAGAAGCCACCTCTCAGGGCAAGGCTTATACCGGACTCACTAAACGTCTGGCTGCGGTTAATTTAGAGCCCACTTCAGAACAATCCGCTAATACATCACTCAATGAATTAAGCCTGATTCAAGCCGGTGCAGATGCTTATGAGTTTAATAGCAGTCTGGCGGATGTGGTCAACACCCTTGCCTCACTCTCCGATGGAGAATTAGCAGTCATCAATGTGCCCGCATCCAAAATAGATACGGCACAAAAAAGTAACGCCCTAGTTGGCAACCCTTCTTATGGTAACTGGAAACAAGACAGCAGCGGCCGCTCATTCTGGGAATGGTATGGCATGTATTCCATGTTCAGTAATGTCTTTGGTGGCCGCAGTTATTATGACTCCTGGTCCTCACGTCCAAGCTATAGTTACTATAATAATTATGGCCGTAGCCGCTGGGGAAGTAATAGCGACATCAGCCGCAATTATAATCTGAGTAAACGCTATCCCAGCAAATATAATCGCCCTAGCAGCAGCACTAAGCAACGCTACGCCACAACTTCTAGTCGTAGCTCAAGCTATGCTGCCTCTAAAGCGGGCTCTAGCAGTTTTGGCACTAAAAGCACTTCTACCGGTTATAAAAGCGCCTCCAGTGGTAACCGTTCCAGTTCTTATGGCTCAAGCAGTCGCAGTTCATCATATTCAAGTTCCCGTAGCTCACGCTCAGGGAAATAAGGAGATCAATTATGTTTACCGAATTTGTTAATGTTGAGCTGGATCTGGCGCTCTATTATCTACTGGATTTCACTATTGCCATCGCCTTAATGAGTGGCATGCGCTATTTGGCCGGTATTGTCAGTAATGTGTCCGCCGTGGATGAAATTTCCCAAAAAAATAATAAGGCCTTTGGCGTCTCCTTAGCCGGGGCAATGATTGCCGTCAGTATTATGTTGATGGGCGTGATATCCGGTGATGCCGGTTATAACCTGGCCAATGAAGCCATTATGATGCTGTCATTTGGTGTCGTCGGCATTCTACTCATGTGGCTTACCCGTATTATCTTTGATCGCCTGTCATTTCCACACCTCTCGATTCATGATCAAATCATGCAGGGGAATATTGCCGCCAGTATTATTGATGCCTGCAATATGATTGCCACTGCCATTATTATTAAAGGTGCAATGTCCTGGGTTGATGGTGATACTACGATGGCAATGATTGCTGTGATCGCCAGCTTTGTTGCCTCACAAATCATTATGGCACTGGCCACTCTGTATCGCGTGAAAGTCTATGCTAAGCGACATGATAATCAACAATTGCATACGGCAATTGAGGGTGAGAATATTGCCCTGGCCTTACGCTTCAGTGCCTATCGTATTGGTATTGCTATTGCTGTCAGTGCCGCCTTCACTGCGGTTGATTTTGATGCCTCCGCCTTAAGTACAGTCTTTATCTTATGGTTTGCTATTGCGCTGTTTTTATTAGTTTTGCTGACTGTCGTTGCGATCATTATTCGTCATGCTGTCTTACATGGCATTAACATTGGTGAAGAAGTGGGACAGCAGGGCAATATTGCTGTAGGGGCGATTGAAGGCAGTATTTATATTGTCGTGGGCTTAATCATCGCGGGCTTGATTGGTTCATAAACGATACAAAATGACATAAAACAAACAATACAAATGACACCTAGACTCCGTTTAATATTATTAATCATTGTGGCATTTATTGTTGATTATGTGCCCTTTATTAATCTCCCATTATTATGGAGTGAAACTTTTTTTCATGAAATGAGTCATGGTCTGGCAGCGATTATCACTGGCGGACAAATCGTCAATATCACGCTAAATTATGATGGTTCCGGTTTGTGTACTACTCGTGGTGGCGTGCGTTTTATCGTCACTTTTTCCGGTTATGCTGGCAGTGCTTTATGGGGCGTGTTGCTCTATCGCATTAGTAGCGCACTCTCACCCACCAAAGCTAAATTTGTCGCTATCGCCATGATAGCGATGACAGTCCTTACGCTCTTATTATGGGCAAGAAATCTCTCTACTATAGTGATTCTAGGTATCTTATTAGTTACTTGGCTACTACCGCTTTACACGTCTTTACGGGGTGTGATTACTTATTTTATTCAACTAATTGCAGTGTTTGTCATTTTAGATGCGATTCGCAGTCCACTCTACTTACTTGATGGTCGTGACCTAGGTGATGGCGCAACATTGGCAAGTCTGAGTTGGATACCAGAAATTATCTGGGTTGCTGTCTGGTTTTCAATCGCCTTGGGTAGTTTATTGTTATTATGGAAGCATTCAGGAAACAAAACTGACAGTAACCTACAGTAAGAGATATACCCATTAAGCTCTTTAAAAAACCATTAGTCCATATCGTTCATACTTTCTTTATGTTCCCATTCATTTTTTATTTTACAAATATCCGGCAACATCATTTCAAATAAATCAACTAGATTTGGGTCAAAATGACTACCTGAGCAGCGGCGAATTTCAGCCATCGATTCCTCTATAGTCCAATCTTCTTTGTAAGGGCGTTTCATAGTCAGAGCATCAAACACATCGACCAAAGCAACGATACGAGCCGATTCGGGAATAGCATTTGCCTGTAAGTGATTGGGATAACCACTGCCATCCCATTTTTCATGGTGAGATAGGGCAATTTCTGCAGCCATTGAAAAAACAGGGGCTTCACAACGATGCAAAATATCATAACCAATTGGGTGCAGATCTTCTAAAACGATGAAAATAAACAATAAATTCAATAGTTAATGCTTGAAAAATGAAAAGAGAAAGATCAAAATATTGTTTTATAAGCTTCTTAGTTTCATAACCCAATAAAAAGACCTCTCTCATGAACATAGCATACCTAAATTCAAACGATTATTCATTCTTTTTTGGTGCTCAGGATCAACTTGAACAGTTGATTAAACAATTACAAACAGATAAACATAAAAATTGTGAACATGGTGACATAGAAGATTTTATTAACAAGGAAGGTCAGGAAATTTTAAGACGACTACTGCAGGGCTGGCTAGATTTAAAAGCCGCCAACGAGGAAAAAAGAAGCTGTGTTAACACCGTTTCAGGAGACAAGCTGAATTATGTCCGTACAAACACCCATCGTTCGCTGAATAGTTTGTTTGGTCAGGTCACTGCCACCAGAAATGGTTATAGTCAAAGAAATAAAGACAGTTTATTTCCTATTGATGCTGAACTGAATTTATCAACTAACAGTTACAGTGATGGTATTTATTTCAGAGTGTCTAAAGAAGCCATTCGAGGTTCATTCGATGATGTCGTTGAAAGTATTGATAGTACAACTGCTGGTCATGTGCCCAAAAGACAGTGCCTCAATATAGTGAGAGATGTTGCTCAGGATTTTGAAGGTTTTTATAAGAAAAACGATTTATTGAACCCGAAAAACATCAGATTTTCTGGTCTTAACCTTTGATGGAAAAGGGATAGTTATGCGACCTGAAGGTTTAAGAGAATGCACAAAGAAAAATGCCCAGAAGAATAAGAAGCTCAAAAGTCGTCTGAGTCAGGGAGAGAAAAAGACCGAAAACGTATGGCACAAGTGGCTGCCGTTTATACCGTACAATCTCATATTCGTGCTGCTGAATCTATTATGAAAGTAGCAGAAGATGATAATGTCGTTCCTTTTCGAACCCCATTAGAAATAAGCGGGTTTGGGCGAGTGTTGAGCGAGAGGCAGAAACTGTTATTGAAGAAGCATTTCAGGAAGCACTACAAAGAGATCCAAAACAAAAGAGGGAATGGGTTATTTTAATTGATGGTTTACCTCACCAGATCAAACTCATCAAAAAAGTGATGAAGAAACTGAGCATCAAAGCAACTATTGTAATGGACTTTATCCATGTCTTGGAATATCTCTGAAAGCAGCTTGGTGCTTCTTTGATAAAGGTGACGAAGCGGTTGAGGAATGGATAGCTGAAAGAGCAGTCAAAATACTTAATGGCCATTGTTCACAAGTAGCCAAAGGGATCAGACTCAGTGCCACAAGACGGAAAATAGAAAGTAGAGAAAATATTGATAAATGTGCTGATTATTTACTAAAAAATAAAGAGCGGTTGCAGTATGGCATCGCATTAAAAGCGGGTTATCCTATTGCCAGTGGCGTTATTGAAGGTGCATGCCGTCACCTCATTAATGACCGACTTGATATAACCGGTGCTCGTTGGAGTCTGCAGGAGCAGAAGCAGTATTGAAATTACGCTCACTAAAATCCAGTGGTGACTTTGAAATGTATTGGAAGTTTTATAAGAAAATGTCAAAAAAAAGAAATTATGATTTTTTAGAGGTTAACAACTTTGGGCAATGAATTTTGTCGTTTTAAAGGAACTACACCCTAACCAATTTGACAATGTTGTTTCATATTATCCCATTCATCTGGGGTCAGCTTTCTTGGTGCTTTCAAAATTGAATCAGGAATGCCTATTTTCCCTGTATCATGCATGGGAGCTGCTAATTCCAATAATTCAGCCTGTTCTTCTGACCAGCCTGCTGCTTCCGTTAGTACCCGTGCATAAGCCGCCATACGCCAGATATGCACGCCGGTATCCGTATCATTATAGTGACCGGCTTCACCCAACATATAAATCGCTTTCTTTTGACTTTCTTCTAATTCCTGAGCACGAACTAACGACAGATGTGTTTTTACCCGCTTCATTACAATTGGAGCAGACACCGGTTTTTGAATATAATCAACAGCACCGGCATTAAAACCACGCACTTCATCTTCCAAGTCTCGCATGGCGGTAATAAAAATGACCGGAATATTTTTGCTTTGCTCATCAGCTTTTAGTTGTTCACAAACTTCATAGCCATTCATATCCGACATCATGATATCTAATAAAATAAGATTTGGTTTATGCTTGGCCGTTGCTTCCAAGGCTTTTTCACCACTAGAAGCAAAAATTAACTGATAATGATCTTTTAAAATTTGCCGAAGCACTTGCAGGTTATTGGGCTCATCATCAACCACTAGAATTTTTTTCATTATGCTTTATTCTTCCTATCTTAATTCAAGTTTCTGAGCTAATTCTTCTAAGCGCATAGCGGCTTTATCAAAATCAAAGACATTAATTTCTTTGCGTATTGGCAACAAGTCTGCCGCAACAATGTATTCTGCTAATTCTTCAAGCACCGGCTCTATCACATCGGGATTCAGCTCATCTAAGGCTGATAAAAACTCAGCAACTAAATGCTGCACTTTTTCTTTATCAAAGTTTTTTATCACCGTCATATTATCTCCCGGTGATTTCAGCTTATTAATGGCCTGAGAAATTGAATTCAAACAAACATCGAGCTCTCTCACACTGGCTGCGATCAGTTCAGTTTGTTGCTGATTTAATTGTTCATCAATTGTTACGCTCAAGTCTACGATTAAAAACATGCCCAAATTTCCCGCCAAGCCTTTCAATGTATGCGTAATTTCATGCGGACGTTTTAAGTCTGCTAAGTTGTCATTCAGAGCGTCTCTTATTTTAACCGCATCATCCACATGTCGCTGTGAAAAATCAATCAAGGCGCGTAGATAAACATCCGATTTCTGCCAGTTATACAGTGCTTTTTTATAATCAACCAAGCCATTTAATGATGAAAAGTCAATGCTGTATTTATTAATTTCAGCGATACGAATAGCTTCACTTTGCACCCGTTTACCCAAGCCTTCTGGCACGATGCTTTCCATAACATCAAAAAGATAGTCAAAATTCACGGGCTTCTCAACAATATCATCTATTCCTGCATCAAAACATTGCTGAAACTTTTCTCCCATCAAACCCGCCGTCAGTGCAATGATAGTAATATGTTTAGAGTCCGTTTTAGAGCCCGTATTAAAGTTGCTCTGCTTTTCTAACTCACGTATAGCTAAGGTGGCTTCAATGCCTGTTTTTTCTGGCATTAATAAATCCATTAAGATCAGATCATAATCATTTTTCTGACTTTCCTCAATGGCATCTTCACCATTTTTCACCCAATGAACTTGATGTCCCTGATGCTCAAGACGAAGTATAGCCAATGTTGCATTAGCTTCTATATCTTCAGCTAATAGCACTTTAAAAAGCCGTGGTGAGAGGGGCTTTGTCTTGACTAAATTATTTTCAAGTGAAGCATCACCAGCAAAGAGACAATGACTAATATCTTTTGCTTCTCTCATCTGCACTGTAAAATAAAATATTGAACCGACTCCCAGTTCACTTTCAGCCCATATTTCACCCGACATCAGTTCAACAATCTGTTTGGATATTGTTGTGCCAAGTCCTGTCCCACCAAAACGCCGTGCAATACCTTCATCAGCCTGAGAAAACGAATCAAAGACTCTACTCAATTGCTCGTTATTCATCCCAATACCAGTATCAGAAATGGAAAAATTAATCATGTCAGACTCTTCAGAATTTTTCACAACATTTTGGACGGCAATGGTCACTAAACCTTTTTCTGTGAACTTGATGGCATTGCCAACCAAATTTAAAATAATTTGTCGTAAGCGAGAAGGGTCGCCTAAAAAAAAGGTGGACAATGAGCTAGCATATTCAATTTTTAGATGCAGATTTTTTTCCTGGGCGTGAAAACTTAGAGTTTTTAAGGCATCAGCAAGCGCATTGGGTAAATGAAAACAAACTGTTTCTAGATCAAGTTTGCCACTCTCTAATTTTGAAACATCGAGAATGTCATTAATAAGCCCCATCAATGATCGAGATGAATTAGCAATTGTTTTAACATAATTGCGACTCTCTTTACTCAAAGTTTCATCCTGTAGCACAATATCAGAAAAACCAATAATGGCATTCATTGGGGTTCGTATCTCATGGCTCATATTAGCCAAAAAACTTGCCTTAGTACGATTAGCCGTTTCTGCTTTATCTCTGGCAGAGAGTAATTCATTTTGTATTTTTTCTGCTCACTAATATCATTAATAATCCCCGTAAAAACATGCCGATTATTTATTTTCACATGACTCACTGAAAGGTAAATTGGAAATAAGCTACCATCTTTGCGTAAGCCTTGTACTTCTCTACCTGTACCCACAACATGAGCTACACGCGTTCTCATAAATGTTTCTAAATAACCATCATGTGCCTCATGGTAGGGTGATGGCATTAGCATAGAAATATTTTTTCCAATCACCTCTTTCGCGTGCCAACCAAACATTTTTTCAGCTGACTGATTAAACGCTTCAACCTGACCAATACTATCAATTCTAATGATTGCCTCAGCTGCCGTATCAAGCACAGCCCCCATCAAACCATAACTTTCCTGCAAGGAATGGCGCATTGAGTTAAAGCTACGGCTCAATGCTTTTAGCTCTGAGCTACCGTCTTCTGCTATGCCGACTGACAATTTACCCTTGGCATATTCATTTGCTGCATGTTCTAATTTTTTCAGGGGTTGAATGATCGCTTTCGTCCCTTTACGTGCCATTCTGATGGCTAAAAATATCATCAGTAAAACCATTATCCGAGAAGCCCACATCAGTTTACTACCAAGTGTTGTCGCAACCTCAACGTCCTCATCAAGACGTCGTTCTAAATTCTTTGTCATTTTGATGAGCAATATTGAAAATTCATCATTCAAGGGACGTAGCTGTGATAAAAATAAGCGTCGAACCTGAATGCCATCTGGCACCACAGCAATCTCTTCAACATTTTTTTGCTGTTCATTTATATCATTCAATAAACCCTTCAGTTTAAGCAGTTGTTTTTTTTCATCTTCAATCGTATTAGTATGACTGGCTTGCTGATCCATTTTATTAACTGCAAGCCAAATTTCCTGCCATATTTTATCTCTTTCCTGTTTTGAAACATTAGCCCTCAAAAGAACCGCTTCTTGTAAAATAATTTGAGAACGCTGTAATTTCAGGCCAATGGTATGCAGTAACTCGACGCGAGGACTATTCTCTAATACCAGTGAAAAAACTTTATGGGCGAGTATTTCATGGGTCAGTAAACTTAGAATGAGGAAAAAAGCACCTAATAGTGCAATAGACAAATGTGAAGACAATAGCTGATAACCAAGACCTTGTTTAAACAGCTTAAATTTCGCTAAGAGTTTCACCTCAAAAAATCTTGGGTGGCGTAGATAGGGTAAACGTTTCGGAGGTGTTGAAGCTTCTCATGGATGGTCATTCTTTAGCGCCTATTATTTTATTTACTAATAAAATAATAGTCTATATTCTATAAATGTCGAACAAATGTGTTCGTACTATTATACTCCAAACATCTTACTCAGAATAGTTATAATATTTGTTACGAAATAAAATAATGTGCGCCGGACTAATAACGGTCGCCTGAGGTGGTTCCTTGTCATTAGGGGGTGTTGGATTATCCGGCGTCGTATCTAAAAGATTTTTATCTGACACTTCAAAGTCATCAAGCAGCCATTCGGTGTTTTCAGTATAGGCCGCATTTGCCCAGCCTAGGATATAGCCTGACTTAAGCCCCGCAGGGGTATTATTATCCGGTACTTTTATGACCGCATTAAGTGCTTCATGAAGTTTAGTATAGGTGGTTTCATTAGCCCAACGACGATAGGTTTGCACTATACCATCACTGGCACCCGGGCTTGATTCTACTTTGACGTGCCAGACAATTTGCATCCAGCGGCCACGATCCTGGGTAGAAATAAAAGGTAAACGCTGTCTTGCCCCACCACTGCCTTTATAACCACCCGCACTATAAGAGAACCATAAATCGGCTCCAGTGCCATCTTTCGAGCGACTCATGCTCAGCCAAACAGAGGAACCATCACCCTTAGCACTATAGCCATCTGACCAGATAGAAAAGAATTTATTAGGCCCGCTTACGGGGCCAAAAGTGAAGTTTTGTGGTACTCGAACCCAGAATTTTAGCCATAATTCAGGGTAAGCACTGCCTAGATCAAAGCGTTGTTCTGATTGAGCCTGCCCTGCTTTATAATAAAACCGCAGGCTATTGTCACCGCTATAAGCCGTCCAGTCTCGGCCATCATTCACCGAGTTATAGATGCTTTTACCGTTAAACAGTACCGTGTTACCCTCTGTGGGATGTTGGGTAACGATACTGGTTCTATTGAGATTGCTCCACTTAAAGCCATTGGCATCTGTACTGCTCATGTCGGCAGATTCAAAGGAGTCTTTAAAGGACGCTGCAATTGATAATACAGGAAAGCTAATGAGTAAAAATAATAGGCTACTTATAATATTAGCACGGTGCATCATTGTCTCAGGCCTGATCAGTTGAAGTCATTTGATCATACGCTGAAACATTGGCCTCAGTCTCAGAAGCCTATCACATTCAGGAGAGTAGGCGTATTATTCTGCAATTCCCTGACTGGCAAGATACTCATCATAAGTACCTTTAAAATCAGTGATACCATCTTCTTTCATTTCTATGATACGCGTCGCTAGAGAAGAGACAAATTCACGGTCATGACTGACGAAAACAAAAGTACCTTCATACATATCCAAGGCCATATTTAAGGATTCAATGGATTCCATATCCATGTGATTGGTTGGCTCATCCATAAACAGCACATTGGGTTTTTCGAGCATTAATTTGCCGTAGACCATACGCCCCATCTCACCACCTGAAAGCACTTTGACTGATTTTTCAGTATCGTCGCGGGAGAATAATAAACGCCCCAAAATACCACGAATGCCCTGATCATCATCACTTTTTTGTCCCCATTGATCCATCCAGTCGAAGAGGCTCATATCAGCTGCAAATTCATCGACATGCTCTTGTGGATAATAACCAATATCAGCATTTTCTGAAAATTTAACGCGGCCTGATTTTGTTTCCAAATCATGGATCAAGGTACGTAATAAGGTGGTTTTACCAATGCCATTGGAACCAATAATGGCAATACGTTCGCCCACTTCCACCAGCATATTTAAATCTTTGAATAACAATTCATCAAAACCATTACTGAGGTTTTCTATCTCAAAAGCATTGCGATAGAGCTTTTTGTTCTGCTCAAAACGAATGAAGGGATTTTTTCTGGAAGACACTTTAATATCATCCAACTCAATTTTATCCAAACGCTTACGACGTGAAGTGGCTTGTTTGGCTTTTGATGCGTTGGCAGAAAAACGCTCTACGAATTTTTGTAAATCAGCAATTTCTACCTTCTTTTTCTCATTCGATTGCAACTGACGCTCACGCGCTTGAATTGCCGCGAGCATATACTCGTCATAGTTACCAGGGTATATATTGATCGAACCATAATCTAAGTCAGCCATGTGCGTACAGACACTATTGAGGAAGTGACGATCATGAGAGATGATGATCATGGTGCAATTACGTTCGTTTAAAACATCTTCCAACCAACGAATGGTATTAATATCCAGGTTATTGGTCGGCTCATCCAGCAACATGATATCAGGTTCGGAAAATAATACTTGTGATAATAAAACCCGTAGCTTAAAACCTGGGGCAATTTCGGACATCGGGCCAAAATGTTGCTCAACGGGGATGCCCACACCTAATAATAACTCCCCAGCTCTTGATTCAGCCGTATAACCATCCATTTCGCCATATTGTACTTCCAGATCAGCCACACGCATGCCTTCGTCTTCACTCATGTCTGCATTGGCATAAATTTTATCGCGTTCTTCTTTGACCAGCCAAAGCTCTTCATGTCCCATGATAACGGTATCGATGACACTGTATTTTTCAAATGCAAATTGATCCTGACGTAGCTTACCCACCCGCTCTCCGCTTGAGATAGTCACCGTACCGCTGGTAGCATCTAAATCACCACCGAGGATTTTCATAAAGGTTGATTTGCCACAACCATTGGCACCAATAAGACCATAACGGTTTTCATCACTAAATTTGACCGATACATTTTCAAATAACGGCTTGGCGCCAAATTGAATGGTGAGGTTTGCTGTTGATATCAATGTCTTGTTCCTGCTCTCTAATCTTTTTTGCGATATTGCTCGATGCGGTATTATCCTGCATTAATTAGAAAAAATCCATATACTACTGGGCAATCCTTGGGCTTATTGACGATATCTGCAAATATTACGGGAATAGCTCCATAAGAAATACGCTCAAGTTATTTAATTTGATAAAAAAAGCAAAAAATATTAGACATATTGATAAAAGTACACTATTCTAGGTAAAGAATTAAATTTAAGGAGAAAAATTATGCCCAGAGGTGGTAAACGTAGCGGTGCAGGACGCCCTAAAGGAACCGGAAAATATTCAGAGCCCACCAAGGCTATTCGTGTGCCGGAAAGTATGGTCGAGCGTATTTTAGAATTTGCCCGTTCCGGTGGATTTAAACTGCCTCTTTATGGCGGTAAAGTCGCCGCTGGCTGTCCAGCGCCCACCGACGACTATATTGAAGGTATGCTGGATTTGTCTGAACAGCTTATTCGCGATCCGGCCAGCACCTTTTTTGTTCGGGTCACTGGTTATTCCATGATTAATGCCGGCATTCATCCTGACGATATACTCATTGTTGATCGCAGCATAGAAGCCCGTCACGGCAAAATCATCATCGCCGCAATTGATGGTGAGCTTACGGTTAAACGCCTGCATAAAAAAGCAGGTGAAGTACGCCTGATGCCCGAAAATGATGATTTTGAGCCCATTGAAATTGCCCCGGAAGAAACCTTACATATCTGGGGTACGGTCACCAATGTCATCCATACGGTTTAAAGCTAGCAATCAAGGATAATATTTAGGATAATTCCAGCCTGATTTAATCTATCTCACTCTATTTAACCTAAAATAATCAGTTGAATCGTAGCAAGAGCGACTTAGGTGCTGAAGATTAAGGGTTTTACAGGTTATTTTGGTTTTATTCGTAGTCACCCTACGGGTGAAGTCAAAATGTTCTGGAAAATCCTTAAGATTCAGTGCATAAGGCGGTCGCAGTAGGTTCAACTGATTTTTTTTAGGTTTAACGCCCCAATCATTTTAGAGCCAGAATAAACTTGGCCGGGAATATCCATTATGTGGTTTAAAAACCTAAAGATTTATCGTTTTAGCAAGCCCTTTTCTATTGATTCTGAACAGCTGGAAACTCAGCTAGCAGAAAAATCATTTCAGCCCTGCGGTTCCACCCAAGCCTCATCCTTCGGTTGGGTAGCACCACTAAGCAGTAATGATAACGATAGCATTGCACTGACTCATAGCATCGCTAAAACAACCATGATTTGTGTACGCCTAGAAGAGCGCATTCTTCCTTCCAGTGTCATTAACGACAGCCTCAATGAAAAACTCGATGCTATTCAAACTGAAACAGGGCGTAGGCCCGTTGGCAAACATAAGCAAAGCATCCGTGATGAACTCATACTCACCCTTTTACCCAAGGCTTTTACACGCTCAAAGCGAAGCTATGCCTATCTGGATCAAGATGCACAGCTACTGATCGTTGACGCCTCCAGCAATAATAAAGCTGAAGAATTGGTAGAGTTATTAAGGCAAACCCTGGGTAGTTTGCCTGTCATGCCTTTAAAAACAAACACCTTACCCATCCTTTTAATGACCAATTGGCTAAAAGGTAATGACTTAAAGGATGACTTTGAGATCAAAGATGAGTGTGAATTACGCGAAGCAGATGATGAAGGCGCAATTTTACGTTGCAAACGTCAGGATCTCAGAAGTGATGAAATTCAAATGCACTTAGATAATGGCAAAGAAGTGACTAAATTGGCGGTGAACTGGAGTGATAGGCTTGAATGCATTATTGAAGATGATTTATCGATTAAACGCTTAAAGTTCTCCGATGAACTATTAGATCAGGCTTCTGACGATGGTGCCGAAGATGCCGCCGCACAGTTTGATGCCGATTTTAACCTCATGACAGGTGAGCTTGCCCATTTTATTCCTCGCTTAGTCGAAGTATTGGGTGGCGAGCAAACTTCTGCAATTAAAACATAAGCACTAAATTCTATATGTGCTATATCTATAGGCATTAGCTCTATAAGAATCAAACTCAGTGAGCCAGGCTATCTTTATGCTTTATTTTGCAGATTTTACGAGTGCCAGCAATGTGATATAGTGGACATTCTTCACTGAGAAATTATAATAATTATTGACAGGGATAGCGATTCGCATGAACAAAAAATTCACCCTTATATGTCTTCTAGCTGGACTCAATACTGGCATTTATTCATCAGCCATTGCCTCTACTATGGAAGATGCACAGCAAGCCTACGACAAAAACGACTATCCCACCGCAACAATTCACCTAAAGAACCAGCTTAAGAAAAGCCCTAAAGATGCTCAGGCACGTTTTTTACTCGGTAGTATTTATTTAACAACAGGAAAATTGCAAGCGAGCCTAAAAGAGCTGGGACGAGCCCATAATATCGCCCCTGAGCAAGCCAATATCATCTTTCGCTATGCCGAAGCATTACAAGCAGCCCAAAAGTCAGACAAAGTGCTTGAAATACTCAATATACCTTTCAACAATCCAAAGGATGATAGCAAACGCCTCAGTTATCGTGGCTTTACTTATATCGCAAAAAATCAATTGGCTGATGCTAAACAAGCTTTTGAACAAGCCAATGCGAAACAAACAAGTGCCAATGCCTATAATGGCCTTGCCACACTTGCCTTACTTGAAAAAGACTATGCTTTAGCTACTCAACAGATTGAAAAGTCACTGTCGATTAAGCCTGATAATATGGCTACCATACAACTCAAAGCAAAATTATCAAATCTCAATAATGATTATGAATCAGCACTGAAACTTTATGATCAACTAGTGAAGAAAAACCCTAAAAACCTCAGTTATCGCCTTGAACGTGCGGCAACATTAACCATGCTCAATAAAGATCAATTAGCTAAAAAAGATCTCAAAATCATACTGGATAAAATCAAGCTTCATCCGCAGGCCAATTTTATCAAAGCACAAATTCTCTTACGGGAAAAAGATTTTGTCGGTGCGCAAAAAGCAGCTCAGCAAGTCGTCAATGTTGCACCAGGGCACATGCCTGCCGCCTTTATTCTTGGCGCAGCCAACTTTGCATTAGGGCAATACAATCAGGCTGAAGAATACTTAACCATCTATTTATCCTCTAATGTGCAAAACCTGAAGGCGCAAAATTTACTGGCCAACGTCTATTTAGTGCAAAACAAAACCAAACAGGCCTTAGTCATTCTAGAGGGTATTCCCGAGCAACAATTAAATAATAGTCCCTTATTATTAGTGAGTCTGGGTAACGCTTATATCCAACTGAATGAAACAGAAAAAGGCTTACAGCGCTTAAATCAAGCACAAAAACTAGACCCTGACAACCAAAATATTAGGAAACGCCTTATTGCAGCACAATTTCAATCAGGTGAATTGGACAGTGCCATTGATGAGCTAGAACAATTAGCCACTATTCAAGAAACAACAGACAATAAAACCCCAAATCCAACCAATTATTTATTGCTTATTTCCTATATTAAAAACAAGCAGTTGGATTTGGCTAGCAAAAAAGTCTCTGAACTACTGAAGAAAACTCCCGATGATACCAAGCTATTAAATATTAAGGCGCTCATTGAACAACTCAATGGTCACACCGATAAAGCGATAGCACAATATCAGGCCATCATAAAAAAAGATAAAGACAATATCCCAGCTTATATGGGTCTTGCTCGCGTCACCGCCCTAGAAAAAAATTGGTCAGAATCAAAAAAATATTTCCAACAAGTGCTCAAAATAAACCCAAAGGCAATTAAGGCTTATTTGGGACTTGCTGCCATTGCAGAAAAACAAAAGCAGCCCAAAAAAGTTGAACAATACTTCTTTGATGCCATCGAAAAAAACAAGGATAACATTCCATCACAATTAGCCATTGCCGGCTTATTGAGTCGGTGGTATCAGAGTAAAAAACAACCAGAAAAAGTTTTAAAACTCGCTGAAAAACTGGATAAGCAACATCCGAACACACCAGAGATACGTTCTTTTCTTGCCCGTGCCCAACTAATAAACAAGCAACAGGGACGCACTGAACGCACTCTCAAAGGCATTATTACCTTCGACAAAAAAGACTTAAAACATCGACTATTATTAGCCAAAATCATTAGTCAGGATAAATCTCGCATTAATGAAGCCATTGATCTTCTAGACGATGCGCAAGTCCACCACCCCGACTATCAATCCATTTATACCCTTAAAGCAGGCTTATTTATTCAACAGGAAAACTATATTGATGCCCTAGCCGTTGCAAGCACTATGCAGAGAGAATTTCCTGAAGTAAACACCGGCCTACTACTTGAAGCTGATATTTATCGGGCACAAAATAAATTTGAAAAAGCGCTGCCTATCTATCAGGCAGCCTATAAAAAAGAACAGGGTAAAAACAAAAAAGTATTTGCTGCCATTATCGATATCTTAATCGCACTCAAACAGAAAGATGAGGCCATTAAACTATTATCCGAAGAAATCAAAAAATCACCTGATGATCTGAATAGTTTATTTAAATTGGCATCGCTCTACCATGAGAAAAAGTTTTTAGATCAAGCCGAAATTTATTATCAGCTCATCATCAAAAAAGATCCTAATCATGTCATTGCTATCAATAACCTTGCCTGGATAATGATTGACAATGATGTGAAGCAAGCAGTCATCTTAGCCAAACAAGCCCATGATTTAGCACCTGATTCAGCAGCCATTATGGACAGCTATGGCTATTTTCTTGCCCGCGATGGCCAATACCCGAAGGCAATTGAACTCTTAAAGATGGCCACACAAGGCCTGCCAAAAGACAAAGACATTCAATACCACCTAGCCTACACATTGCATAAAATGGGCAAGACTGATGAGGCTCAGGCAATTTTGAAAAATATTATTAATTCAAAAGAAGCTTTTTCAGAAAAAGAAAAAGCAGTAGAATTATTCCAAGCCATTAAATGAGTTGCATTTTGGTATCAAAAAATCGATAAACAGCATCATAGTGTATAGTTACCAGCATTCAGGAATTAAAACGTGTCAAGCAAACAAAGTTCTCTCAATCGTATTCAGATAATTCGTCCCGACGATTGGCATTTGCACGTTCGCGATGGCGCAAGCATGAAGGCAGTTGTGCCTTATACTGCCAAACAATGTGGGCGAGCCATCATCATGCCCAATTTAACACCACCAGTCACTAGCACTGAGCAGGCTAAAGCGTATCAGCAAGCAATTTTAAGCGCATCAGCACAACATCCTCATTTTAAGCCCTTGATGACATTGTATCTAACCGATAGCATGCCCCCCTCTGAAATCGAAGCCGCCTTAAACAGTGGTATTATTTCAGCGGTTAAACTTTATCCGGCCGGAGCGACGACCAATTCTGACGCCGGAGTGACTGACATTAAAAAATGTTATGCCACACTGGAAATGATGCAAAAACTAGGTCTGCCCTTATTGGTTCATGGTGAAGTAACTCATCAAGATGTGGATATTTTTGATCGTGAGAAACAATTCATTGACCAGCGTATGAGCGGTTTAATTAATGACTTCCCTGAATTAAAAGTGGTTTTTGAACATATTACTACTGCGGATGCTGCTGATTTTGTCAACACAAGCTCAAACTATGTTGCTGCGACCATCACAGCACATCATTTGCTGATGAACCGTAATGATATGCTGGTCGGTGGCATAAAGCCGCACCATTATTGTCTGCCGGTGTTAAAACGGGAAACACATCGTCAGGCACTGGTCAAAGCGGCAATATCGGGCAATCAGAAGTTTTTTATGGGTACGGATAGCGCCCCACATAGTCAGCAGAATAAAGAATCGGCCTGTGGCTGTGCGGGTATGTTTACTGCATTTGCCGCCATTGAACTCTATGCCGAAGCATTTGATGCTGCGAACGCACTGGATAAATTAGAACAGTTTTCCAGCTTAAATGGCCCTTTATTTTACGGTCTTGAGGCAAATAGTGATAAAATCACCCTCCAGCGTGAAAAGTGGACAGTACCTGACTCGTTTTCTCTTGGCAATGATGATGTAGTCATTCCTTTAAGGGCGGGGCAAACTATCCACTGGAAAAGAGTCACCGAGAACTAAAGTTGACTCATTCATAGCGCACTCACTGATACTCATAAGATGAAGCAAGATGGCAAAAACCAAGAAAAAAATTAAAGAAGAAGCAACTGCAACAGGTATTGCAGCAAGATTCAGAGGTTTTTTGCCCGTCGTCATCGATGTGGAAACCGCAGGTTTTAACCATAAAAGCGATGCCTTATTAGAGGTCGCTGCCACCCTATTACGCATGGATGAGCAAGGTGACTTAATTTGTTGTGAAACCTATGCCTATAATGTTGAGCCCTTTAAAGGGGCAAACCTGGATCCGGCCGCACTGAAGTTCACCGGCATTAACCCCTTTAATCCCTTTCGCATGAACAAGCCTGAAGATTTTGTACTCAAGGAAATCTTTCGCCCTATTCGCAGTGAATTAAAAGCCACCGGCTGCACCCGTGCTATTTTAGTCGGGCACAATCCTACTTTTGATCTGAACTTTATTAATGCCGCCATTGACCGTAATCAAATCAAACGTAATCCCTTTCATAAATTCAGTACCTTTGATACCGCCACATTGGGTGGACTAGCCTATGGCCAAACGGTTTTATCACGAGCAGCCCAAGCATCCGGTATGGAATGGGATGATGATAGCGCCCATTCTGCTAAGTATGATACCGAACAAACCGCCGAGCTATTTTGTCGCATTATTAATCGTTGGCATAAATTAGAGCGCCTCGAAAAGGCACAGGCTGGGGACTCTACTTTAGCCTAGGAAATAGCAATCTGAGGTCATAGTGGTTCAGCTAAAACGACTAAGCATATTATCTATATATGATTGGATATAAATAAGTGTTTATCAATATAGCCTATTTATTAAGCAGTTTTCCTTCTTTTTTGCCTGACTTTTCACTTTTATTGCACTAGATTCACTTTAATTGCTATTTTTTTGCAAATTTCTTTGGATCTTTTGAAAAAATGAGTTATAGTCACCCTGTCCGCATTGGCTCTAGCTGGCTTTCTTAGATTTTTAAAACCTTTTATTACATCTCTGAATTCTCATCGCGTCATAGGCACAATGTAATATTTATAAATTTAGTTTAGTTTTAGGATTTGAAAAAATGAGTACTGGTACAGTAAAATGGTTTAATGAGTCTAAAGGTTTCGGTTTTATCAAGCCTGATGATGGCGGTGATGATGTTTTTGTACACTTTCGTGCAATCGTTGGTGAAGGCTTCAAGACTCTTGCAGAAGGCCAGAGCGTTAACTTCGAAATCGAGCAGAGCCCTAAAGGCCCTCAAGCGGTTCAAGTTCAACCTCAGTAAAATCACTACAAGTTTTAAACTTGTAAGTGACTCTGTGTAAACAGAGAATAACCCTGACAGAGCTATTAATAATTTCTATTTTTAGAATTTATTGATAGTTTTTCAGGGTTTTTTTATGCCTTTTGTAAGGTAGTCACGCTTTTTGTGCCCAGCCTACAATTTTGACAGCCATGTAGATTCAATGATTTTTTTAGGTTAATAGTAACTTCCCTTCAATAGGGATATATCGGCTTGCTGATTGAATTAATGCATTAGCAGTCAAGGCAGAGACACCATAAACCTCGGTTTCCACTTGATAGCGTTGATAAGCCCGATCCAATAACATCGCAAAATCACCATCACCAGAAGCTAGAACGATAATATCTGATTCTGCTGCGGCTTCAATGGCATCCAGAGTGATGCCGACATCCCAATCACCTTTAGCGGAACCATCGCTGCGTTGAATAAAGGGTTTTAATTTTACGGTAAAACCAATACCTCGTAGAATATTTTGAAATTGTTTTTGTTTGTCACTGCCACGATCAATCGCATAGGCAAAAGCATTAACCACTTCCCGCCCCTCGGTCGCAGCCGCCCAAAAAGCATTATAATCAAAATGACAGCGATAATGGTCCCGTGTCGTGTAGTAAATATTTTGCACATCGACAAAAATTGATACTTTTTTCACTATAGCTCCCTGCCACTTTTTTAGCTGTTGGTTTAGGTGTTCTTGCTTGAGGTGTTACTGTTTTAATCACCCTTTTTCAGTATCACTTTCATCAATAGGCACCTCTGATTCTTTATCATACTTATGTTGTTCACTATGCTTCAAAGAAGAATAGCCTTCCAGATTAAGTTGTATTTTGCGGTTAATGGTATTCTCAGGGTAGATACCGTCTTCATCAATTACCCCCGCCTCCATACCCATCAATAAACTCAACGCATCACCTACATGTTCAATACTATAAATAGTGAATTTTTTCTCAGCGACAGCCTGTAACACTTCTTGCTTTAACATTAGGTTCACCACATTACTGCGCGGAATAATTACTCCTTGCTTGCCCGTTAAACCACGTAAATTACAGATATCAAAGAAACCTTCAATCTTTTCATTGACCCCGCCAATGGCCTGCACTTCACCCAATTGATTCACTGAGCCGGTTAAAGCCATGGATTGCTTGACGGGGACTTCCGAGACCGCTGAGAGCAAGGCGCACAATTCGGCCACTGAGGCACTATCACCATCTACCTGACCATAGGATTGCTCAAACGTCAGGTTAGCATCCATTGACAGCATTTGCGTTTTAGCATAATGATGCCCTAAATAAGACGATAAAATCATCACGCCCTTACTATGGATATCACCACCGAGATCCACTTCGCGCTCAATATCCACAATATGCCCATCACCTACACGCACTGTCGCGGTTATCCTTGATGGCTGACCAAAAGCAAACTCACCAATTTGCAATACCGACAAGGCATTCACCTGACCGATTTTTTTATTATCGGTATCAATGAGTACAGTACCATTAATGATTTCTCCATAGAGACTGTCACGGTATTGATCCATACGGTAAACCCGTGCTTCAATGGCAGCATTGACATCATCCAAATTGATATTATTACTATCTGACAAGGCTTTATCAGCCTGCTCTCTTTCCTGAAGCTTATTTTCCTGGCGTTTACGATAATAAAACTCAGCTTCCAACACTAAATCTCTGAGATCCCCCATGTGCAGGGAGATTTTTTCACCATGATCCACCAGTCTGGAACTTTGTTCCACTATCCGCTCTACCGCAGTCCGCTCAATCGGCGAAACTTTTTCCTGACGTTGTAGGTTGGCAATCAAACGGGCATATTTATGGGTCATGTCCTCACTGCGTGGCACTTCTTCAGTAAAGTCTACATTCACCTTAAAGAGCTTATTAAATTCCGGATCATTGTCCTTAAGCAAGTGATAAATATGTCGGTCACCGATCAGAATAATTTTTATTTTTAATGGAATGGGATCGGGTTCAAGCGTCAGATTACGCGAGAAACTATGCAGTTCATCCAAGGGCTCAATGGTGATAAGTGAAGATTTTAAGGCTCGTTTTAAACCTTCCCAAGCATAGGGATTGACCAGAATTTTTTCTGCATCCAATAATAAATAACCATCATTGGCCTTATGCAAAGACCCCGGTTTAATGAGGGTAAAAGCCGTCAAAAGATTGCCTAAACCCAGCGCATTATCGGTTTTATTTTGCTCCCCTTCCCGAGGATTGTAATAGGCCAAATGTTCAATTCGCCCAATTAAATTCGAATACGTCGGATTGTCTTCAAAGATAATTGGCATATCTTCCGACTCTGAATTATCAACCAAGACATTCACTAAATAACGGTGAAAACTTGCTGTTTTACTAATGTGTTTGCGCTTTTTACCTGATTCTTTGCTGTGGACGTCTTCTTCGTAAAACTCATCCAGGTGAGTAATAATGTCTTCTTTCACATCCGTCAGGTAATTAATCACTGGTTCAAAACCATGGTATTCTGTAAATAATTGCTCCATCGCCGAGTCAACTAATTGAGTGACTATATCCTTATCCAATTTATCCAGTTGCTCTTTACCTTCTTGTTCCCACACGGGGACTTTGGCCAGATTTTCCTGTAATTTAAGCTGATATTTATCGATCTGCTCGTTAAAGACTTTTTGTTGTTCTTCCGATAATTGCTTAAAACTGTCTAAATTGCTTATTTCACCATCAACGATGGCGGATAATGTATAGCCACTGGGGGTGCGTATAACTGCCACTTGATCTTCTTTGGCATTATCGATTAATTTATTCAGTGCCTTATCACCCCGTTCATTAATCGCATTTTCAATTTCTTGAATCTGCGCCACATACTCATCGCTTTGAAAAGACACGGTGATTAGAGTCGATATCAGCTTCACCAATTTTTCCATGCTTTCACTGAGAGGCTTGGCGGTGCCCGCAGGCAAACGTAGAAAGCGCGGGTGTTGAGGGTATTCAAAATTATTGACGTAACACCAGTCAAAAGTCTTTTTATGGTTTACATAATACTTTTTTAAGAGTTTTTTGATCAGTGCTGTTTTACCAATACCTTCTGATCCCAGGACAAACAAATTATAGCCCTTGTGATTCATCCCCATACCAAAATCAATGGCACTGATCGCTCGTTGCTGACCAATAATCTCTTCTAATTCCGGCAAGTCCTCAGTTGTGTTAAAATCCATGTCACTGAGATCACATTTTTTATATAATTGCTCAAGAGACAAAATTTGTTGGGATGGGATATTATGTGTCGAACTCATTCTATGTTTATCCAAAGAGACGTTAGTAAAGGTAGTTAACTAAATGGTTGCAAAAAACTCTCCTCACAAGCCTTGGGGCAAAGCCAAGCATAAACTTGAACAACAGGCGATGGAGGAATCTGGTGAGCATTATATCAGTAAAACTCAGGCAAAGCGCGAAGTAGAAGAGTTACAAAAACTCGGTCTTAAACTAATCGAACTGTCAAAAAATTCCTTAGAATCTTTTGCTTTGGATGAACTCTTATTCGATGCGATCCTATTGGCGAAAAGTATTCATAGCCATAGTGGCCATCGACGTCAAATACAATTGATTGGAAAAATCATGCGTCATGTGGATGCGGATGCTATTCGTATTAAACTAGAACGCTTTCACAATCCAGCTGTAGAAGCCAATGAGCAGTTTCATAAACTGGAAAGCTGGCGCGATAAGATATTATCTGAGGGTGACTCAGCCATTAATAAGCTAGTGGCCGAATACCCCGATTTTGAGCGTTCTCGACTAAGACAGTTGTTACGTAATGCAAAAAAAGAAGCGGAGCTAAAGAAGCCACCCAAAAGTGCCCGACTTCTATTTCAATATCTAAAAGAAGTGATGCACGGAGCAGATGAATAAAAACCCCTTCCAGATATTTAACTGGCCATTTTTAAATGAATTAGGTCTTTAACTGGCAAGGCAACTTAATGTGATCTAAAACCGGGAAATTTTTCCGGGTTTTCTGCACACGACTGGCTTCGATATCAGCAATCGCAAAGCCGGAACCACTGGGCAGGCAATCAATCACTCCGCCCCAGGGATCAACTATCATACTAGAACCATAGGTTTCACGACCATTGACATGATATCCACCCTGAGCCGATGATACAACAAAGCAAAGGTTTTCAATGGCTCGGGCACGATTAAGCACCTCCCAATGCGCCTTACCGGTTGTTGCTGTAAATGAAGACACCAGACACAAGACATCCATGCCCTGACTCACCATGCCACGGAATAATTCCGGAAAACGCAAGTCATAGCAGATTGCCAAGCCCAGCTTGCCAAAGGGAGTGTCTGCCACGATAATTTCTGTGCCGGCCTCAGTGAATTCCGATTCATGATAAGCGCCGCCCTGATCGCCCAAGTCTACATCAAATAGGTGGATTTTGTCATAGCGAGCAACGACTTCCCCCTGATTATTGAGTAGCAAACAAGCCGTGTAAATTTTATCAGCAGAGTCTTTAAGAGGGGCTTTAATCGGAAGCGTTCCACCCACTAACCAGATGTTTTCCTCTTTTGCGACCGTAGATAAAAACGTCTGTATAGGGGAAGCACCGCCTTCACCTGAATCCTTATCGAGATAATCTTCAGCAATATTTAAAATATCTGCCTCTGACATGCCCATGTGGGCAAAATTTTCTGGTAATACAACCAGCTCTGCCCCCTGTTTCACGGCATCTGATATAAGCCGTCTGGCCTCGCTTAAATTAGCACTGACATTAGGCCCTGAAGCCATTTGAATTGCTGCAACTTTTGCCATCTTCCCTCAAACTTTACTTTCACATAATCTCTTATAATCTCATGATTAGGGTTAAAATTTCAAGTCTCAATCAACCGTTCAATAAAATATATGCTACTATACTGAAAAAGAACACTTCATTAGCTCAAAGATTACTTAAAGGACTTATTTTATGAAAAATGTCATGATTTTTAGCATGATTGCACTAATTCTAACACTTTCAGCCTGTGGTGGCGGTGGTGCAGATGTTGTCACTAATACGACTAACACAACAATGGGACAGGAATTAATTGATCTCGATGCTAGCTTTAAAAAAGGCTTGCTCACTGAAAGTGAATACAAGAAAGCGAAAAAGAATATCATGAACCGCTACGATAACTAAAACTAACCTTACTCGGCCTGATCAGGAGCGATTATGAACAAAATAACTTACTTATCTTTGAGTATCATACTGAGTCTGCTCATCACATCGTGTTCCAGTAGTGTTGAAACCTTCAATTCAACCCAATCCTTGGGACAACAACTTGAGGACTTAGACAAGGCTTATCAAACTCAGGCAATTACTGCCGACGAGTATAAAGAAGCAAAAGAAATTTTATTGGATCATTACCAGTAATCAGCAAAACTATACCCAAGGCACAAATTGGTATGATGTGGTGAGGTACGAACCACATCATACGCATTTCCCCGTATCAACTAATTTTCTAGGTTCAAGGGTATAACTCTTCCTCACTCGCTTGCTCATCCTCTTCCTCAGTCACTATCCCAAAGATATTTTTTAGCGTATTAAGCGTTGTTTTGCTAGTTTTATCTTTCTTAATCACGGGATTATCCCAATTGCCCTTGATGGTATAATCAAAGGCCGTGACCCGGTTAAGCTGATCACCAAGTATTTTTTGTCCGACCCAAACAACCGCAGCACCTGCAGGGCCCGCAACCGCAGCGCCCGCCAGAGGCAAGGTTGCAGACACATCGGGAATCACCGTCACACGCTGATCAATTTCCTCACTGACCAAACCGGTACTCCCGCTCACCAAAATATTGGCACTAGGGGCAAAGATTTTAAAATTATCCGTGTAAGCTGTTGCGCCTTTAAAACGAAAATCACCTTCAATTTTATCAAAATTAAAGCCCTCATCGGCCACATCAGAAAAGTCAAAGGATAAACGCCTCGTTAGAGCATTCATATTAAACAAACCTAAGAGACGTCCTGCCGGCCCAGGTTTACCTTCAATCCAAGCACCTTTTTCAACCTGAAGATTGACCTTACCTTCGATTGTTTCTTTACTAAAATCACTCAGGCCTCCAATCCAGGATATATATCCGCTAAATTCAGCCTTGCCATCGCGAATTAACTGGTCATTACCCAGTGCCGAAGAAAGTAACTCCAAGGAAGGAATTTTAATAGAGCCTTCAAGATCAACTTCAGGGTGTACATTCCAATGATGCCATTTTCCTTTACCATTAAAAGAAAGTAGTTCGCCCTTAAGTGACAGTTTATCGTAAACAATACCATTATCGATACGCGTCGATTGTATTTCAAAACGTCCCAAGTCAACCTGACCTAATTTGATTGAATTGATGTAGCCATTAATTAACGGGAAGTATTTTGGTACATTTTGTAATAGTTGCTGTTTTGTTTGAAGTGCTTGTGTAGTGGATATTGTTTTTGCTTGCTCTGATTTATTAGTCAAAAACTGCAATTCCGGGAATACAATTTCACTCATTGCCAAGGTAACAGGAATACTTAAGGGATTTAATGAAGATTGCTCTTTTTTCTGAGAGGTTTTTTTAGAGGCTTCAATCATTGCTTGCCACTGTGCAAATGGGGTCTGTCTTAATGCCCCACTCAGATAAAGAATTTTACTCTCGGGCAGTTTAGCTCTAGCACCTTCAAATGCAATAGCCCCTTTAACAATAGTTATTTGTTGAGTTGTTTGTTGAGGTTTTTGTGCCGTTTCCAACAAGATAGCGGCAGATAATTTATTCGCCAGTGAAACCTTTAACAAGCTACTCTCACTACTTTTATGAGTCGAAGTGTTTAGCACTTGATAAGTCATTTTAAATGGCAAAGTGCTTTGCGCAGTTTTTTTAAGGGGCTCGGGTAAGTCCGATTTTATGCCTTTAAAATCAGATTTAATATTCACACTTAAATCACGCTGCGCATTGGGTAAACTCAGGTTTAAATAAAGTTTACTACTGCCTGATAAGGAGTCATTAAGAAAAGCAAGTGACTGAGGTATTTGTTGGTACTGATTTAATTTCTTTAGCGCAATGCTAGTTTCTATCGCAATACTGACATCGGGATCTTTTTTTGATTTTGAGGATTTTTTATTGCTGACAATTTTTATTTTTGCAGGAAAACCCATGATCTGTGCTGCTAGTTTTTTTGAATTAAGGGTATCATTATGGACAAGAATTTGTCCTTTAAGATGACTGACGAGGCCTTTTTTCTTGTCAAAACCTGGTGGGAAATAATCTACATCATAGAGGCTGATATTAACCTGACTATCCCCGACAATATGATCATCCAGAGGAATGCTTAAGTTTAATTGCAAATTAATATCACCCTCAGCATCCAACATATCAATGACATCGTTTGAAACTAATTGGGTGGCACGCAGATACTTTACACCGTCCTTAATATTGGTTTTTATATCACCTGTGAGCTTTAACTTATCGATCATATAGTCATTGATTCTAGCTCCAATATTTTTCGACAAGGCTGAATAGATTTTACTTTGTTCGGCCTCAACATTCATGCCCTTTTGTGTAAACTGGACCTGAGCATTAATATCGGTAAGTTTTGGCCAGTCTGTTTGATAATCAAGCAGGACATTACTAGTATTGAAAACAATATCCATATTACCTTCGTGATTAAGATAGGGAAATTCACCTAACTCGCCACGAAAAGCAATACCACCACTTGGCACTAATCCCGATAGCAAAGAGGAGTCAAGCCACTTAACCAGGCCTTCACTCATTACCGTTACAGGCAGGTAATTTGAAATAGCTTTGACATTAACATTTTTATAAAAGCCTTTGAGATCCATAAAGCTTTCACCATTTTCTGCGATCCATAAATTAAGATCAGCATTAGCACTAAAATGTGGACTTTCGATACTTAGATTTTCACTGCCTAAGAGCCATTGCTCATCTTCTCTTTGCCAAAAAAAGTCACCCTTTACTTGCGAAAAAGACCAACTATCTCTAAACAGTGATTTTAAATGCAAACGCATATCAGCACTATCAATAAGCACTCGTCCTCTTGATTCATTTAAAATTAAGCGAGCAGAAAAATTTCTTATTTTGGGCAGTGCTTGAAAAGAGTTAATAGAAAAGTGTTTAATATCAGCTTGCACTTGATAATTTTCTATATCAATCGGCATCACATCAGGATTAAAATAAAAACTGCTATTGATATTTTCTAAACTTCCTTTAGGTTTTAAATGAGTATACACTTTGTCATTAAATTGTTTGGGTGAAAAAAAGGCAATGACCTTGGTAAATTCTTGTAACTCAAGTTTATCTAAAAACACTTCGGCTTTTGATAAATCATTTTTGCCAGAATTTATAAACTTTAACCGCACATATTCTTCACTGATCAACTGAGAGTCTACACTCATATTGATGTCATATAAATCCAATAGCCAATCAGAATATGTTTTATCTGAAAGCGGTTTTTTTCTTTGAATTTTAAAATGACTCTTTAGGAAATCGAAGTGAATCTTTTGTTCACTATTCACCCGATTTAGGTTGGCATTTTTGACTTGCACTTCACCATAAACTGATTGTAAATTGCCTTTATTGATCGTTGACCAAACTTTTGTATCAACTGCAATGTCGTTAAGTTGAAATTCTTCAACTTGCAAAACGTCTTTTTGTAAAAAATGCAATAAAGCCTGTTGGTTAAGGTTATCAATAGAAGCATAAACATTGCCATTCCAATGATTGATATTGTTAATGTCGCCATTAAAATCTAGACGTAAATCAAAGCGAGTATTGGATTCATTTAAGCGTCCAAATAGTGTAATTTGATGTCTGGAAAGATTGTTTTTCATATAAAAATTAATATTCGACACAAATACCGATGGAATTTTTTGCATTTCATCAACAAAATAAATTTCACTGTCTGAAATACTAAAACGGGTTTGTTTAAATAAGGATAGATAATATTGCAGATTATGATCAGTCTCTATTTTTGACTGATCATTATTGCTTATTTTTATATCAGCAATTGAAATTTCATTTTGAGTATTACGCCGAATCAGTGCATTAAAGCCTGACAGTGCAACCGTATCAACAATGAGTTTTCTACGAACCAGTGATTGAAATACATTTAGGCGTATCTTCGCGGAACTAAAGGCGAGTAACGCTTCGTCATTTAAGTCGTCATGAATTGTGAAGTGTTGCATTGCAATAGAGGGATATAAGAGGCCGACACCCACTGTCATGGAGTCGAAGCTTACTTTTGTTTGTAAATTACTTTCGATAAATTCGACAACAAACTCAGGATTTTTCTCAAGATAAATTGCCCCCAGTCGTGCTATTAATAAACTAGCCGCAAGGGTAATGACAATCCCATACAAAAGTTTTCGATGAAAGTGCCAGACAAAGAGGAAACTTGCTTTCAAGGTGGCAACGATTCGGCTCAAAAAACTTTTTGACTGTTCTTGATCGGATGCTTGAGTTGCTGATTGTTCAGAAGCATTCATGACTATGCTTTAATATCGCTTAAACAAATTGAGGAATACAATAAAAAACTACATAGGCACAACATCATATTGTTCCTGGCTATATTCATTATCTATTTGCAATTGAATGCTTCTCTGCATAAACTCTTCAAGCTCGGCAATAGAAGAAGTTTCTTCATCCATTAAATAGTCACCGACTTTTTTCGAAGTTAGGACTAATAGTTTTTTGGTATCAAATTGTCTTGCCTCACGAATGATTTCCCGAAAGATTTCAAACGCAACGGTCTCTACTGTTTTTACTGTGCCTTTACCATCACAAACTGGGCAGGCTTCACAAAGTATATGTTCCAAGCTCTCACGGGTTCGCTTACGCGTCATTTCAATTAAGCCCAGATTGGATACTTCGGTGATGCAGGTTTTAGCATGATCGCGTTCCAGCGCCTTTTCAAAAGCACGCAAAACCTGACGTCGGTGTTCAGCTTCTTTCATATCGATAAAATCGATAATAATAATGCCACCGAGATTTCTGATTCGGAGTTGACGAACAATAGCCTGAGTCGCTTCGAGATTGGTTTTGAAGATGGTTTCTTCTAGGTTACGATTCCCTACATAACCACCGGTATTAATATCAACTGTGGTCATGGCTTCGGTTTGATCGATGATCAGATAACCGCCAGATTTGAGTTTTATCTTTGCCTGTAATGCCCGTTGAATTTCATCTTCTACACCATACAGATCGAAGATGGGTCGCTCTCCGGGATAATATTCAATACCATCAGCCAGTTCAGGTATAAACTTATTGGCAAACTTAATGACTTTATCGTATGTTTCTCTTGAATCAATGCGAATGGCATCAATGTTAATGTCAGCAATATCACGCATCACGCGCATGGCCAAAGGCAGGTCTTCATAAACCATCATGGCAGAGTGCTCAGCATTATTATTCTCTTGCACTGCTTGCCAGAGCTTTTCTAAAAACTTCATATCGGCACGCACAGCCTGTTCTGAAATACCTTCTGCCACAGTTCTAACGATATAACCGCCACCGTTAAATTCGGGTAATAAGTCTTTTATAATAGCTTTTAAGCGTTCTCTTTCTTCATCGCCTTCAAGTTTTTGTGAGATACCAATATGATTAGAATTAGGCATGTAGACGAGGTAACGTGCGGGGATAGTAATATGGGTGGTGAGGCGCGCGCCTTTGGTACCCATGGGATCTTTAACCACTTGCACCAGTATTTCCTGACCGTCGCGCAATAAATCATTAATGGTCACTTCTGCCGTGCCATTTTTCTTTTCTTCGTTGGTGACAATATCAGACAGATGCAAAAAAGCGGTTCTTTGCAGGCCTATTTCCAAAAAGGCCGCCTGCATTCCCGGTAATACCCGACAGACTTTACCCCGATAGATATTACCGACTAAACCTCGACGACTGGCACGTTCTATCACCACTTCCTGTAACATGCCATTTTCTATTTTGGCAACACGGGTTTCTTGTGGTGTCACATTGATCAGTAACTCATCACTCATATTATTTTTTACTTTTAATTTTTTAATTTTTATAACAAAGAAAGATTAAACTGCTGTAATAACATTCGGGTTTCATAAATTGGCAAGCCCATCACGCCGGAGTAACTCCCGTTGATATGATGAATAAATAACGCCCCCCGCCCCTGAATGCCATAACTGCCTGCCTTATCGACAGGTTCGCCTGTTTGCCAGTAATTTTCGCACATCTTTAGTGTCAATTTTGCGAATGAAACCTCAGTCGTAGAAATTAACTGCGCTGAGTGTGTATTATTTTTTAGTGCTACTGCTGTCAGTACCTGATGGCTTCTATTGGAAAGACTCATAAGCATTGCTATGGCGTCTTCCCTGCCTTCCGGTTTCCCCAGAATCTTACCATCCAGTATAACAGCGGTATCCGATCCCAGCACAGGAATATTTTGCTTATTTAACCTTGCTAAACCATCACTGGCTTTTGCCAGAGCCAAACGGACAACAAAGTTTTCGGGGGATTCATTGGATAGATGATTTTCTTCGGCAAATTGAGGAATAACCGCAAATTCGACCCCCATCTGCTGCAATAGTTCCTGTCGGCGGGGCGAGTTAGAGGCTAGATAGATCTGTGGCTTATTTTTCTTAGAATGAGAAGAAGTAATATTCAAGTACCTCTTTAGTTACAAATCAAAGCCATTAGCTAGTGCCCATCCGTAAATAGGTTTTTTTATATAAAGAACCGTAGGGTGGGCATGGCTTTATCTGCCCACGCTGACTCAAGCGCTTATTATGTACACTTTCAGCGTGGGCACAAAAAGCGTGCCCACCCTACGGTCAAAATTATCAAATAATTTTAGAATAAACGGATGGACATTAGCCATAAAAAGCCCTTAGCTATAAATAAAAGCCCTTAGCGATGATAGGGATGATTTTTAAGGATACTATAGGCGCGATAGAGTTGTTCACTGAGCAAGACTCGCACCAGAGGATGGGGTAGTGTCAGTGATGATAATGACCATTTAATATCGGCTCTGGCCACACAGGCTTCGCTAAGTCCTTCGGGACCACCAATCAATAATGCCACATCTTGTCCGCTGTGTAGCCAGGTATCCATTTGTTGTGAGAGTTTTTCTGTTGACCAAACTTTGCCCAGCACCTCTAAGGCAATCACCAGGCATCCCTTGGGAATAGCATCGAGTAACTTGTCGCCCTCGGCTTTCTTTATTCGTACCAGATCGGCATTTTTGCCTCTTTTTCCCGGTGCGATTTCGACTAATTTAAGATGACAATCACCATTGAGACGCTTGGCATATTCATTGTATCCCTTAGTGACCCAATCTGGCATTTTATTGCCCACAGCCAATAGGTAGATATTCATCTCTGTCTATACCCATGAGACTTGGAAATACACCTCAAGGGCACTTCTTTCAGGGCGTAGCCTGCATTTTCAAGTATCATGGGTATATCCTAACAAGTTAGTCGTTATTCGGGCCTTCAGAAAAACTCCCCGTGCCATCATCATAATCAGGATTGTCTACATCCCACATACGTTCGATGCCGTAATAATCTCTTACCTGAGGTAACATGACATGAACGACAACATCGCCCAAGTCCACCAGCACCCAATCGCCACTATTCATGCCTTCTACACCTAGGGGTGCAATGTCAGCATCTTTGGCTGCCAGAACAACACTATTGGCGATGGATTTAACCTGACGATCGGAACGCCCACTAGCAAAGACCAGTACGTCGGTCACACTACTTCGACCATGGACATCAACAACATTGACATCAAATGCTTTTAAATCTTCGACTGCATTGACTGCCAATGCTTTCAATTCATCTAAGTTCATTGAAATTCAGTTACCTTTTAAAGTTTGTATATTAAAGTTTGTATATTAAAGCTTCTAATTTAAGTATATAGATCGTAGTATTTTATCAGATTTATGACGGCTTCCGGCATTAAATAACGTATAGATTGCTTATTTTTTAGCCTATTACGAATATCTGTTGCTGAAATAGCTAATTGTGTCACCGGTTCCAGATGAATCGTACCAGATAAACACTGGCCAATGCTGTCATTAATATTGTTCTCATCAGCTTTATGCGCCTGATAAAACCGTTCGACTGTCGCTGAAAATATTAGTTTATCATGCCTATCTGCACACATTGAGGGTCGATGACTCACTATAATATGCGCATAATCCAAAATAGCTTGCCATTGATGCCATTGATCAATGCCCGCAAAAGCATCCATGCCCATTAATAAACACAAGGGACGCTCAGGATAATCCTGACGTAAACTTTTCAGGGTATCAATGGTATAGGAAGCACCACCCCGTTGAATTTCCCGTTCATCCAGGACAAATCGCGGTTCATCCTTAATCGCCTGAGCCACCATCTCAAGGCGTTGCTCAAGGGGGATTTGTGGTGAATCTTTATGGGGTGACTGAAAGGCAGGGATAAAACGTACCTGCGCCAAGTCCAATCTTTCACACAATTCCAAGTTCGGTCTCAAATGCCCATAGTGAATGGGATCAAAGCTACCGCCATAGATCCCAATAGGCCTTTGCTTGACTATTGGTCGATTATTGCCTGATATGACCATCACCCAAAACAATGTATTTCTGCGAAGTCAGACCTTCAAGTCCTACTGGGCCTCGAACATGGATCTTATCGGTGCTGATACCTATCTCAGCGCCCAAGCCATACTCAAAACCATCGGCAAAACGTGTTGAGGCATTGACCATCACTGAACTGGAATCGACTTCTGCCAGAAAGCGGCGAGCACGGCCAAAGTCTTCGGTAATAATCGCTTCCGTATGACCGGAACTGTGCTGAAAAATATGCTCCATCGCAGCATCAATGCCATCCACAACACGAATGGATAGGATAGCTGATAAGTATTCTGTATCCCAATCTTCTTCGGTGACAGGCACGGTTTTTAAATCGCTGATTGCAGCGGCACTGCGTTCGCAACAGCGTAATTCCACGCCCTTATCGATATATTTTTGAGCTAACTCAGGCAAAATATCAGCAACGATGGTACTATCAAGTAACAAAGTTTCCATGGCATTACAGACACCATAACGATGTGTTTTGGCATTATAAGCCACATTGATTGCCTTGCTTCTATCGGCCTTGCCATCAATATAAACATGACAGATACCATGTAGATGCTTGATCACTGGTACTTTAGCATTGCCACTAATGCGCTCAATCAAACCCTTGCCACCACGGGGGACAATGACATCCACATACTCAGGCATGGTAATGAGTTCACCCACTGCATCGCGATCAGTGGTTTCAACCACTTGTACCACATCGACAGGTAAGCCCGCTTGTTCCAGACCTTGTTTAATGCAAGCAGCAATCGCCTGATTAGAAAACATGGCTTCTGAACCACCACGCAAGATGGCCGCATTGCCCGATTTTAGGCAGAGCGCAGCGGCATCTGCGGTCACATTAGGACGGGATTCATAAATAATACCGATCACGCCCAAAGGCACTCGCATTTTGCCAATTTGCAAACCCGATGGCTTATAGGTCATGTCTGAAATTTCGCCCACCGGATCAGGTAATGCCGCAATTTGACGCAGGCCTTCTGCCATGCCCTGAACCCGCTCTTCATTCAGTGCCAAACGATCCAATAAGGCATCATCCAGACCTTTTTCTTTGCCCTTGGCTAAATCTTTAGCATTTTCTGCCAGTAAGGTGGTCATGGAAGATTCGAGCAAATCTGCAATGGCTAACAATGCTGCATTTTTGGTATTGCTATTGGCTTTCACCAATGCTCTAGAGGCCTGACGTGCCTGTTGACCCAATTGAGCCATGTATTGCTTAATGTCCATAGTCTGTAACCATATTAAAAACGATATAATAAAAAGTGTTGCTTATAAGTACGTTTTACCTGCAACCCGTCCCAAAATCAACTGCATTAAATCCCATGGGTCACCAGGTAAAGCACCTTTGGCCATTTTATCGGCCTGTAATAGTTGTTTCAGCAAGTTTTGCCACAATTGCGGTCGGGTATTTCTCAGTGCCTGAGCAATGAGTGATTTACGCTTAGGAAAAATATACACGCCTTGCATTGCTCGCTCGACATCGGAATGACCAGGGTTCATATTATTAGCGCCATTATTACCCCCAAGCACTGCCGACATTTTTGCCAATAGTCGCACTTCGCGAGTAAACAATGACATAATTAGAATTATCGATAGCCCCTCTCGTTGCAGACCGGTCAACATACGCGAAGCGCGGGTTAAATCACCGGAGAGGGTACAGTCAAATAAATCGAATAAATTATAACGAGCACTATCAAATACCGCTTCTGACACTTGCTCATAGTCCAGATTTATCATCTGTCTATTTTTTTCACCCGCTTCAGTGACACGGGCAGGATACAATAAACTGAGTTTCTCAATCTCCTGATCAGCCGCCAGCAAATTACCTTCAACGCGATCATTGATCAGCTGCACAGCATCACTTGCTAATAATAAGCCTTTACCTTGCAAGCGACGTTGTAGCCATTGATTCAATTGTTGGCCATCAATCGGCCAAACCTGAACCACACCCGCCACCGCATCAACGGCTTTAAACCACTTGCTTTTTTTGGTCGCAGATTCAATTTTCCCGGCAAAAATAAAGAGAATAATATCAGGTGGTAAATTATTACAATATTCAATAAAGGCCAGGCCTTTATCCGCTGGCTTGCCGGTAGGCAAGTGTAATTCTATGATTTTTTTGCTGGAAAAAAGAGACAGTTCATTGGCCGAAATCAATAAGGTATTCCAGTCAAAACTGGCATCTGCGGTATACACTTCCCGATCATCATAGCCATAATATTTGGCCGCCTTGCGCAACATATCCACTGCTTCTTTATGCTGTAGTGGTTCGTCACCACAAACAAGATAAACCGGCAGTTGCCTGTTTTTTAAATCATTGCGCAGTTGATCGGGTTTGATTTGCATGCTTTAAAATTATTGAGCAATGGCTTTCATACGACGCAACACTTGAATAATCGCAGGTCCCATCATCTCTTTACGGATCAATTTTTCTTCATTATCCTTGCCCAAGACATTATTAGGATCATTCTGGAAGTTTCGTACCACGCTAACGGTTTGTTGATCCGCTAATTGCACGCCTTTGCCATCCTGTACCACAAAGGATATATTTAATTGTAATTCGTATTCACGAATAGTATTGCCCGCCACATTGATCGCTCTTCGCTGTGTGCCACTGGATAATACGGTTACTACTGATGTTGCAGCTGCAGGCGAAGGCACAATAACGCTACCCACATTGGTTAATGCCTTACTCAAAGCTTCACCCACATCATCATTCCCTTGAGTCACAACATGTACATGCTTATATAGGGGGGGTAACACAATGTTGCCGCGTAACTGAAAACCACAGCCTGAGACTATGCTCAGGAGTAAAATCAAACTTAAAAGTTTAAAGTGGGCTCTAAAACGATGGTTATTTTGTGCATTCATATTTTTTGTTTGTTTCATCATGCTTCCTAGTTTGCAACGATATTGACCAGTTTACCTGGCACAACTATTACTTTTCGTATGGTTTTACCTTCCACATTGCGCATCGCACCTGCGGTCGCCAATGCCAATTTTTCAATGCTGGCTTTATCAGTATCTGCTGAGACTTCTAATTTATCTCTCAATTTACCATTGACCTGAACGATATATTGGATTGAATCTTCCACCAATGCGCTTTCATCAACAGTCGGCCAGCGTTCATTCACGATAGCGGTATCATGTCCCATCTGTTGCCATAATTGATGACAGATATGTGGCACAATAGGTGAGAGCATTAATAACACATGTTCCAAAACATTATGTTTCAAAGCTCGGCCCTGCTCAGACTTATCCAGATTAGCGGATATTTTATCCATCATATTGATCAGTTCACGTACCTTGGCAATAGCCGTATTAAAGGTATGGCGACGACCGATATCATCCTCTACAGCACTGATCGTCTGGTGTAATTTATGGCGTAACTTTTTACTGTCTTTGTCTAATTGAGCCACATCCAATGCTACAACCGCACCATTATCAAGATGATCAGTGACTGTTTTCCAAAGTCGTTTTAAAAATTTAAACTGCCCTTCAACACCACTATCTGACCACTCTAAAGACTGTTCCGGCGGTGCGGCATACATCATAAATAAGCGGGCAGTATCTGCACCATATTGCTCAATAATGCCTTGAGGATCAACAGTATTACCTTTTGACTTGGACATTTTTGCGCCGTCTTTAAGCACCATGCCCTGAGTCAATAAATTTTTAAATGGCTCATCACCATCGACCAAGCCTTCATCACGCATTAATTTATGAAAGAAGCGGGAATATAATAAGTGTAAAATCGCATGTTCAATGCCACCCACATATTGATCCACCGGCCCCCAGTATTTAGCTCGGTCATCCAGCATAGCGGTATCATTACCCGGCGAGCAATAACGCGCATAATACCAGGAAGATTCCATAAAGGTATCAAAGGTATCGGTTTCACGTTCCGCATCAGCGCCACATTTTGGGCACTGACATTGATAAAATTCCGGCATACTCTTGATAGGTGAACCATCACCGGTAATGACGACATCTAAGGGCAATTTAACCGGTAAGTCTGCTTCAGGTACGGGCAATGAACCACAATCAGGGCAATTAATAATGGGAATAGGTGTGCCCCAATAGCGCTGACGGGATACGCCCCAGTCACGCAAGCGGTATTGTACTCGGGTATTACCCTTGCCTATTTTTTCCAACTCAGCAGGAATTTTCACCATTGCTTCAAGGGAAGTCAGACCATCAAATTGACCTGAATTTAATAATACCCCCTTATCGGTAAAGGCCTGAGCTGATAAATCATATTCGATATTGTCGTCAACAGGCGCTATTACTTGCTTGATGGCTAAAGCATATTTTTTGGCAAATTCATAATCACGCTGATCATGTGCCGGTACGGACATAACTGCGCCTTCACCATAGCCCATTAAAACAAAATTGGCTGTATAAACGGGAATTTCTTCACCGCTGATAGGATGAATCACTTTTAGGCCAATATCCATGCCTTTCTTTTCCATGGTTTCCATGTCCGCCTCTGCGGTTGACATGACCTTGGCTTCGGCAATAAATGCCTGTAATTCGGCATTGTTCTCTGCCATTTGCAGACTCAGAGGATGTTCTGCTGCGACCGCCACATACGTTACCCCCATTAGGGTATCCGGGCGAGTCGTGAAAACTTTCATTATATTTTCTGAACCAGCATCTGAACCGACCACAGCAAATGAAATTTCAGCCCCTTCTGAGCGACCAATCCAGTTCTTTTGCATGGTACGTACTTGCTCAGGCCAGCCATCCAATTGGTCAAGCCCCTGCAAGAGTTCTTCAGCATAGTCAGTGATTTTCAAAAACCATTGAGGAATTTCTTTGCGTTCAACTAAGGCATCTGAACGCCAGCCACGGCCATTAATGACTTGCTCATTGGCTAAAACAGTTTGATCAACCGGATCCCAGTTGACGATGGCATTTTTTTTGTAGACCACACCTTTTTCGAACAGGCGGGTAAATAACCATTGTTCCCAGCGATAGTATTCGGGATCACAGGTTGCAATTTCACGTTCCCAGTCATAACCAAAGCCCAGGCGTTTAAGTTGCTCACGCATATAGGCAATGTTTTCTTTGGTCCATTTACCCGGTGCCACTTTATGCTTCATGGCAGCATTTTCAGCCGGTAAGCCAAAGGCATCCCAGCCCATAGGTTGTAATACGTTTTTGCCCTGCATACGCATAAAACGAGACAAGACATCACCGATAGAATAGTTGCGCACATGACCCATGTGTAATTGACCACTGGGATAAGGGAACATAGAGAGACAGTAGTATTTTTCTTTGCTCTCATCTTCGGTGACATTAAAACATCTGTTTTCTTCCCAATAGCGTTGTGCTGCTTGCTCTATCTGCTCTGGGTTATACGCCTGACTCATTGATTATGGTTCCTGGATCTCAGTTTAATTATGCCCATGAGTCTATTATCCTAAAAAAATCAGTTGAACCTACTGATTATTTTAGGATTATTAAGACTCTGAGCTTATTACAAAAATAGTTGTGAATTGTACCATTATTTTTAGTTCAAGTAAGTGCATTTTCAGCTATACTTATATTAGAAGAAAGTTATTATAAGAAACAATTTGCTCACTGCTGAGTGTATGAATATACCCGTGATACTTTACAACACACTCAGTGGTTTTAATATTATAAAATAGAGCCTAAAAGGATAAGCACATGAGCCCGGATAATAATCAAAAAAACAATTTTGATGATGTCACCGATAAGCTGGTCGATGGTTATAACACCATGTTGGATAAGCTGGCGGAATGGTCAGACAAGGCCGATGCTGAAGCAGGTCCGATGATCGTTAATGGCATTAAAGATACGGAAGAATTTTTAGTCGATCTCAAGCGTTGGACTAAAGAGGAAATTGACCTAATTTCACGCTATGTGCAACGTGATTTGCATGATGCCGCCAGTAAAATGGAAGTTAAAAATCAGAATTTTAAGGAATGGTTTGAATTTGACATGCAACGGGTAGAGGAAAATTTACTCGCTGTTTTTTCCAATATGGCAGATAAAACTCGCGAAGAACTCGAGCATTTAAAGGAAGCAGGAAATGAGTGGCATACCGGTGAAGTGACAAGTATCGGTACTTTAGTGTGTAAGAATTGTGGTAAGGAATTACATTTTCACAAGCCGGGACGAATTCCACCCTGCTCTGCTTGTAGTCATACGCAATTTAAACGTGTTGGAGATGAGTGAGCCATGGATGGCCTTGACATGCCCCCGCAAGGCTCACCCGACTCCCGAATCATCCGTTTTCAGCAGTACATTTTGAACGAAACTTAAGACTCAGCTTTAGCTGCATCCGCAGCAACGGCTTCTTCACAAACAGTCTTTAGTTGTCCATTTTGGAACATTTCTAGAATGATATCGCCACCACCGGTTAGTTCGTGGTTGATATAAATTTGTGGAAAAGTCGGCCAATCCGCATAACGGGGTAAGTTTTCAAAAATTTCCGGGTCGGTCAAAATATTCACATAAGAGAACTCAACACCCGTATTCATCAGGGCTTCTGCTGCGCGAGCTGAAAAACCACAAGAAGGCATTTTTGGAGTACCTTTCATAAAAATAACAATCGAATTACTTTTTACAGCATCATCAATGCGTTGCATAACGTCCATAGGTTTAACCTCAATTTTTTTGTTTATAATTTTTAGTTTATCTTTCTATTATTAGAAATATACAAAGTTGACTAATTTAATAAGTTATTTCTAATATAAGGATTAGGCTTTATTTTTTCAAGCCCTATTTGCACTCTCTATTAAATTAGCCAATATGGGTTTGTAACCACATTTCCAGCAAGGCCATGTGCCAGAGCTTACTGCCTTTGAGGCGAGTCATGTTTTCTTCTGCTTCAGGATTTTTTAATAAGCGCTGAATATAAGCTGGCTCAAAGACACCCCGTTCTTTACAGGCCTGAGAATTGAGTACATCCGACATCATATCAAGAAATTCACCCCGGACATATTTCAATGCCGGCATAGGAAAGTAACCCTTAGGGCGATCAATAACGGCATCAGGGATTCTGCCGCGAGAAATGGATTTAAGTACGTGCTTACCGCCATGCTGGCCAATTTTATAATGATTCGGCATTTGTGCAGCCAATTCAACCAATTCATGATCCAAAAATGGCACTCGCGCTTCCAAGCCCCAGGCCATGGTCATATTGTCCACCCGTTTAACAGGATCATCGACAATCAGGGTAGTGGTATCCATGCGTAAAACTTTATCCAAAAAATCATCGGCATAGGGTGCGGTGAGTAAATTATTCACCAATTCACTGGTATGATCCTTACCATGATAGCGCTGTGTCACTGCCTGTAAAAACTCATCATGATGGCGATCAAAATAATAGGGGGCAAAATGATCTAAATCACTGCCATCGGGATCTTTTCTCGCCGCCTCAGCCATTTGTGGATACCAGAAATAACCCGCAAATACTTCATCAGCACCCTGACCACTTTGTACCACTTTAACTTCTTGAGAGACTTTTTCTGACAACAAGTAAAAAGCCACCGCATCCTGTCCTACCATAGGCTCAGACATGTGCCTAATCGCTTCGGGCAAGCGGTCTAAGACGGCATGATTGGGGATCATGTACTTATGATGACGAGTGCCATAGCGTTCCACGACTTGATCGCTAAACTCAAATTCACTGCCCTGTTCATCACCAATATCATTAAAACCAATGGAAAAAGTGCGTAAATCCTGTACTCCGGCTTCGGCTAATAATGCCACTAACAAACTCGAATCCAAACCGCCAGACAGCAACACCCCGACCGGTACATCAGCAATAGAAATGCGTTTTTTTACTGCATTCATCAAGCTATCATGAATGGCTTCCGTCCAGTCTGCCTCACTCCACGATGCTTTTTGTGGATCGCGATTGGCCTTCAAATGCCAATAACGATGATAAGACATCCCGCCATTGGCATCTATCTTAATCGTCGTACCCGGGGCCAGTTTTTTTACCCCGTCAAAAATAGTGTCCGGCGCAGGAATCACCGCATGTAGAGTTAATTGATGGTGCAACCCCACGGGATTGATCCCGGTATTGATATGCCCAGCCGCCAATAGCGCCTGCATATTTGAGGCAAAAACAAAGCGGTTATCATCCAAACTATAGTAAAGTGGTTTTATACCCATGCGATCACGGGCAACAAATAGGCTGTAATCTCGTAGGTCAACAATGGCAAAGGCAAACATGCCATGCAGGTGTTCTACACACTGCTCGCCCCAATGAGCATAGGCTTTCAATATAACTTCTGAATCACCGTCAGAAAAGAATTGATAGCCCTTGCTGATCAGCTCTTTACGTAACTCAGGATAATTATAAATCGTGCCATTAAACACCAGCGCTAATTGTAGATCATTATCCACCATAGGCTGGTTAGAACGCTCAGACAGATCAATAATCGACAGCCTTCGATGTCCCAGCGCCATCGGCCCTTCATGAAACACACCGACATTATCCGGCCCACGACGCTCCAATTTCTGCAACATACTATCGAGTACATCTAAATTGGGTTTTGAACCGTCAAAATGATAATCACCACAGATGCCACACATAATTAAAACCTATTTTTTATCGTAACCGTTCAATATTTTTCCCGTACTAGGTTAAATAGCTTGTCTTTACAGGGGCGCTCGAGCACATCCATGTGACGCTTTATGAAAATATCCCTATTTTCAAAACCCTACAAAGACAAGCTATTCAACCCGATACTCTATTGATATTTTTAATCGGCTGAATAGTTATTTTTTTTCTATTGTTGAGCTACTACTCCGCGACGGGTTCTTCAACCTTTACCCGCACTTTAACCACCAAGAGCTTAGAAACCACTCGTGACACACCCCGGGTGCTTTTGGCTATCGAAATAGCACTCACCGCACTTTCATCCGAATTCACATTGCCCGTTAAAGTCACCACACCCGCATTGACTTCAATACCAATATCTTCACGGTTTATCATTTCCGCCTGAGACAGTTCATTGCCAATGGTGACACTGATCTTGGCATCTGCCTCCGATGCGGTACGTGTCGGTGCAAAAGCAGCTTTATCTTCATAAGCCTGACGCTCCTTAGCTTGTGCTTCTTTAGCTTCCAGCTTCGCTTCGACTTGCTTCTCTTCATTACTATCAACACCAGGAATCCAATCAGTGGTATCTCTTACTGTCGTACAGGCGGTCAATGTAACAATTGTCACTGCCATCAATGAATTTATAATAATTTTTTTCTTCATTATTGCCATGTTTTATTCCTAATTTAGTGATTGGGACTTATGTTACGTCTGTTTTTAAGTAAAATTAAAAACAATCAATTGATATTTATATTTTGAACCCCCATTGTACCTTAATTGCAGTACTGAAAAGAATGCAAATGCAATAATTTTTAATACCTGACTATTTTAGTGTGTTATTATAATGAAAAATAGTTTATACTGCGACAATCACTACACCCTAGTAGCAAAAACTTTGATACCTTTTGCACACAATCGACTATCGATAGGCAAAATGTGTATAACAAATAACTAACATGGAGTCATAAAATGACATTTGAATTACCAGCTCTACCTTTTGAAAAAGATGCACTTGCCCCTCATATTTCTGAAGAAACACTCGAATATCATTATGGTAAGCACCACAACACTTATGTTGTTAACCTAAACAACTTAGTCGCTGGTACTGATTTTGAAAACATGTCTCTAGAAGAAATCATCAAGAAATCAGATGCAGGCATTTTCAATAATGCTGCTCAAGTTTGGAACCACACTTTCTACTGGAACTGCCTAAGCCCAAATGGTGGTGGTGAAGCAACTGGCGCAATCGCTGATGCCATTAACTCTACTTTTGGCTCTTTTGACAAGTTCAAAGAAGAGTTCTCAGCAGCTTGTGTCACTAACTTCGGTTCTGGTTGGACTTGGTTAGTGAAAAACAGCGAAGGCGCAATTGAAATCGTTAAGACTTCAAATGCCGGTTGTCCTCTGACTGATGGTGTCACACCATTAATGACGTGTGACGTTTGGGAACATGCTTATTACATCGATTACCGTAATGCACGTCCTAACTATGTTGCAGCATTCTGGAATCTGGTTAACTGGGATTTTGTGAACAGCAACCTGTAATTCCTGATTGATATGCTATAGTTATATCAGTTTCTAACATTTTTACTGGTAAAACTATGGCATATTACAACCTTATTTTTCAAGGTAAAATTATCGACGGTGCTTCACTCGATGAAGTCAAAGATAATGTTGCTCGCTTATTCAAAGCTGATGCAGCGAAAACAGCCGCACTCTTCTCTGGCAAGCCCATTGTCATTAAAAAAAATCTCGATACTGAAGCAGCAAAGAAATACCTCACGGTATTAAAAAAAGCTGGAGCCATTGCTAAAGCCGTTAAGGTTAAAGCCGTTAAGCTTGATTCAGAAACCACCGCTCCTCAAAAAGAAACACTCAATAAATCGACTCCAGAAACAAGCCCTGCTATTACTTCAAATAACGAACAGAAAGGTTTAAGTCCGGGATTAGCTTCACTGATAGGCTACAATCAGCCTAAAACATTAGCTGAACAGGAAAAAAGTGATAATTTAAAACCAGTCACTGAATCAACACAGAATGAGCCTGCAAAGGATCAATCTATACCGGTCAAAGCTACACCGGACAAATCTACACCGAACATTAGTGGCTTACAACTCGCTCCTATTGGCAGTAATCATAATGAAGAAAATAGTGAAAAAAATAGTGAAAACCCGCCAATAAAAAGTATTCCTGACACCAGTCATCTGAGCATGTCCGAAGCCCAAAGTGGTTCTCTGGAAGAATTTGCCCCTGCAGTTGAAGCCGTGGAATTACCTGATATTGATGACTTATCAATGGGCGAAGCGAATACCGGTAGTTTAGAAGAATTGTAAGCGCTTAACGAACAGCGTTCTTTACCTTTTCCAATTCTGATTTTTTAAAATTCCAGGGAAGCAATGCTTCCAGCTTTTCAACCGTATCCGCATAAGGTAATTGGGTTAATACATAGACCATATACGTATATGGCTCAATATCATTGGCCTTAGCGGTTTCAATAAAACTATAATGAACTGCACTGGCATGTGCACCCTTTGGCGTATCTGAAAATAACCAGGCCTTTCTACCCACGCAGAATGGACGGATAGCATTTTCTGCCAGCACATTACTGATATTCAACCGACCATCTTCACAATAAACAGTCAGCTTAGGCCATTGATTATTAATATAGGTGAGTGCTTTTCCTGTCAAGCTGTCGTTCGGCACTTTGCCCAGGGTGTTATCGACCCATGTTCTTATTTTCTCAAGAAGCGGCAGGCTCTGTTTCTGACGAACCTTAAATTTTTCATTAACACTGGCTTCTTTTATCTCACGCTCAATTAAATACAGCTTATTGATATGGGCCAGTGCCACATCGGCTTTTGTAGGCTTTTGATTGCTCTTTTTCTTTGGTTGTGCCGTCTGAGAATCTTTGAATTTACGGCGAGTGTGATCCCAGCAGCCGACCGATGTGGCATTATTTTGTGCACACACGGCATTGTAACCGGCATAGCCATCGGTTTGCAGATAGCCGCTAAAGCCATCAAGCAGGCGCAGTGGTACTTCCTTCTTACGAGAAGGATCGTATTCAAACAGCACACTGGGTTGTCCAGGTGGCCCGCCACGACTGACCCACATGTATTTGTTCGAATGAGCACTGAGTCCCGGCTCTTTTAATACTTTGAGCACCGTTTCATCCATTTGGATGATGTCACCCGACAGTTGATGTTCTCGCATGAGGTTGATGAGCGGCTGGAACTGATGAGCCAGTTTAATAGCCCAATTGGCCATGGTGGCTCGGGTTATATCGCCGCCATAGCGTGATAATATGCCTTCCATTCGATACAGAGGCAAACCATCGGCATATTTTGAGATAATGATGTGTGCCATCAGGTGAATACTGCCCATTGATTTAGGTAATGGATGTTTTGGCATGACCGCAGCTTTCATTGAACGACTGTCTGTGTCATTGGTGCCTGCAAAGACGGCTTTTCCTGGAAGTATTCCAGTATTTGGACTTTAGCTGGAATGATATCCAGCTCTTCTCTGACTTTAGTGTAAAAACCTCAATGGCACCGGCTTTTTCTTCATCTGTCAGATCGATGAAGACAGGGACTCTTGGAATAGTCTTTGAGAAAGGCTTCCTGCCTGTTTTTCTTTCTTCTTAGGCGAAGTGGTTTTAGGTTCAGGGAGCCCCTCATCGTCAGCCGCCTGCTCAGCTTCATCAAATAAGCGTTCCTGACCATCACTTTTTCACTGCTGGGTGCAAAGCGTTTACTACGAGCCAGACGAAGGGCTTCTTCCAGTATTTTTATACGGTGGTTTTTCTGTTCAATGACACTCAACAATTCATTCTTGTCCGCGTGTGAAAAAGCGGAAAATATAGAGTCGTTTTTGTGGATTCAGCCTTGTTTTGCATGGCTTTATTATAACAAAAAATAGACTAAAAGTACTTAAAATACAGACTCATAATGCAATTTCTTATGCGGTTTCATGACACTGATATCATAGCCGTCTAATAGCCAGTTGATTTGTTGTCCGGTGATATTCATCAGGTCATCTTCACCCTTTGGCCATTGAACTTTTCTTCTGAGAGACTTTTGTAATAGAGTACAAAACCGGTATTATCCCAGAAGAGGCATTTAATTTTATTACGCTGACGATTGGTAAAGGCATACAGATGGCCTGCAAAGGATTATGACCTAATTCACATTCAACAATGGCACTGAGGCCAATAAAACTTTTACGAAAATCAACAGGCTTCAGATAGAGATACACCTGTGGCAGGCTGAGTGATGGAAGTATGGCTGACTTCATTGGAACAATCCTGCTAATTGTTTTACCAGCTGTACATTATCGGCAGTCACCCCTTCAATGCGTAGCTGATTGGGTAATTCTACAATTAATGCTGAGGTGCGGGCTGAATAGTGTGTCGGGGAAGATAGTTGAATAAAACCATTCCCCTTTGTCATCGCACTGGTTTGCGTTGTTGCACCCAGCAACTTACGCTTGTAATAGCCAAAACGTTTGATGGGTAGCCCATGTTCCTGACAATAGGATGCCTGGCTGATACTGTTTTCATTCCATTGATTAACGTGGTCTTGCCAAAATTGTTTTGAGTTGGCTTGGGTTTCTGGTTTCATTGATGTGCCTCATAATTAATCGATGGATTGATTATGAGGCAGGGGAGATATTTTTTGAATAACGCTAGATGGTTAAGCGCTTACGAAGAATTCAGCAAACTCGTCACAGCGGTTGAATTGCCTGATATTAGTACACTGGATATCCACGCTCTGGATGATGCCCCCTTATCTGAACTTTCAGCGACTATCGAGGCCATTGAAATTCCCGATATTTCTGACTTGTCCATGTCTGAGGCACAAGAAGGTAGCCTTAAGGGTTTGGGAATTAAAGTCGATGCAGTTGCAATTCCTGATACCAGCCACTTAGAAATTGAAAAAACACCCGAAAAGGGACAAGCTAATGAAAAACCTCAGGGTAAAGCGACTTTTCAGATAAATTAAATGGCCAAAGTAAGCCAAATCTGACAGGAAAAATTTCGTATTCTTACACTATTTTAGTAAAATTAAGCTGTACTAAATATATATAATAGATTATGAATAGTTTAGGTTAAAAATATCCTATTAGCTAAAAGGAAAGGGAATATAGTCGTGGCACTTTTAAGAGTACAATTGGAAGATAATCGATACACTGATTTCGATTTAGAAAATGCTCGCACATCCATTGGACGACGTGACGATAATGACATTATTATCAGTAATGCCTCGGTTTCTAATCATCATGCTCATCTTAACTTTGAAAAGAATTATTTTCTTACCGACTTACGAAGCTCAAATGGCACTTACATTAATGGTAAAAAAATATTTCATGTAAAACTAACCGATGGTGATGTCATTAATTTTGCTGGTGTAAATGCGACTTTTTATTCATAGCATTCATTAAGTTTCATTTCCATCCAAAAGCCCATTCCTCTCCAGCACTTTATGGATTTTTTTGCTGGTTTTAGCAATACGCTGTATATCTCCAAAATCCGGCGTTTCATCTGCCTTTAAGCGATATTCCCAATTTTCTAATTCACTATCTAGGTATTCCAATAATTTTTGTGAACAACCATTACATTTCCCTGAACATAAATTAGCCTCTGGCAAATCAAACGGCATCGCCGTTCTCACCTGCTGAATCAAGTGTTTCATAGCCTGTTTTCTATCCGGCTTCATCGCTATAACTTACTCAAAATAAGGCTCAATCAGTGCTTTGAATATTTCTGGTTGCTCAGCATGTAGCCAATGACCTGCGGACTTTATCATCGAAAACGATGCTTTGGGGAAAAGGGCTCTGGTCAGTTGCCGATTGCTTTTATTGATGTAGTCTGACTGCCCACCACCGACGAATAACACTCGACGGAGGAAAGGCTGTAGCCCTTGTGTATCAGGAAAAGCGGTAATGTTAGCAATTGAATGTTGAATACTTTGCAGGTTCAAACGCCAGCGATATTGCCCGCCTTTAAACTGTAGGTTTTGTAATAAGAACTGTCTTAAATCAACCTGACTGATCGCTTGAGATAAATACTCATCCGCTTCCTGACGAGATTGAATTGTTGTCAGCGGTACGGCATTAAAGGCCGCCAAAACATCGGAAAAATCATGTTGATAAGTCACCGGCGCAATATCAACCACCACTAATTTTTGCACCAACTCAGGATGATTTAAGGCCAGCCACATAGCAACCTTGCCCCCCATACTATGGCCAATAATATTAACCGGTGCAGTTATTTCTTGCCGGGTTATTTTATTTTCAATAAATGCCAGTACATCATCCGCCATTGAAGGATAATCCATTATATCCGAATGAGGTGATTTACCATGATTGCGCAAATCCAGCGTATAAACGGTGTGATGCTCTGAGAGGGAACGAGCAATGGGGTGCCAATTGCGATTGCTGCCAAATAAACCATGTAAAATAATTATGGGAGCTGTTGCTGGCAAAGCTATGTCATTATCCGAGCGCGGATATTTACTCGCATGTAAGTTCATGGTTAGCGGTCTATCTTTTGTAACTAAGCGTTAAACTAAGCATTGTAACTAGAGATTTATAACAAGGGAACAACTCAAACCTGCTTTACATTTCAGACGTAGGATGTGGTGAGAAACGAACCGCATCAATGTCTTTAAACAGATGTTCTTGATGCGGTTCGTTGCACTCACCACATCCTACAAAATTGCAACTAAGCGCCAGTCAGCCCTTATGCTACAGCCAAAAATTCGGATTTTCTCTGCGTATAAGTCGCTATCACATCATCTAGCTGGCTCGCATCGTATTCACGTAAACCACTGAGCAATAAGTTTTTGGCACCATGACCAATTTCTTCACCCGCGGATAAAATAGCAAACTCCAGGCGTACTTCACCTTTTTTGCCTTTGTTGGTCAACGAAGCTTCTTTTAAGGATAATTCTATTTGCTTGCCGGATAATTTGTCTAAGGTGATTTCCATGCTCTTGTAAATAACCAAAGGCCGTGATGGATTAATCATCACCTTTTCCTGTTCCATTAGAGGCACTAATATATGAGGAAATGTTTTGCTGGAAAACTGCACGTATTTCTCTGATAGCATCGAGATAAATTCAGCCTCTTTAGAATTATCACCTGAGACTTCAATGTCCATATAGTTTTTTTCATTGGCATCAGACAAGCTCATGTGACTGGATAACTGAGCTGGAAAAATTAATTGAGTACTATCGACAACCATACCGGAAAATTCGAACTTCATGCGCTGACTCACACCATAGTGTGCTAAAAAAACAGAGAATAATAAGTCACCCGGCACACAGAAACGACGATGGTCTTCATCATGGATGGGATTGAAATCGCCTGCTATGCCTTTTGCAAATGAACTGGCCTGCTCACGAGTAAAGCTAACAATCTGCCCTTGGGCATCAATATTGTAATAATTTTCGATATTCATTGTGTTTGTGGTTACCGCCATAAATATAATTGTGACTGATGAAAGTTTTATCGTCATCTTCCCTGATATATCCAAGTATCATAGATATACTGCTAAAAGGAGGCATTAAACCGCTCATTTTAACATTAAAATGCTTGATTCTGATAGCGAGTACATCACTGTGTTGGCATTATTTATACTTTTTACGTTTAAATAAATCAGTACGACGACTCACCAGACGATCCAAAAACAATAGGCCGTCCAGGTGATCGAGCTCATGCTGTACCGCTCGTGCTTCGTAGCCTTCACATGCAAAATCCAACATTTGACCTTGTGCATTATATGCTTGCAGGGTAATTTTTTCTGCACGAATTACATTACCGGTATAATCAGGCACAGACATACAGCCTTCACGACCGACCTTCATACCATCCCAGGTTTTTATTTCCGGGTTAATTAAAACCATACAACCATTGTGTTTAATCTTAGGCTTAGATGACACATCAACAATGGCAATGCGTTTGAAATAGCCTACTTGAGCAGCCGCAATGCCCACACCACCCGGTCCGGCACGCATGGTTTCTTCTAAGTCACCAAGAAAGGTGGTGAGTTCGTCATCAAAAGACTCTACCATTTCTGATACTTGTTTAAGTCGCTCATCCGGGTATTTTAAAATATCCAATATTGCCATATTTATTCCCGATTTAAACGATCATGACATCAATAGCAGTGACATCAATATGCACACCCTGCATTTTTATTGCTTCCATCGCCTGTTCTAAAGCATCTGTTCCGTTGGCAGTAACACCTTCGATATGCATCACATAGATTGGTTCAGCTTCATCACCGGCAACATCTGAATCCAAATCCATGATATTGAAACCGGCGTCTAACAAGTGACTCGTCACCTTGGACACAATTCCCGCTCGATCAGCACCATAAACCGTTACGCAGGTATCTGGGATGGCATGTTGGTGCAGACTGGCTTCTATATCCTGAAAATAACAACTCAATTGCATGGCCTTAGCGACTGATTCAATGTCGTCATTTAGCTGAACGATAGATTGCTCAGTTTTAACCATTAACATAATGGTAAAATTGCCCCCCAAGCGCATCATTGAAGCCTCTCCTAATTGAGCCCCGGCTTCAAATAAGGCGGTGGTTATTTTTGCCACAATACCGGGCTTATCCTGACCCACTAGTGTCAGCATTTTCCATTCACTCATTTTTTATCCTCTATTTGGACAGCTCAAACAAACCAATTTATATTTGCATTTGTAGGATGTGGTGAGGTACGAACCGCATCAGCTTAAAGCCATTGATGCGGTTCGTACCTCACCACATCCTACATCTAAAGCAGGTTTGGGCTATCCTCTCTATTGTTCAGTTCCGAAGACTCTTTAGACCATTGAAACTTATCATGAATTCATCCAGATCATGCTAGCCATACGCCCCGTTTGTCCATCGCGTCGATAAGAATAAAACAATTCATCATCTTCATAGGTACAATAAGTACCACCAGAACAATTTTCAACGCCAATCGAAGCGAGTCTTAGTCGTGCGAGTTGGTAAATATCCGCCAGCCATTTATGTTGATTCTGTGAGGCTATAAAACAGGCCGAAACGTCACTTTGCTCAGTAGGAGCGACCTGTTGAAGAAAAATTTGTTTGACCTCATCACCCACTTCAAACGCCGCAGCTCCAATTGCTGGGCCTAACCATACTCGAATATCGTTTGCCTGACATTGACTTGTGGCAATAATTTCTTTTACGCCTTGTTCAATGATGCCGCTAGCTAAGCCTCGCCAACCGGCATGAACTGCGGCCACAGCACTACCCTGCCGATTAGTGATTAAAACCGGCAAACAATCGGCTGTCATTACCACTGATACAACTTTACTTTGGCTGGTATAACTGCCATCTGCATTAATAAGAGTATCTGTAGACTGAGCTTCCACGACAACATTGCTGTGCACCTGATTGAGCCAGATGGGTGCAGATGGAAGATTTTCATTGAGTTTTTGCCGATTTTCCTGCACGTCAGCATTGTCATCACCGACATGCTCAGCTAGATTAAAGCTATCAAAAGGCGTTTGGCTACAACCACCCTGTCGGGTTGTCACCAGTGTTTTTATATTGTTGGGCACATCCCAGGCAACAAGGATTTGGGGTATTTTATCGGCCATGCGAGCTTACTCTGCCAATTGAGTATATTCATTCAATAAGCGCTTCAACAATTGCATATCGTCAGGTATTTCAACTTCCCAGCTCATTTCTTCACCACTATCAGGATGAATTAATCCGAGCCGACGGGCATGTAAGGCTTGACGCTTGAAATGGTTTAAAAATTGTTTAAATTCAGCATTGCAATCACGGGGTAATCTCAAACGTCCTGCATAAACCTGATCGCCCACCACTGGAAAGGTCAAATGCGCCATGTGCACACGAATTTGATGCGTACGTCCGGTTTCCAGCTTCACTTGCAAACAGGTATAACCTCGATAACGTTCTTTTATGCGGTAGTGAGTAATGGCTTCTTTGCCTTTGCTGACACTGAATCCGGGATTGTTCATGACAGCCATTTTGACGCGATTGACAGGATGACGTCCAATTGCCGCTTCGACCGTACCACCACTGATCATTTCACCCTGAACAATGGCTTCGTATTCTCGCTCAAAGGCGCGATTTTGTAATTGTTTAACTAAATGTGTCTGGGCTTGCAGGGTTTTAGCGATAACCAGTAAGCCCGAAGTGTCTTTATCCAGTCGATGCACTATGCCTGCTCGAGGGACATTGATCAGTTCGGGACAATGATGCAGTAAGGCGTTTAACAGCGTACCGGTGTGGTTGCCCGCCGCTGGATGCACGACCATGCCAATGGGCTTGTTGAGCACCAGAATACTTTGATCTTCATAAATAATGTCTAAAGGAATTTCCTCAGCAAGCCATTCGCCTTGCTGTTCTTGCTCGATAGTCACCCGCAGTGCTTCACCACCAAGCACTTTGGTTTTGGACTTGCATTCTTCTCCATTAAGGAGAATTTTTCCTTGTTTGATCCATTGTTGTAATCGAGAACGGGAAAATTCAGGCAGTAATTTTGCCACCACTTGATCCAGACGTTGCCCATAGGCATCCTCTGGAATTTCAAATTCTCTTTGTTCTATGCCTTGTTCCACATTTTTTTCTATAGTGGGGGTATTTTGTTCTATTTTCATCTGTGTAAGTATAACCTATTTCTTGGTGATATTTAGACATAAAACCAGTATACTAGGCGATTTTAAAATATTGATTATCAGGAATTACTTCGACTTATGTTTCAAGGAATATTTCAAACGCTTATGTTTCAGCAAAAAGTGACCGATATGTCCAAGGGCATCTATCAAGTTCTTTTTAATGCACCGTCAAGCCGTATTCGTCTATTAATTTTACTCATTATGCTCAGCGTATTTAGCAGTGGCTGTTCAATGATCAAGTCTTGGTTGCCTGAAGAAACAGATAAAACCAAAAGTTGGTCTGCCAGCAAACTGTATGCTGAGGCAAAGGCTAATCTAGCCGATGGCGAGTACAAAACGGCCATCGAGCTTTATGAAACCCTCGAAGCCCGCTATCCGCATGGTGCTTATGCCCAGCAAGCGCAATTAGAAACAGCCTATGCGTATTATAAATTTGATGAGCCTGAGTCAGCGATTGCTGCCGCTGATCGTTTTATTAAGTTGCACCCACGTCATGCCAATGTTGATTATGCGTATTATTTACGAGGTTTAATTACTTTCCCTGCCCGAAAGAGCGTTTTTGAGTTTTTATTCCCTCAGGATGAATCTAAGCGTGATCCCAATTCATCACTGGAGTCTTTTAATTATTTCAGTGAATTAAGCAGTAAGTTCCCTAATAGTAAATATGCTGCTGATGCCATCTTACGGATGCGTTACCTGAGAAATAAGGTCGCCAAGCATGAGTTGCACGTTGCTAACTATTATATGAGACGTGGTGCCTATATTGCTGCGGTGGATCGCGCCTCTTATGTTGTAGAGCATTATCAACGCACACCGGCAGTGAGTGAAGCATTATTGCTCATGGTAAAAGCCTATACAGAATTAGATCAGCCGCGCCTGGCTCAAGATACACAACGAGTTTATAATGCCAATGCCCATAAATTCCATGAGCAAGTATTTTATGAAGAAGAAGGGGTTATTCCAGGTATTCCTGACTGGATGAAGCCATCAGAATAAGACCGTTCCCTCCTGAAAATTTATTTGTACCCATAAAAAAGGCCGCTATCAATAGCGGCCTTTTTTGTATTTAACTGTTCTCTCAGAGAATATTCTCAGAGAGAAAGCTTAGCTTCAGGGATAAAGGCGTTAAATAGCATCGTTATCAGTTTCACCGGTACGAATGCGAATCACTTTTTCAATTGCAGTCACAAAAATTTTGCCATCACCAATTTTTCCAGTACGTGCAGATTCTGTAATCGCTTCCACAGCACGCTCAAGCATATCTTCCTGCACAACAATTTCCAGCTTCACCTTAGGCAAAAAATCAATCACATATTCCGCGCCACGATAAAGCTCAGTATGTCCCTTTTGACGACCAAAGCCCTTTACTTCTGTCGATGTCATGCCTGTCACACCGAGCTCAGACAATGCTTCACGTACATCATCCAGTTTAAATGGCTTAATAATCGCTTCAATTTTTTTCATTTTTATTATTCCTTATAACACCTTGTTGATTATGAACAAGGATTCAAAATTATTATGTCAGTATATTACATCAATTAAACAGCCTTGGATAGAGATAGAAGTCCCCTAAGTCTGCAAATTTGGCTAGTCAAACATTAGCTGGCAATGATAAACTTTGTTTTATGAAAAGTTTTATGAAAAGTTTTACTTGATTACCCATAAAGCTCCGCCATTTTTAGGAGCTTTCCATTCATAGGTGGCGTTTTCATCGCCACGCATAAAAACCTTGGCATCATGTCTTTTAAGTTAAAGCGTCTATTAAACCGATAACAAAATTCAGCAAGATACCGAGGTAAATGTTTTGAGTTAATGGAATGATAGCTTCCCTTCATAGAGTTTTTAATATTACCTATCATAGTGTTAACCCAGATAAACTCAATTTTATCAACACTTGCCGCACCACCACCCGTGACGATTGGAACATGCTTACAGTCAGCTTCTTTAACCGCAGGAAAACAATTTAACCCATCTGAGTAAACAGTACTTCCAGGTGTTAAATGAGTTTGTGCCCATCGTTTTATTTCACTGGATTTAAACCCTTTAAGCACATTTAAATTCATTGCAATCGGGTGTCCATCTTCATTAGTAGAAACGGCTGCAACGAACGGTGTTTTATTTTCTGAACCACGACCTCTGGAGCCGCCTCTGTGCTCACCACCCCAGTAGGCATCATCAATTTGAATGATGCCTGATAAAGGTTTACTGTCATCACGTTCTTTCATAACCTGCATGATCTTTTGTTTCATACTCCAGGCTGTATTGTAGCTTACCTTAAGCTGTCTCTTTAATTCTAATGCTGAAACCGCTGTCTTCAATTGAGTCATAAGATGAATCGCTAAAAACCACTTAGATAAAGGCAGTTTGGTACTATCAAATATTGTCCCACAGGTTGCTGATGTCTGATGATGACAATGGTGGCACTGATAAAGATGGCGATGTTCTAGAGTGCAATAAGTCTTATTGCCACACTCTGGGCAAACAAATCCATCAGGAAATTTCCATTTAAATAAGGCTTGTCGGCACTGTTTGTCAGTGCCATAATCATTAAAAAGCTCAAATAAACTATAACCTTCTTGAAACTGAATTTTATTTTTTGACATCATTCTACTCCACACATAATCTATACTTTAATTATAGTATAATTATAGTATAATTATAGTATAATTATCGAAATATGGCGGAGCTTTGTGGGTAATCAAGAAGTTTTATGAAAAGTTTTATGAAACTTTTTGCAATAAATTGTATAACGAGTGTCCATCCGTTTATTCTAAAATTATTTGATAATTTTGACCGTAGGGTGGGCACGCTTTTTGTGCCCACGCTGAAAGTGTACATAATAAGCGCTTGAGTCAGCGTGGGCAGATAAAGCCATGCCCACCCTACGGTTCTTTATATAAAAAAACCTATTTACGGATGGGCACTAACTAATTTAGTATAACAAGGAGAGCCGGCTTTTGGATGCCCAAACAATTATTGATGACATGAAAGTATTACCTGAAATTGATGCTGAATTTGAGATCCAGCGACGTATTACATTTATTCAAACGCAACTCAAACAATCAGGACTCAAACACCTTATTCTAGGTATCAGTGGCGGTATCGACTCAACCACTTGTGGTCGTTTAGCGCAACTTGCAGTGACACAGCTTAATGAACAGGAAACTGATGCCAACTATCAATTTATTGCGGTTCGCTTACCTTATGGCGTGCAAGCAGATGAAGTCGATGCCCAAACATCGTTGGCCTTTATTAAGCCTGACAAAAGTTTAGCCGTTAATGTTAAACCAGGCGCGGATGAAATTCATCGTGAGTCCTTAAGTGCGCTTGAAGAACAAGGCTTATTAACACAATCTGAATTTGCCATTGATTTTGCCAAGGGCAATGTTAAGGCTCGCACACGTATGATCATTCAATTTGAAATTGCAGGAATTTTAGGTGGCTTAGTCATTGGTACCGACCATTCTGCTGAAAATGTCACCGGGTTTTACACAAAATATGGTGATGGCGCTTGTGATCTAGCCCCATTATTTGGCCTCAATAAACGCCAGATAAGACAAATAGCTCAAACATTGGGCGCACCGCTACAACTGATTAATAAAACACCAACCGCCGATTCAGAGTGTCACACCCCTTCTAAAGCAGATGAATTAGCGTTGGGTATCAAATATGATCAAATTGATGACTTTCTTGAAGGCAAAGAGATTAATGCAGAAATTAAAAAGAAAATCATACAAATCTATACCAACACGCAACATAAGCGCCAAGCAATTCCGACGATTTATGGATAATTAATGTCCAGCCGTTTATTCTAGACTGATTTGATAATTGTGATCGTAGGGTGGGCACGCTTTTGTGCCCCACACTGAAAGTATGAATACAAGCTATTGAGCCCGTGTGGGCAGATAAAGCCATGCCCACCCTACAAATTATAACTCACTCCATTAATGCCAACATTGCCTTGCCCATTTCTGCCGGTGAACGAGTAATACTCACCCCAGCGGCTTCAAGGGCTTTGAATTTTTCTTCTGCAGTACCTTTACCACCCGCAATAATTGCCCCCGCATGTCCCATGCGTTTGCCCTTAGGTGCGGTGACGCCAGCGATATAAGCGACGACTGGCTTGGTCACATTTTGCTTGATATATTCAGCGGCTTCTTCCTCTGCGGTACCACCAATTTCACCAACCATAATGATACCTTCGGTTTGTGGATCTTGCTCAAACAAGGCCAAGCAATCGATAAAATTCATACCATGAATAGGATCACCACCGATACCAATACAGGTACTTTGCCCTAGACCAGTTATTGTGGTTTGATGAACGGCTTCATAAGTTAAAGTGCCTGAGCGGGAAACAATACCGATTTTACCTTTAAGATGAATTGAACCCGGCATAATACCAATTTTACATTCATCTGGGGTAATCAAGCCCGGACAATTAGGGCCGATTAAATACACATCATCGGGCAAGCCTGCTTTCACTTTCAACATATCAAGTACAGGAATACCTTCTGTGATGCAGGCAATGACTTTAATTCCAGCGTTAGCCGCTTCTAAAATGGCATCCGCAGCAAAAGGTGCAGGCACATAGATCATTGTGGCATTGGCAGCAGTTTGCTGCACCGCCTCTTTCACGGTATTAAACACCGGCCTCTCCAAGTGCATCTGACCACCTTTGCCCGGTGTTACGCCACCAACCAGATTGGTTCCATAAGCAATAGCCTGTTCGGAGTGGAAAGTACCTTGCTGACCGGTAAAGCCCTGACAAATAACGCGAGTTGATTTATTAATTAGGATAGACATTATGCATTTTCCTCGCTCTTGTTGGCTGAAGCAGCCTTTACCACTTCAACCGCCGCTTCAGTAAAGTCACCTCGGGAAATAATATCCAAACCACTCTGTTCCAGTAATTCACGCCCCAGCTCAACATTCGTGCCTTCAAGACGCACTACAACCGGCACGCTGAGTGTCACTTCTTTAGCGGCTGCAATAATCCCTTCAGCAATTAAGTCACAACGGACAATACCACCAAAAATATTAATTAATATGGCTTTAACATTGGGATCAGAGAGGATCAGTTTTAAGGCTTCTGCGACACGTTCTTTAGTAACACCACCGCCCACATCTAAAAAGTTGGCCGGATCACCGCCATTGTTTTTGATGATATCCATGGTTGCCATTGCCAAACCTGCACCATTGACCATACAGCCAATATCACCATCCAAGGGTACATAATTCAATTCAAATTCTTTGGCACGATTTTCTTTATCATCTTCTTGTGAGGGATCACGAAATGCCTGCATATCTTTATGACGATAGAGGGCATTGTCATCCAGAGAGATTTTGGCATCCAGAGCAACCACTTCACCACCCGAACCATTATCCTCTGTGACAACCAATGGATTAATTTCCACTTGAGAGGCATCTTTATCCATAAAGATTCGATACACACCTTGCATGACTTTCATTAAACCTTTTTGTTGCTGTGGCGATAAGTGCATGGCGAAGCCTGCCTCACGCACCTGATTAGGCATCAGGCCATTGACCGGATCAATTGATAGGGTAATGATTTTTTCTGGTGTATTGGCAGCCACTTCTTCGATATTCATGCCCCCCGCTTCAGAGGCCATCATCGTCACTCGCTTAGAGCCACGATCAACCAAAGCACCCAAATAAAGCTCCCGAGCAATGGAGCTGGGAACTTCAATCATCAATGTATTGACTGGTTGACCCTGAGCATCGGTTTGAAAAGTGACTAATTGAGTACCCAGCATTTTTTCTGCAAAGGCTTTGATTTCGTCTATCGAATGGGCTTTGATAACACCACCGGCCTTGCCTCGACCGCCAGCATGTACCTGCACTTTCACCATCCATTCATTGCCACCTAATTCACTCACCGCCTGCTCAATTTCATCCACTGAGTTTATTGTGCGGTTTTCGGGGACAGGAATACCATAGTCAGAAAAAACCTGTTTTGCCTGATACTCATGTAAATTCATGATATTTCATCCATATTATTGTGTTTCTTATTAAAAGCAGACCTAAGTGCCGAGCAGTTTGCTTAATTTAGCGTTTCATTTTAACCTAGCTCAGAGTATTTTAGCTTAGGCTCAAGGCATTTTAACTTAGCTCAAGACATTTTAACTTAGCTCAAGGCTGTTGATAAGCTATTTTGAACTTGCTTTCATGTTATTTTACAATTTTAGATAAAAAAGAATGGCATTTCTGATATGATTTAGCCTACATCATCACTCTTTAAATTTTACAGGGATCACTTGTGAGTCGCATTTTATTGATTTTAGGTATTCTTTTCCTTGCCTGGATGGGCTATCGTTTTCTCAATAAAACGTGGTCAACTCGAGTCAAAGAAGTAGAAAAAAGCACGTCAGGATTCACAGCAACAGCCCAAAGCCGTGCAACAAGTCAAATCTTGCGCCTATTGCAAGGTTCACATCCCTGAGGCAGAGGGTATTTATAAAGATAAGCAATTTTTCTGTAGTTATCAGCACTTAGACAGCTATCTTGACCATAAAAAATAGCAACGGCTGATATTATGTCCTCTTCAAAAATGTCTGATAGCAAACAAAATATTAAAGAATCTCTTTTTTCTACCAATTTTCAAACAAATCTTTCTCAAGAACAAAAAGCTTGGCGGCCCTTACATTTATTAAACTTATACCGCCTGCTTATTTCTGGTATTTTTGTTGCGCTTATTTTTTCCAATACCGAAATAAGACCCTTTGGTCTCATTCATCCTGAACTTTTCAAAATTGTTAGTTTTGGCTACCTCATTGCCAGTATTCTAAATGGTTTTTACTATTCGCTGGCGCTGGCCGGCATTATGGTTTCAAACTCATGCGCATATATTACTGGATTTTGGCGCCATTATTCTGATTATGCATGCCAGTGGCGGTGTCACTAGTGGTGTTGGATTACTTTTACTGATTCCCATTGCCGCTATCAGTATATTATCGATGGGGCACTCCTCCATTTTTACGCCGCGCTAATGACTTTAATCTTATTGCTTGATCAGGTATATTTACAGTTAACCCAAGAAATAACAACCACTTATGCACAAACAGGTCTGCTCGGGGGTATTTTATTTTCATTGCTTTTTGACTAATTATCTAGTCAAAAAACCGAAGAAAGTGTTGAAATAGCCAGCCAGAGAGAGGTTGATCTGGCCAATATGGAACAACTCACTCAATTCATTATGCAGCGAATGCAAACCGCCATTATCGTTGTCGATTATCAAGCTAAGGTACAACTTGTTAATGAAACAGCCATTAATTTACTTAATATAAAAGAAACGACTGATGCTAATAAGCCTAAGCATTTATATGACTATTCACCCGAATTAGGTGATACCTTTCTATCGTGGCAAGAGACACAGGACTATCAAATTCATAAAATTAAACAGGAAAACTCGGTTTCTGATTTAAATGTTAAGTTTGCGGCTTTAGGGGCTCAAAGTGAAAGCGGCACCGTTATTTTTATTGAAGACAATGCCGAACTCACCCAACAAGCCCAGCAATTAAAATTGGCTTCACTTGGGCGCTTAACTGCCAGTATTGCACATGAATTACGCAATCCTCTCGCCGCCATTCGCCATGCAGGCGAGCTATTAGGCGAATCGCCCACATTAGAAGAAACCGATAAACGTCTAACAGAAATCATTGATAAACAATCTATTCGCGTCAATGACATTATCGGCACGGTATTGATTTGAGTCGCCGTCAACAAGCTGAACAGGAAACAATCAACCTATTTCAATGGATTCAGGAATTTTTGAGTGAATACATACAATTACCTCAGGAACGATTTTATCTGAAATTTGAAAGTGAAGACCTCGAAGTCCAATTTGATCGCCAACATCTACATCAAATATTTAACAATCTCATTCAAAATGCCCTAAGACATACGATTGAGCACAATCACCACTTTCGTCCTATCGTCGTCACTGTTGGCGTGGATGCCCTGAGCAAAAATATTTATCTGCAAGTCATGAATTATGGCATTTCAATCCCCGAAGATGATATCACTCAATTGTTTGAACCTTTTTTACGACTGAAGCCTCAGGCACTGGTTTAGGCTTATACATCTCCCAGGAAATGGCCGTATGTAATTCTGCAAAACTGGAATATATTGGTATCAAGGAAGGTGCCTGCTTCCAACTACGTTTTGCCGATTCCAGACGCCAAAAGCAATAATGAGATTTTTTCATTAAATAGTGCTATTATTTTTACACACTTCAAAAAAATTCAAAAAACATTACATAAATGAACAAACACCTTGCCCTTATTGTTGATGATGAGCCCGATATTTGTGAACTGCTAGAACTCACTTTAAATCGCATGGATATCAATACTCTTTCAGCAGGTGACTTAAAGTCCGCTTACAAAATTCTAAATGAACATAATATTTCTATTTGTCTCACTGATATGCGCCTGCCTGATGGCAATGGCATTGAATTGGTAAAAAGATACAGGAGCAATCATACGACATCCCGGTCGCGATGATTAGCGCTCATGGTAATATGGATACGGCAATAGAAGCACTCAAAGCCGGGGCATTTGATTTTGTATCCAAGCCATTGGAATTAGCTGAACTCAGAAATTTAGTGAATTCAGCAATTAAGCTAGCTGATAAAAACCACTCAAAGAAAAGTTTCCAAAGCAAACGAACAAGCCGAGAGAATAGTGAAGAAGAACAACCGCTACTATTGGGTGATTCGTTACAAATGCAACAAACTACAAAATTAATCAACAAATTGGCAAAAAGCCAAGCCCCAGTTTATATCAGTGGAGAATCTGGGACGGGTAAAGAATTAGCCGCCAATCAAATACATAAAATGAGCTCCCGCTCTGATATGCCTTTTGTCCCTGTCAACTGCGGTGCCATCCCCTCAGAATTAATGGAAAGTGAATTTTTGGCCATACTAAGGGTAGTTTTACTGGTGCCAATAAAGATAAACAAGGCCTATTTCAAGCTGCCAATGGAGGCACTCTATTTTTAGATGAGGTTGCTGACTTACCATTATCAATGCAGGTTAAATTACTCAGAGCTATACAAGAAAAAGCAATCCGCCCTATAGGCGCACAAAAAAAGAAGAAAAAATAGACGTACGAATTATCAGTGCCACTCACAAAGACCTCAAGAACCTTGTTGCTGACGGCAATTTTCGTCAAGATCTTTACTATCGGATTAACGTCATTGAGTTACCCATGCCACCATTAAGAGCTCGTGTAAACGATATTTTACTTTTGGCTGAGTTTTTTTGAAGCAGCAAACCTATAATGGCAATCAATATACTATTTCCCCGAAGCGGCTGAGACCCTGATGTCTTATTCATTTCCAGGTAATGTGCGGGAATTAGAAAACATCTTAGAACGAGCTACAACGTTGTGCGATGGACTCATTATTCAGAATACTGACTTATCATTGCGTTCAGAACCTCTATCCGTTCCAACCAATCAATCAACTCAAACCGAAAAAACAACTGAAAACTTAGTCTCACCCTTAAGTGACGAAGAAAAATAAAAATGCCCTAGAAAAAACTCGATGGAATAGAAAGGCGGCAGCAGAATTACTAGGGTTACTTACAGACAATTTCTCTATAAGTTGAAAAAATGAGCTTGGACCAATGAGAAGCATGATACTCGATAAATTTAAAGCATCTGCAATACATCTCACAATAAGTGCCATTATTATTGGCGTTTTTCTTTTCCTGGTTTATTCTATTTGGTATCCCTACCCTTTGTACGTTACCGAAGGTCTATCAGAAATCACCATTATTCTATTGGGTGTTGATTTAGTGTTAGGCCCTATTATGACGCTCATTCTCTATAGAAAAGACAAAAATATTTGCTTTTAGATCTATCCATTATAATTATCATTCAGTTCAGCGCCTTTGTATACGGGGTCAATAGCATTGCCGAGGGCCGTCCCGTTTATTTAGTTTTTGCCACCGATGTTTTTAAAACCGTATCGCCTAACATGATTGATATCAACACATTAAAGGATAGCACTCTTAGATATTCTTTATTCAGTAAGCCAATTTATATTTATGCCACAGCACCTAAAGATCCCAAAAACGCACCCGATTGATGTGGAGTACCCTATCTGGGGCAAAGATATAGAACAACTACCGGAATATTATCAATCATATAATAAAAATATTGATAAAGTTATGAGCAAGCAATTTAGGTATAATAATTTTTTAAAAAAACACCCTGACCTGCAAAACATTCTCATCTCAACATTACACAAATATAAACTAACTCAAGCAAACTCTGCATTATTCCTTTTATTAGGAAGAAAAAGAAACCTTTGTCATCATCGATTTAGCAACAGGCCATATTATTGATTTTATCAATCCAGCCGTTTTGTAAGCCAATTGTCACTATAAAACATTTATTGTGTTATTTTTGTCACTTATTGACAAAGAAAAATGATCACTTCCCCGTTATTCGACATAAACAATCACACACAGAAATTTGGCATGGTTAGTGCTTTATTATAATCAAACAGTTCCCCCTACAAACAAACCAATTTTATTTTTAGGAGCATTACATGAAAAAGTTATCCCAAGGTTTTACACTTATCGAATTAATGATTGTTGTAGCAATTATCGGTATTTTGGCTGCAGTAGCCATTCCCGCATATCAAGACTACATTGCCCGCGCCCAAGTTACGGAAGCTGTCAATCTGACTGGTGGCCTAAAAGCTCCGGTTGCTGAATTCATTCAGAGCACAAACTCAATGCCTGTATTGTCCGATGTAGGTGCAACTAATTTAGCCGGTGCAACAGGTTCTGTGTAGCAAAATATGTTGACTTTTAACTATTACAGGAACCACAAGTAGCTTAACAATTCAAGCCACCATGAGAGCAACAGGAGTTAACACCAACATATCCAGTGGAACGTTCGCTATGACTACAGTAGATACTGGTCAAACATGGGATTGTGGTAGCATAGGCAACGCAGCAGCTGGCACAAATATCGGTAACCAATATTTACCATCCGCTTGTAAGTAAAGTTATCTCAATATTGGAATGCCTCCTTTACGGAGGCATTTCTATTTATGATTTCAAAAAATATTATATACATATTCCTTTTATTTTTTATTAGCTTTAACATGGCTATTGTTTCAACAGGGATATCCAATAGTTTTATTCTAGATGATGTGCCTAATTTAAGGGGCTTATCTAATTTACAAGACTTTCCCTCTTTTGATCAAATATTAGCATTTATTTTTCACAATACACATGTTAATAGCGGACGCCCTGTTTCATTTCTTTCTTTTTTTTTTCCAAGTATCTGACTGGCCTAATCCTGCACCTTTCAAACAAATTAATATTTATCTACATTTATTCAATGGGATATTAGTTTACTGGTTCATTCAATTATTAATAAGCCATTCACTAAAAAAATCAATACCTCTTTTATCAATAGGAATCACGGCTCTCTGGTTAATCTCACCAATCCAAGTTGATACAGTCCAATATGTTGTACAACGAATGACGATGCTCGCCAGCACGTTTATGCTGCTCGGTTTAATCGCTTATATGTACGCACGCACACGATTATCAGAAATTTCAAAAGCTATACTTCTTCTCTATATTGTATTTGGCTCATGCTTGGTATTAGCCGTTTTTAGTAAAGAAAATGGACTACTGCTAACCACACTGATCGTTTTACTGGAATATAGCCTCTTTAAAAAAATGACTCGCCCTCGATTCTATAAAGTATGGTTTTCAATTGCGATTATACTGCCAATTTTTTATTTATTGCTTTATTAATCTATCGTAGTGAGAATACTATTTTTTACACCTATCGTGGTTTTAATGCTATTGAACGTCTTCTCACTCAACAGGGGATAATCTTACACTACATTTCATCTGTAATAGCACCGACAACCAGTAAGTTAACTCTCTTCTATGATGACTATCCAATTTCCAGTGCCTTATTTTCTCCTCCTATCACCTTTTTCTATTTGTTAATTAATTTAGGATTGATTGTCATTGGAATAAAGTCACTGAGAAAATGGCCTTTATTCATTGGAATTTTATTCTTTTACATCAATCATTTAATGGAATCCACCTTTCTACCTCTAGAACTGTATTTTGAACATCGAAACTATCTTGCCATACTAGGAATTTCAATTAGCATTTTTTCCAGTGTTTATTATCTTCAACAATTCATCCACAAAAATCCATTGCCATTTTAATATATGCAGTCCCTTTAGTGCTTGTTGTTACATCTATATTAGTCAATATACAACAAAATATAATTTGGAAAAATCCATTGTATCAAGCACAACAATGGTATCAAAAGCATCCATTGTCACATCGAGCTCATGGTCATTATGGCATGCAATTAAATAAAAGTGGTATGTATAATGATGCCATAAAATTCTACGAGTCAACCTCTGACCTCTTTCCAAACGATCCGACAAAATCATTACTATGGCTTGAAATAAGCTGCAACCCAAAAGCAAAACCTGCCCCCGACAAACGGAAATTGCTACACATTGTACAGCATGGTGCGCATTATAAAGAAACCATTGCTATCCTACTTGATTTCATACAACTTTTGAAGCAGATAAATGTCCTGGTGTTAGCATTGAATATTTTTTAAAAATAGTTAAGTCAGTTATGAATAACTCAAAATACAAAGGCAAAGCTGAATCAATTAATCTACTTATTATTGAATACAGAGCCTACCAACTATTATCTAACTATAGACAAGCATCCAAGGCACTAGAAAAAGTACTTTTGACAAAAAAGAGAGCCGATATATTATCAGCCCTAACTGAAAAATACATTTTGTTAAATCAGATAGATGATGCCCAGAAGATGATAATAGTATTAAAATCTTTTTGCTCAGAAAATCCGATTAAATGTGCTTATTCAAAAAGAATATTAATTTATTGGAAAAAATGATCCTTCACAATAAAGCAAGAACACCTATTCAACAACATCAGAGAAAATAATTACATCTAATATATGTAATTATTTGAACAAAAAACTGAATAAATTCTCTTTTACAAATAATTACTTTTCAAATTGTGTTAAATAATAATGAAAAAAAAACTATCCTAGTATTAACTTCAAGTTTTCCAAGATGGGAAGGTGATACTAAATCTTGTTTTGTCTATGAACTTAGCAAAAGATTATCAAAAGAATTCAACGTTATTATTCTTGCTCCACATGATAAAAATTGCAAGACTAATGAAACTTTCGGTGGTTGTAAAATATACCGTTTTAAATATGCACCTGAAAAATTTGAAGTTTTGGCTTATAATGCTGGAATATTATCCAATTTAAAACACAATCGTTTAGCTTACTTGCTTATTCCATTTTTTTTGTTGCACAGTACATTTCAATTAAAAAAAATATTAAAAGAATATAATATTGATCTTATTCATGCTCACTGGGTCATTCCACAAGGTATGACTGCAATGATTGCTTCATACTTTTCACAAAAAATATCGTCTATTAATAACCACTCATGGTGGCGATCTATTTTCACTTAATTATAAAGTATTTCATTTTCTTAAACAAAAATTTTTCAGCAAGCCGATTATATCACTGTTGTTAGCAATGCAATGAAACGACATATTATCTTAAATTACACCAATATCCATAGCCATACTTCAGTCATTCCAATGGGTACGGATTTGAAAAAAACATTTATACCGAATAAAAAAATACAACGAAATGAAGACCAAATTGTTTTTGTTGGAAGATTAGTAGAAAAAAAGGTCTCACAGAATTATTAAATACAATGAAACTTTTGATTGAAAAATCATCAAAAATCAAACTCATAATCATAGGTTCAGGTCCAGAAAAAAAAACACCTAATAAAGCAAGTAAACCAACTAAATATTAGTTCTCATATCTCTTTTGTGGGTCACCTTCCCCCCGATAAAATTGTTGATTATTATCAAAAAGCATCCATAGCTGTTTTTCCTTTTAAAGTTGCCGAAAATGGTGACCAGGAAGGTTTTGGACTTGTAGTTATTGAAGCAATGGGATGTGCTTGTCCCGTCATTGCAGGCAATGTTCCTGCAGTACACGACTCAGTTATCGACAAGCAAACAGGTTTGCTTGTCGAACCGAAAAAACACACAAGCATTAGCAGATAAAATCTATCATTTACTCAAAGATAAAAAACTTCAAAAGAATTATCATTAAATGCATATAAAAACGTTGTAGAGAAATATGACTGGGATAGAATCAGCAATAAATATGCTGACATAATTAAGAATTTATTATGAGCATCATTTTAATTCCTTATTGGCTTCCATATCAAACCACATAGCAAAGAATAGAAATTGAAACCCCATAATAAGTAAAAAAGCAGAAAAAAAGAGCACTTGTACCTGCGATATTATCTGTAAATATTCTAAATATTACGAGATATAAACCTAAGCCCCCTCCACAAGGAATCAATAAAGAAGCCATAAAAAAAAAAAGACTAAGGGGTGAAAATCTCGGATAATATATTTATGCAGCATTCGATACCAAAACAAGCGGAACAACAACCAGGAAAGTTTTGGAATCATTCTCATCGGCTTAATACCAGAATGCTCTCAATATTATATATAGGTCGAATGGGAACATCTTTAACTCTGAAGTTATGAATATTTAATCTCACTAATAAATCATTAGGTTGACCATAACGCTTATAAGTTTTATCCCAATCAATTGCTTGTAAAGCATTTTTTGAAATAGCTGTGTAGCCTGATTGTGAATCTTTTACATGCCAATAACCTGATGCAATTTTGGTCAGCAAACTCAAAGCTGAGTTGCCCAAATAACGAATCTTAGGAATCATTTCCCATGCTTGCCCACTACTTAATCTATCACCTTTAGCATAATCATAACTTTCCTCTATTATAGGATCGAGTAACAATGGTAATTCTTCTGGATCCATTTGAGCATCACCGGCCATCACGACAGCAATATGAGCATCAAGTTGTAAAGATTTTTTATAACCCGTGCTGATAGCACCACCTACGCCTTCATTTTTTTTATGTTGAATAACCAATATACGACTGTCTTTTAAAGCATAATTTTGTGCAACTTCATAAGTATTGTCAGGACTATTATCATCAACAACGATAATAGTATCCACAAAGTCAGGCAAGCCCTCTATCACTTGCCCCAAAAGCTTTTCTTCTTTATAACATGGAATGACAATAGATATTTTATTATGCTTATACAAACTAGTTTCTCTTTTTATAAATAATATTTTTGAAATAACTTATTTTACTTGAGTTTTTTGTCAAAATCTTTAACAATCTGCCTCACTCGATGTTCCCAGGTATTATCATTTGCATAACACAGTACATTATTACTACATTTCTGTAACTTATTTAATAATTCTGATGTATGGGAAAAGCTTTGTAAAAATTCTTCATAATTCATTGACAAACCAAGTTTGTTTTTTTTTATAAAATCACCCATCACACAATCCGAAAAGCTAAGCAGTGGCACTCCAAATCCCACTGCCTCAAAAGCTTTATAAGGCATAGCCAAATAACGATACGAATGAGAAGGATAAAGCATTAAACAAGCATCAGAAATAGCATAATATTCATGTAATTGATTTTTATCTTTACCCACGATAACATCTACATTCAGAAAGTTCCATTGGTAATAGCTACCATATTTATCCCACTCATTCTTGCGAATAATTATAATCAAATGAATATTGTCTCGGCCACCGATTAAGTCGAGCATTAAGCTAATATCATTTAGTGGTGGCGATATGCCGCCAGAATATAACAATGTTATTTTTGATTGTATATTTTTTTTAGGAGCCAAAGGGCTTATTTCATTTATTTTAGGCGTATCACAACCGGGTAAAAGGACTTCATACTTGCTCCGCTCTTTTTCCCCCATAAAATCAGCTAATTCAAGTGATGGAAGATAAATTATATCAAATATCTTATTAAACAAAATCCATTCTAATTTGAAACAGCCCTTTAAGAGTAGTGCAACCAGAAAGAAGTAGTTTTCAAATAAAAATCTCCTGCCCAAAAAGCATCACGATAAAAAACAGATAGTTTAATGCCTCTTTTTTTTAATCGCCACAGATTCAATAGTCTGAAAAAATTCGCCAATCTTTTTCTATAATCCGCTGAATAAAAAAGGTCTATTAATAGATTCAAGATACAATCCTTTAACCCCATTTTGAGGGATATTTTTAAATCTCTGTTTCCCATTTCTGATCAATAAATTTTTACCAAACGCTTCTTTAAAAGCCAATTCCATCATATAAGGACGTATTTTGCTCGCGTTATTAATTGCTCCTTCTTGCTGTTCATAGGGATAAACAAAAATAATTTTATCCTTTTTATTTGTCATCTAATGCTCTTGTCAGTATGTTTTTCACCAATTGAGACGCTCTATAGTCAATTAATAATGCAGCAGGAAAACTAATTGAAGAAGCAGAAAACATTCCACCCCGTGAGCCACTTGGCTCACGAACAACCATATCTGCACCACCACCTTTATTCATACCACTCGCAATAATATAACAGTCTTTTTGGAGCCGAACGCGATAATTTATCTGTTTCCCACCCAGAAGCGCCTGCACCATACAATCCATTCGCCAAGCCAAGTCTTCCTGGATCATAACTCCAGCCCTTCTTCGGAGTATTTTGTAACAATGACTGTTCTCCAAAATATGGATAATCTGGATGAAAATGAATATTATTAAAAGCCCAATGCTCAGGTTTTTTACCTTGTATGCTGCACATGTTCTGATGTGTCAACACTTTTCCGGACAGTTTTCTAAATATTTTTTTTGGCTGTTTCAAGTGATTTTTGTCATTTTGTATTTCCTATCATTTTAGTTTCTCATGTTAACTTTAAACAGATGAAGAGAAAGGGCTTTGCCCTCTGGAACGATAGAGCCGTTCCATTCACCCAAAGGTATTTTCACAACGGTAATGATCCTGTTACAATATCTTCACGGCACAGGCTGAGGAGCCGATGGCCGTCAACGGTAATGGGCGGCATTTATGTCGCCTTTACCCCTCTTCAATCAATCGATTTAAGCTATTTCCTGCTGTATTTCATAATCGACTGGTGACAAATAATCATTAGCCGAATGAAGTCGCTCCCGATTATAAAATACCTCAATATATTCAAATATTGCCTGCTTTGCTTCTACTCTGGTTTTGAATCGACAATGGTGCGTCAATTCAGTTTTCAAACTATGAAAGAAGCTCTCTGATACAGCATTGTCCCAGCAATTTCCTTTGCGGCTCATAGACTGAATTATGTTATGATCCGACAATATTTTTCTATGACTATCAGAGGCATATTGGCTACCTCGGTCAGTATGCCAAAGCAATCCATCCATTGGTTTACGCTTCCATATGGCCATCAGTAAAGCATCATTGACTAGCTTGGCTTTCATTCGCTCATCCATCGACCAGCCAACAATTTGCCTAGAGAATAAGTCAATGACAACCGCTAAATATAACCAGCCTTCCTTGGTGGCAATATAGGTAATATCACCCACATAGTAGCGATCAGGTTGAGAGACAGTAAACTCTCTTTCCAGTAAATTTGGAGATATACGCTTATTATGCTTGGAATTAGTCGTCGCTTTAAAGCGTCTCTTCGTTTTACAAAACAAACCGGCTTTTTTCATTAATCGACCAATTCTCCGGCGGCTTATATGAACGCCTTTTTCAGCCAGTTTTCTTTTTAAGACGACGGGTTCCATAAGTCTTGCGACTGTCTTCAAACAGTTTTTTTAGCTGCTCAGTAAGCGCTTCATTTTCTTTCTCTCTATCCGTTTTAGGAGAGCTAACCCAATCATAATAGCAACTACGGGAAACATCCATAAAACGGCACAGAATCGTTACCGGGTAATCTTTAGCCTGATCAGTTATCCATGCGTACTTCACAAAGTTTCCCTTGCAAAGTACGCTGTGGCCTTTTTAATAAATCACGCTCCTGAATCACTTTTGCCAATTCTTTTTTCAGACGTTTTACTTCATCATAAATGTGTTCATCACTTCTATTGGCTACCGTCTTCACCGGTTTGGAATATTTACTGATCCAGGTATGTAGAGTATTTACATTAACACCTAGCTCCCTGGCAGTCTGAGAAACAGGTTGATCCGTCTCATTAGCTAATTTGACAGCTGATTCTTTAAATTCTGATGTATAGCTTTTATTCGTTTTTTTTTGTTTGATCATTCATTTTAGGTCACACTTTTTATCTTTTTTAGTTTTAAGTTGTGTGTCCGGTTAAGTATAGCCACATTAGTTCCATAATCTCTCATAGTAAAGCGAACACCTATAAGTTGAGTTTCATCGGCATAATTTTTCTGAAAAGAAAGGCTGATACAACGGCTTGAACCATCATCAAAAACTCAATTTGTCGGTAAGTTTAGTATTACCTGATAAATTCAAAATCCAAAGATTTTGTTCATTGTGAACTTTTTTAAAGTTTCAAACATATCTGAAGACCAATATTCACAATGAGACGACAAGACAATACATTGATAGTTATTCAATATTCTTGGATTGTAAATCATAACCACTTATCATATCATATGCGATATTTTCTCTCTCTAGCCAGGCTAACAACCGCCATTCTGAACTTGCTAAGTGATTAGTAAATGGCTGATATACAGTGGACCCCATTGTCAAGACAGCTTTCTCAAATATTAAGATATAATTCTGTTGGTTATTTATAGTATTAGTCTTATCCACATATCCACAGGTCTGCCAGTAGTCCAGAGACGCTTGCGATATATCTCAGGGCTACTGGCTTGGCCTGTGGATATGTGAATAAAACGATTGCCAATAAAGTTGATTATCCTCTCATCATGCTGCCCGTTTTAAGTCTGGAACAACTTCTTTCATCACGCCATAGATCTCTGCAGGCGTTTTTCCACCGTGTGTACTGTGTGGTCGTTCATGGTTGTAAAACTCAAAATATTCCTTTAATGAGCTCTTTAGCTCATCAATACTTTGGTAATCCTTGAGGTAAATTTCCTCATATTTTACACTTCGCCAGAGTCGTTCAATCATAATGTTATCCATTGCTCTGCCTTTGCCGTCCATGCTGATTTTTATATCATTGGCCTTTAGAACACCTGTAAATGCTCTGCTAGTATATTGAGCACCTTGATCCGTATTGAAGATTTCTGGCTTTCCATATCGTCGCAGTGCTGTTTCCAGACTACTGATACAAAAGCTTTCTTCCATGCTGGTTGACACTTCCCAGGACAGCACAAAACGGCTACTCCAGTCCATAACAGCACTTAGGTAGACAAATCCATGTGGCATCCGTAAATACGTGATATCTGTGCACCAAACCTGGTTATTCCTATTAATATCAATTCCTTTGAGCAAATATGGATAGAGGTTATTTACTTTGCAAGGCTTGCTGGTATTGGGTTTTGGTGCCACTGAAACCAATCCCATGATCCGCATAAGCCGTTGAACTTTTTACGATTAATTTTATAACATTTCAATCTTAATGCATTACGAATTTGACGACTGCCATAGAATGGATTTATGTACAACTCATCAATCAAATTCATTAATGTTAAATCTTTATTTTGCAGAGGCTTTTTAGGTTGATAGTAATAGCTTGAACGGTTCAGGCCGATAAGCTCACATTGTTTTTTGATGCTCAACTGAGGGTGCTCTTTTTCTATGCAACACCGCTTTTCTGCTCTACTCAGTTGAACATCTTCAACTTTTTGACAGCCAGTCAGCCTCTACTTTTAGTTGACCTATTTGGCTGTACAGGTGTTCTTTTTCCTTTTCATGTTCAGCATCTTTATTCTCTAATTTTTTGAAAAAGTATCGGCTGCACCATCAAGCATCTGCTTTTTTCCAGCTATTGACCTGGGTGGTGTGCACTTCAAATTCTGACGCAATTTCTGCGACTGTTTTTGACCTTTCAAAGCCTCAATGGCTACTTTTGCTTTAAATTTGTTGTTGAATGTTTTTCTTTTTGTGCTCATTTTTTTGTCCAGGGTCGTTTAATTGATTTGCAGGCTGATAAGAAAAAACTTTCTTGATCCATTCAATTATGAAATTGGGTATGAATTTCACAACCCATTCAACCAAACGAATATAAACTAATCGTTTTTGAGAAATAAAGTCTTCTGCCTTACGATCTTCATTATTTCGGTAACGGCTACGCCCACCCCAAATATTATACGATTGCCAAGTATTTGTGCTAGCCAAAACCAATAATTTAGATTGTTGATGATTTATCGAAGAAACAATAAAAGGAATAGCAAAAGTTTCATTTTTTGAAGTTAATAATACACTATAGAGGCCTGAGAGACAGTCTTCAGGAAGAGTATATGAAAAACTTTCTTCCCAGCTTAAACCACTCTCAACGAAATGATCATCTGGTGTTGACTGTTTTTGTATTTCATGTTTTCCCAGTTCAAGAATGATTTCTTTTTCCAAACCATGGCGAAAAACATTGACACCATATAATTCTGGAGCATTAACAAATACAGATATTTTTTCTCTTGGTGTAAACCAAAGCTTATTTTGATAAGCCACTAGTTTTTTTCCAAAAGCCGTATTTTTTTTGGCAATGAATGATAAGAATATTTTTAGATATAAATCCTGGTAATGAAACATAAATAATATCGTTGGAGTTTAATTCAGAAAAGCTCCACTGACCGTTTTTATCACTATAATTTTTTTTTTGTAACAATTGAATTATTTAACACTTCAAATAAAACATTGCATAACGGTAGTGCTAACTGAGCACAACATACAGAGCCATTTTTCATCATTTATAATTTAATTCAATTAAGGGTTCTTCCAGTATTGCTTCAACTTTTACAAGGTCCTCTTGAGAAAAGTCATTTCTCCAACGTCCAGAGTGAGAATGCGAAAGGTCAATGTTAATGAGTTGTGAATGGTATTTGATTCCCCAAAAATTGCATATTTCTCGAGTGGTTAATTCAGTGTTTTCCACTAAATTTTCCAAAGAACATTCAAAAAAAGAGTTCGATGGTATATTCAACTTTATTTGTTTCCATTTAAGAAATAAATCTCTGTATATTAAAGCACATTTCTCTGCAGTGGATGGCATCCAAGTCTGATTAATAAAAGATGCTACAACATCTCTTGGATCTCGATAAATATACAACATTCTTGCTTCAGGTAATATTTCAAGAATTTTATCAAACCAAAGGATATTCCATGTATTTTTTTCAAGATAATATAATTTATTTTGCCTAGCGTTAACATCTTGCATAACTTGTAATAAAAACACTCTCAAAATTTTAATTAATTTATCCCTATTAAAATGAGAGTGATAATACATTCCTTGTGTTCCCCCACGTTCCAATCCAATCCAACGTGCTTTATATTGAAATTGATTAAGTTGTGTAATTAAATTTTCAACATGAAACAAAAATTGTGGTGATATCTTAGAAACAGAAACCCCCGAATATGCTGCTGTAACTTTAAATTTAAAGTGAGTTTTTATAAATATCTGTTCGTCTATATAACGTAATAATTTATCATACCAGGAAGATTTAGCAGTTTTAAGCAATAAAGCATTTAAGCGTTTAATATAAACATCATAATGATAAGGCGACCAAAAATCAGAATTGTTGAGAAAATCAATTATGCCATCAGGATCGATTAAAAAACGCCATTCGGGAACGTCCGTTAAATCTGGATGCTTAGCAAACATCTTTGATACTATCGTTGTCCCTGACCTACCAGACCCACCAATTAAGCAAACTTTTACAGGTTTATGAGCTAACATTAAAACATTTCAACCAATTTCCATAACTAATAATTTTCCAGGGCAATTGAGAAAAACTCTTTTTTCCAGAAAAAATATCATTCATATTAGAACGAATATTACTATTTACTACAGATGATGGATGCTCTATTGCCTGCGTTATCATTTGTAAAAAAAAATCTTTAGCTTCTGACTTCATCCAAATCTCTTCGGCGGTGGAAAAACCTATCTTATCATGACGATTGTAAATTTTTTCAGGAATATAGTTTTTCATTGCATCTCTCAAAATACGTTTAGACACCCCTTGTTTGAATTTATACTCTGTTGGTAGAGAAAGACTTTTTTCCACTAAATTATGATCCAAAAAAGGGACTCTTGCCTCAACAGAATGAGCCATAGAGTTTCGGTCTTCTAAGTGTAATAATGATTGTAAATTAATAGATTTAGTTTGAGCTATACTAAATTGTTGAAAAGAAGACGTACGAGAATTTAGCAACAAAAAAGGATCTCGTTTATCAACCAGTGATTCTTTAAAATCAAACCATGGGGGTGTTATTTTATTATCCGTAATAATGTTTCGAATGATACCACTAAAACGACCTTTTACAAATGGATTAACAACCCGTTGAAACAAAGAAAAATATGATAAGCCCGAATTTTTTAGAATAGCTTTATATTCCTCTGAAAAATCACTCCAATGCCCCTTACAAATCTTTTCTGCAAGTAAAACGCCCCAAAAGGAGGCATAGCCTCCTAATTGTTCATCAGCCCCTTGACCATCAATCATCACTTTAACTCCTTGTTCATGAGCTAACTTGAAAACACACCACTGTGCAAATGTACTTGTTGAACGAAAGGGTTCATCTTGTGAATAGGTGAGCTCATTTAAAGAGTTTTCCAATAAACTAGCAGTTGGTGTAATGAAATATGCATCTAAACTCTGAGCCTTTACAACGCAATCAATCCATTTTGACTCGTCAATCCGTGGATCATGGGATAATGCAGAAAAAGTTTTTTGAGTTTGATTGTTTTTTTTCAAACTATTAATAACACCCACAATTGAGGATGAATCAATTCCTCCAGAGAGGCAAGAACCTACTGAAACATCAGCTTGTAAATGCATACTAACAGAATTGACAAATAAATCCTTATAGCTATTTTTTTCATCATTATATTCTAAAAAGGTAAACTAAATGATAAGCTGTACCACATTTTTCTCAAAGTATTAATTTTTTTATTTGATATAGTAAGTTTAAGTATTTCTCCGGGAAGAACCTGGTATACACCTTTAAAAAAGTTTCATTCGTGTGATCAATTAGTGACCAGTTTAAAAAATCATAAACAATTTGATAATTTTGCGTTGCTTTCCATGTATTTATAGCCATAAATTGTTTTATTTCTGAAGCAAAATATATGCCTCTATCATTTTGAAAGTAATAAAGAGGTTTTATTCCAAAGCGATCACGAATAGCATAAAGAGTATTAGTTTTATTATTAAAAATGATAATACTAAACATTCCTTCAAGCTTGGAGATGCAAGATTCCCCCAAAAAGACCATGCATTTAAAATAACCTCCGTATCAGTTTGAGTCTTGAAAATAAATCCTTCTTTATTTAATAAGACACGTAATGCCTTGTAGTTATATATTTCACCATTAAAAATTATTGTCAAATTGTTATCATGCGAAGTCATCGGTTGATGCCCGGCAGATGTCAAATCAAGAATAGATAAGCGTCTATGCCCTAAACCAACATTAAACTGTTTGTAAGATTCTTCATCATAATGCTTAAAATCATGTTTATCTCTCGAAAAAGTCATTGATAAATCAGAAGAAAAAGATTTTAAAAAAGCCTTCATCATCAGGACCTCTATGAATAATAGTATCATTCATAGAAATTAATTCATTTATATTTACTGAGTTTGTAGCAATAATTGCTGTCAAGCCGCACATAAGTTAAAAGTTTAACTCCTATTTTTTTAATTAAGCCTTAAAAGATAAAATAAAATCTAATAATGACTTGGAAAAAAGTGGGAAATTAATGTCTGCATTAAAATGTTTTTCCCAAGTTTTAAATGCATTAAAACTTTTAATATTTAATTTTTCTCTTGAAAAAATTATTTCTTTCAATACGTTCGAAAGATATTTGGCATCAATTTCATTTTCCAATAAATATCCATTTTCAGAATTTATGATTTCTGAAATACCCCCGACGTTTCTAGCAAGACAAGGAATGCCAAAACTCATAGCTTCCATTATGGAGACAGGGATTCCTTCGCTATCGCTTACGTTAACAAAGAGATTAAACTTATCCAATTGATATCGTTCTAGAATTTTTTCATTCTCCAAATGCCCATTAAAAAAGACATTAATATTAACATTATTTATTTTACATAAGCCATCTTCAATAACACGCATTTCTGAACCGCTTCCAAAATGATGCCATTCGATTTCTTCTTTTATATCATTTAACTCAGATAATGCATCAACTATCAAGTCAAGCCTCTTTAAAGGAATAATGCTTGAACATGATACAATCTTAAACACATCTTCAGTAAGACAATTAATTTTTTTAGAATTATTTGTTATAGTACCCAGTTTAATAACAAATAATTTCTTGCGGAGGCCAGGAATATCCATGTAAAACTTATCAGTTAAATGCTCATATCCATCATATGAAACACAGTATAATCGATCTATCATTTCCAGCGTAGCTTTTGAAAAGGAATATAATTTGTTTTATGTTGATAATCATATAAATCATAGCCATGAATTCTAGAAACCACTTTGATATTTGGAAATTCATTTTTTAGAAGACATAAACCTAAAGAGGCGGAAGTACACCAATAAGTATAAAAGAGAGTCGAATCTAAGGAAACACTCCTAGAAACAATGATTTTTTTTAATCGTTCTTTTATAAAGATTGCTTTAGTAAAAAACACAATTGATTTATATAAATTTGTTAAGAAATATTTTCTTCTTAACAAGAGTAATTCTTTATAAAATAGCCTCGAAAAAACATTTTTATAAAAGCTAATAGCAAAAGAAAAGGATTCGCATTAATTAAGTCATCAGTATAAGATGCATTTTCAGGAATTTTATACAAACGCTCTGATTTTTTAAATGGGAATAGTGTGATTGTATTAAAACATTTAGAAAGATGCGTTATTTCTAAATCCAAAAATTTTCACCGGGTTTAAAAGGGAAATTATTTGTAAAGATAAAGACATCAACATTTTTTTATTAGCTATCATCTTTGGTACTTTTTTTTGCTATGTATGCAAGCTTCTTGATTCTATAATTTCTTTAAAAAATCAATACGTTGACTCTCTTTATTATACATGTCATATGTTTCATATCATATTTAATTTCTTTATCTTTCCAAAACCTTATAAATTCTTTTATTTTCTTTAAATTATCATGAATATTACGTTCATAATTTCCAACATTCAAAATAAAATCACAGCCATCTAAATCAGAGTCAATATAACCAAGGATAACAGGCAAACCATAAGCAACATATTCTCTTACTTTCAAAGCAGAAGCTTCTTTCATATTTTTTTTATGCAATGACAGTGTACCGATTGCTATATTCATCTTAGAATATAGCTCAGCCACAGCGTTATTTGCAAAAAACCCATAAAATGTTACGCGGATTCAACTCTGAATCAGGCAGGAAATTCCAGTTCTTGCAAATGATTTTTTCATTGCCTGGAATGGTGTTTGAAAGCCGAGTGCCTTTCTAGGTCTATTATTAAGTTTTTCCATCATGTTGTAAAAGAAAATGAAGTCACTTCTTTAAAGTCTGTATCTTTAGGAAAATATTGTCTAATCAGTCCATTAGTATTTTCATTTAACCCTCGCTCCCATGAAGAATAAGGGTGGGCAAAATAAAATGCTGTATCAAGAGCTTTGCTTACCTGCTCATGATAAGCAAACTAATACCATTGTATATCGGTAATACTAATGTGAAAGAGAGTTTACTGTCTCTCAACCTGATCGCTACTATGTGTGGTGATATTACCTATATTGCCACCAAGGAATACATGGTTATATTGTCAAATTAGTCATTGACTTATTCTCTAGGCAAATTGTTGGCTGGTCGATGGATGAGCGAATGAAAGCCAAGCTAGTCAATGATGCTTTACTGATGGCCATATGGAAGCGTAAACCAATGGATGGATTGCTTTGGCATACTGACCGAGGTAGCCAATATGCCTCTGATAGTCATAGAAAAATATTGTCGGATCAAGGGAAACAGTTTGTGAAGTACGCATGGAATAATTCAGTCTAAAGCTTAAAGGAAATTCTGGGACAATGCTGTTTCAGAGAGCTTCTTTCATAGTTTGAAAACTGAATTGACGCACCATTGTCGATTCAAAACCAGAGTAGAAAGCAAAGCAGGCAATATTTGAATATATTGAGGTATTTTATAATCGGGAGCGACTTCATTCGGCTAATGATTATTTGTCACCAGTCGATTATGAAATACAGCAGGAAATAGCTTAAATCGATTGATTGAAGAGGGGTAAAAGGCGACATAAATGCCGCCCATTACCGTTGACGGCCATCGGCTCCTCAGCCTGTGCCGTGAAGATATTGTAACAGGATCATTACCGTTGTGAAAATACCTTGGGTGAATGGAACGGCTCTATCGTTCCAGAGGGCAAAGCCCTTTCTCTTCATCTGTTTAAAGTTAACATGAGAAACTAAAATGATAGGAAATACAAAATGACAAAAATCACTTGAAACAGCCAAAATCACTTGAACTTGCTCTTCAAGAATCAGCTGGTTGACCCTTTGATATTAACTTTCGTTAAGTGGGTAGCTTTAAAACCTTTCTGGTTGGCACTTTATTTCTTTAATTGAGACTTCAAGCTCTCTGCCAAGTACGTGTGCAAATTTTTCTAAGGTAGACAAACGGATATCTTCTGCATGATTTTCAATTCTGGAAATTGCTGATTTCTTTGTATTCAATTTTTCAGCTAATTGTTCTTGGGTCAAACCAGAAGATTCCCTTGCTTGCCGTAAAACAGCACCAATTTTAAAAGCTTGGTAACCATCATTAAAATTTTCAGCAAACTCACTATCTCTTTCTTTTCTTTTGACAATGTATTTTTTTAAGTCACTCATAAAATCACCTTCTCCTCAAATAGTCTTTCTTACGTTTTTCTGCTATTTTGATTTCTTTCTTTGGTGTTTTTTGTGTCTTTTTTTGAAAGGCATGATTCAAAACAACTAAACGTTGATCATCAAGAAATCCTAAAACTCTAAAGATATTGTTACCTACTTGAATTCTAATTTACCAACTTCTTGAAGTATTGAACTGGAACAACATCAATTTCTTCAATAAGTTGCATAACCCAAGTAGCTTTTTGTGCTTGCTTAGCTGTTAATGAATCTAAGAACTCTTCAACTGGACAAAAATCAGATTCTGTTCGATAAAAATGAATTTCTCTCATTTGTTAAGGTTAACAAATAAGTGAACCTCATGCAATGCAATCAAAAAATTCTCATCCTAGTATTGAATCCCCCACCGGTCAAAGTCAGTGTGATATAATATTTTATTCACCCAAGCTACAGACAAACGGGCAGAAAACACGCTAAAATGATTTATAGGGATTTTTATGGAAGAAAAACCTCGCGCCGATTATGACAGCCCATGGAAAGAAGCCATTGAGCATTTATTTGTGGATTTTATGGGCTTTTTCTTTGTCAATATCAGTCAGGAGATTGACTGGAACAGACCTTATGAGTTTTTAGACAAAGAACTGGAAAAAATTAACCGTGATGCCCAAATTGGACGACGCTATGCTGATAAACTGGTCAAGGTCTGGCTAAAAAACGGACACTGTACTTGGGTATTGATTCATATTGAAGTACAAAGCCAATATGACCCTGATTTTGAAAAACGCATGTATGTCTATAATTTTCGCATTCTTGAGCGTTATAACAAAGAGGTGGTCAGCCTGGCTATTTTGACCCATGAGCCCAGACCACAGCGCAGTCACCATAAACAGGGGGAATATCAGCGCAAACTCTGGGGCTGTGAAACCCGCTTTACGTTCCCAGTAATAAAGCTCTGGGATTATAAGCAACGCTGGGCCGAACTGGAACAAAGCGACAACTTATTCGCCATAGTTGTCATGGCCCACTTGCAAGCGTTGGCGAACAAGCACAAGCCACAACAACTCAAAGAGTCCAAGCTGGGTTTGATGAAAGGTTTATATCAGCGAGGACTCGCACGTGAGCAAATTCTTGAGCTGTTTTGCTTTATTGACTGGTTAATGGTATTACCCAAAGCGCTAGAAAATGCATTAACCCTTGAATTAGAGAAACTGGAAGAGGAAAACCAAATGAACTATGTCACTTCTTTTGAGCGAAAAGGGCTTGAACAGGGTATTGAACAAGGGCTTGAACAAGGGCTTGAACAAGGGCTTGAACAAGGGCTTGAACAAGGGCTTGAAAGAGAAAAGATACTCTTATTACGCCTGATCCGACGCCGCTTTGATGAACAAACAGCATTTCAGGCACAGGTCAGTATTTCTAAGGCCAGCTCTGCTGACACACTGGAAATCATCAGTGATTGGATCATCGATTATGGCGATGGTACGCAGTTTCTAGAAAAATTGGACAGTCTGTACTGAGTATACGTCGATTAAGCAACGGATTGAGCAAGTCACTGAAACAAGCAATGCTAGTCACTCAAGCCCACCCCTGCCGTTAAGCTATTATCATTTATTGGCAACTCACTCAAAGAGAATGGCATTGCATTTGCTTTGCAAAATTATCTCGAACTGGCAGACTGGACAGGTCGTATTGTCAGGGCGGACAAGCAGGGTTCGATTGATGCCAATACGCCCAGCATTTTGCAAAAACTGCAACTTAATGAGGACACTTAGATGGGAACCGTTCAGGGCTATTCTAAAGGCTTTCATTCCTTTGTCTGGCCTGAAGAATAATTAAAATCACTCTGCAAAAAACAGAATAAACATTGGGTGCGAGGGATTAATTATTGCCGGAAATTGTTTAAAAGCAATCATTCCACGTTTATCACATCTCCTGAATTCAGCTCTTAAAACTAATCGATTTGTTTTTTTAGGCTATCATGCAAAGCCTTGCAGGGAGAGTTTTGCCTGAATTTTACTGTTTCTGCTCTTATTAGGGGAATTTATATTTTTTATTGATTTTAAACTTTCATGGAGCGTCCATATATGGCTCTTTGTACTTAAACTGATAGCTACGTCGGGTATTATTTTTGCTTACAGCTTGTAGATAGTAGTCAATATCAGCCATTTTCTTCTTTCTATGATGCTTTAAGTAATAATGGCTTCACTTCTTTATGGGTTTGCAGGGCATGCCATAACTCCCAGTTACGCTGCAGGTTAAGCCAGAATTGAGGCGTATTACCCAATGCTTCACTCAAGGTCAAAGCTGAATCGGCACTGACACCCCGTTTGCCGTTAATAATTTCATTCAAGCGTGCGTAAGTCCAGCCAATATGCTGAGAAAATTGTGTTTGTGTCATACCAGCCGGTTCAAGGAATTCTTTTAACAACATTTCCCCTGGATGGGTTGGTGGTCTTTTTTTAGGTAGCATGGTTCATTATCCTTTATGGTAATCGTCAACATAAACATCATAGGCATTTTTTTGAGCTTCATCCCATTTGAATATCACTCGCCATTGTTTATTGATGCGGACACTAAAATACTCACTCAAGTCACCTGATAATGGTTCAAAGCGATTTCCAGGTGGTATTTTCATATCTTCAAGAGTCTCGGCAGCATCAAGCTGATCCATCAACCTGCAAGCTTTGCTATGGAGAAACTCAGGAATTTTCCTAGCTTTCTTTAAGCTTATACCATCATAAATGTCTTGTGTTGTTTGATTGGCAATACTAGTAATCATAAGAATACTATATATCGGTATTTGATATAGTTCAAGTAAAATATATTTTTTGACCTGCAGCTAACGTCCCAAGGGAGCTATAGTCACCTTTTTAAGAACTTACGTTAAAAGTGAGAAAGCGGCCATTCAAAACCAGAGAATATTCATTTTTTAGGGTTCATTCAAATGACAAAGTTGCAGACTATAGTGGACCCCAAAAACTTAACAATAGGTTAAGATATAAGAGCTAACCTAACGGGGAACAAAAAAATGAGCACTAAAATAGAACACATATTGACAATAGTTTGACTTGTATGCCATAGTGGCACCTACACTCTGAAATCAAATATAAAAGTGAAATTATGACTAGCAAAACACAACGTAAAGAAACCCGTTTGATTGCACGAACCTCCACAGAGATACAACAAATCATACAACGAGCAGCTAATTACTCCGGCACAAGCCTCTCACAATTCCTTATAGAGTCTGCAATGGAAAAAGCGCGTAATGTAATAGAGCAAAGCGAAACATTACACCTATCCATGATGGGTACAGATACTCTATTTACAGCCTTGGATAATCCCCCCAAAGCAAATAAGAAACTGCTCAAGGCCGCCCAGCACTACAGTGATACTGTGAATGTCCATAATAATTGAAGCCATAAACCAACAGCATGATCGCAAAGCATTTGATTGTGGTATTGAAAAATTAAATCAGTTCTTACAACAACAAGCACGACAGAAGGCTATAAAGCACATTTCAAAAACCTATGTAGCCTGTCGAAACGCCTCACCCCATACAATCATCGGTTATCAAACACTGACTGGATACTCAGTTATCACACCACCAGCCCACAAGCATTATAAAAAATATCCTCAGCCACTCAATGCAGTAAAATTGGCCCGTCTCGCTGTGGATCGATCACAACAAGGGCAAGGTCTAGGTGAACGATTATTAATTGATGCCATTTATAGAACAGTGTTAGTCGCACAACAAATCTCAGCCATAGGCTTGTTTGTTGACCCAATGCCCCCGCAAGTTACTCCCTTTTATCAGCAATATGGTTTTTTATCAGCGGATCCTGATGATGATTCTCGCCATGAAATGTGGCTACCAATTAAAACCTGTATTGAGATTAGTAGCACTTTACTCTGAGTAATAGCAAACAAACTTTACAGTTCATCAGCAAAGCTCAATACATTACGACTATTTTGAAAGCCCACACAATATCCTAGTAAGCTGCCATGCAGGATAAGTTTAAGCACTTTAGTTTCATTAGTTGCTTATCTCAATAAAAGCAATAAATAATTTTTAGCCTAAATACACCTAATTTTTATGGCGAGATCACTCTTCGACATGGAGTTTACAAGCACCAAGAATACGGATTATCCCCATGAGACATGGAAATGCATCCCAAGGGCACTTACTCTGGGCGTATAATTACTACATGATTGAGGATTTTAGTTACATCTCTGAACAAAGAGAATGAAGCCTGCATTGCCAAGTATCATGAGCATATTAGCCTCTCCTTTAAAATAAAGCCTCTACCGGATCACTCTTTACTTCAATAGCCTGTGTGATTGCAACAGGTAAACCATTTTTTTTCTCTAAAGCATCTCTTAGAGCTTGTGCTTCAACGACTAATGCTTGTTGTGGATTATGCTTAAAAAAGGCTTGCCGAATTAATGCCATGGTTTTTTCATAAAGTTGTTCATAAGGCAGCTCTTCGCCTTCTAATTGGGGATGGACTTCAATATAAATTTTATTATTCAGCCAGCCTACTTTTACCGGCTGGTTCACAATATTGACTGGCATGCCTACTTTGACCTCTGGAAATAATTTTTCAATATCTTCGGGATACATTCTGACACAGCCATGGCTGACCCGCATACCGACACCATAGGGCTTGTTTGTGCCATGAATTAAATAGCCGGGGATGCCCAGGCGCAAGGCAAATAAACCTAAGGGGTTATCCGGGCCGGCAGGTACAACATCGGGTAGGATTTCACCCTTTTCTGCATGTTCTTTTTTGATTGAAGCAGGTGGCGTCCAAGTGGGATTGGCGCGTTTAGTGACAATTTTGGTTTGCCCCAGCGGTGTATTCCAATCCTGGCGACCAATGCTCACGGGATGGGTACTCACTGTTTTGCCATCAGCGGGAAAATAATACAGCCGATATTCAGGTAAATTAAGCGTCAAACCTTTTCTTGGCGTGTCAGGTAATACTCGACTACTGGGGATTAAAATTTGTTTTTTTGTACCGGGGAGCCAACGATCAACATCAGGATTAACCAGCAAAATTTCATTTTGACCAATGTTATAGCGTCGTGCCACATCTAATAAGGTGTCTTCCTCATTAGCGGTCGTATAAAAAGGCGTTTCAGGCACCAGCCCCACGACACTTTCATTCGGATTGTCCGGCAAATTAAACACACTGGCCCAAAGTGCCCCATTGCCCAGACTAGCGAGTAAGGCCAGCATTAAACACAAAAACAATTTCATTATAAATCCAACTCTCATTTAGCCGAAAATCATCTATTGATTGGCCAAGATAAATATTTACTTAATTTCTACAAAAGAATACACTGTTTTGCAACAAAAATTGCAATATACCCATGACACTTGGAAATGTAGCGAGGCATTTTGACTAAAAGCCGATTGATTGTATAAGTACTACATGATTGAGGCTTTTAGTTAAACCTAAAATAACGAAGCCTGCATTTCCAAGTGTCATGGGTATACAACAGCCCTAAATCGATATCACGAGTATAATGTATGAAAGCTAAAATTGGTATTATCACTGCATCTGATCGCGCCAGCGCCGGTATTTATGAAGATCTATCCGGACAGGCTATTATTGACACCATGACAGATTATTTGACCTCTGAATGGGAGCCTGTTTATCGTGTGATTCCCGATGTTCAAGCAGATTTAGAACAAACCATGATCGAGCTAGCCGATCAGGAACAGTGCTGTTTAATTGTTACCACTGGTGGCACAGGCCCTGCTAAACGTGATGTCACACCCGAAGCAACTGAAAATATTTGTGAAAAAATGATGCCCGGCTTTGGTGAGCTCATGCGTCAGGTGAGCTTACAATATGTAGCGACTGCTATTCTTTCTCGTCAAACAGCAGGGATTCGTGGGCAGTCATTGATCGTCAATTTGCCGGGCAAGCCTAAGTCCATTAGAGAATGTCTGGATGCAGTTTTTCCTGCTATTCCTTATTGCATTGATCTGATTGACGGGCCATTTCTTGAATGCGATGAAAGCGTGATTAAAGCCTTTCGTCCGAAAAAATAAATTAGTGCATATAGCTATATCCATCCGCTTGTAAGCGGATAATTTCAGCATCAGCCATAGGCACCATTTGCACGAAGCCATGAATATTTTCCGGTTCATAGTGTAATAATTTAGCCGAGGCACGACACATTCTAAATTCGATTGCTGTGCCGACAGTCAAACTTTGTGCCCGTGCCATCATATCTTGATGCTGCTGGGTTTTATCAATAGCAAAAAATGGAATCGCCTCGCCGTGGATCACCACCACAATCGACGCATCAAAGGTATCTGAACCGTACAGCTTATTAAGATAGGCAAGCCTGTCCAACACACGAATAAGATATTCCTTGTCTCCCGAAATCATATCATAGAGCACTTTTTCCGGTTTATATTGGATATCCAAAACATCTGCTGAACCCCAGGGGGCAGTTTCGGTCAGTACATTACTGGCATAGACCATCGTCCCACTACAAAAATAACAAACCAATAATAACAATAATCTTTGTGCTATTTTTTTTATCATTAATTTAAATCCCCATTATTGACTAGCTGATAGACTCAGCGTTTCGTTTGTAAAATATTCAGATTCAAGCGCTGTCGATCATCAAATAAGCGCTTGGATATCATCCATACCGCTAACATGATACCAAAGCCCGTTCCGGCAGCTATTAGAAAAAATATCAAGATCTGATATTTAACCGCTTCCACTGGCGGTGTGCCTGATAAAATTTGTCCGGTCATCATCCCCGGCAAACTTACCAGTCCCGCAATTGCCATGGAATTTATAATGGGGATCATGCCAGTGCGAATACTTTCTGCGCGTATTTCCTGAATGGCTTCTTGATAACTTTGCCCTAACATCAGCCGCTGTTCAATCACCAGTCGTTGCTGGTATACACTCTGATTTAATTTGTCCATTCCCAAAGAAATTCCATTCATGGTATTGCCCAATAACATCCCTAATAGAGGAATGGCATATTGTGGTGAATACCAGGGTGTGGGAGCAACAATCACCATGAGCGTTAGCAATGCCATGGTAAAAGATGAAATAAACAAGGCACTGGTGCCAATTTTAAAACCAATCCAACGTCTTAAAGGATATTTTTGCCGAGAGTTAATTTCAAAGCCTGCCACTAATAACATTATTGTGGCAATACTGGCTAAGAGGAATAAGTTGTCACTATTGAAAATAATTTTTAATACATAGCCAATCAGTAAGAGCTGAATCACATTACGCGTGGCGGCGATAAGCAATTGCTTGCTGATATTAAGTTTTAACAAAAAGCTGGTGATGGCTAATAATATAATCATCACCGAGGCAATGGCCAGATCCCAGGCCGTTAAATGTATCATAATATTGAGTCCTGTTGAATGGCATCTGGCAGCAATGCTATTAGCTCATAACGGTCTTTTTCAAGCACTAATAACTGCTGGCAAACTCGCTGTAATTGCACTTTATCATGGCTGATCCAAACAATCGGTATTTGGTGTTTCTGCTGATAGTCATTGATTAGCCATTCCAATTGCGCACGATTTTCAGAGTCTAAATTGGCACTGGGTTCATCCAGTAATAATGCCTCAGGCTGATTCATTAAGAGCCGGATACAGGCCAGTCGTTGTTTTTCACCACTGGATAAATGACTGATCTGCCAGTCCATTACTGCTTCTTTAAAACCCAAATGAGCAAATAAGGCCTCATCATAGTGGGTAAAATGTTCTCCCACGGTTTCACACCACCACTGACTTTCTGCGGGCAACAAGGCCACTTTACGCCGCCATTGTTGAGCTGAAATAGTTTGTGATTCAATATTATCTAAAAAGATTTCACCCTCATGGGCCAACATATCTGCCAATGCTTTAAGCAATACCGACTTGCCTATGCCTGATGGCCCGGTTAAACCTAGGCAAGTACCCGCAGGCACAGAAAAATCAAAGGATTGACTAAAATTAGGCGAAATTGCAGATAAATTCAGTTTTTTTACCGTCAGATCGGGCATATAGACTCTATTAACATAAATTAAAAAAATAAGCGATTGATTGTAATGCATCCCCTGCCACTATGCTATATTAGACAACCCTCTTTACACAATGAAGATTAAACCTAAAAAAATTCAACCATGAACCAATACCCAGTCTGGTTAAACCCTGATGACAGCAACTTAGAATTTCCACACCCTGATAATGCCCTGACTGATCCAGACGGCTTATTGGCGGTCGGCGGTGATTTATCACCTCAGCGCATCATCAGTGCCTATCTACAAGGTATTTTCCCCTGGTATAGTCATGGCCAGCCCATTTTATGGTGGAGTCCTAATCCCAGAGCAGTATTATTTCCAGAAAAGCTGCATATTTCAAAAAGCCTCAAAAAGCTGATCCGTCAACAAGTTTTTAGCACCACAATGGATCAGGCATTTGAACAGGTGATCAGCGCCTGTGCGCAAACCGCACGAAAAGATCAGGATGGTACCTGGATCACCGATGAAATGCGGCAAGCCTATTTACACTTACATCACTTAGGTATTGCTCATAGTGCTGAATATTGGCATAAGGGGCAATTAGTCGGTGGACTCTATGGTTTGTCTCTGGGCAAGGTTTTTTTTGGTGAATCGATGTTTTCCCATCAAAGCAATGCTTCCAAGCTTGCCTTTGTGCATCTGCTGGACGAACTGACAAAATCCGGCTATGCTTTAATAGACTGTCAGGTAACCACTGACCACTTATTAAGTTTAGGCGCTGAAGAAATTTCCAGAGCGCAGTTTCTTGAACTCATTAAACAGCATGCCCAAGCATATATAAAAGATGTAGAGGAATTAGTGCATGGATAATATGAATGTCTGATATGGATCGCAATTTTTTAAAAAAACCGATTAATTTATACTTGTCAGCCGATCACGATTGTAGTTATTTACCTGATCGTCAGGCCAATAGCCTATTTGTCGATCCTGAACGCGAATTAACGGCTGAAATATATTCCGAACTGATCCAGCAAGGTTTTCGTCGTAGCGGTAGCTATATCTATACGCCGTATTGTAAGAAATGTCAGGAATGCACGCCGGTACGTTTAAACGTACAAAATTTTCTTCTCAGCCGTTCTCAAAAACGCTGTAAAAATAAAAACAAGCTCATCACGATTGAAGAAAAATCCCCTCTTTATGATGCTGAACACTATCAAATGTATGCCGATTATGTGCGTTCCAGACATGCAGGCGGTGGTATGGATGAGCCGGATGATGATAAATATCTGGAGTTTCTAACTTCAAAATGGAGTGAGACCGCATTCTTTGAAATGCGTGAAGAAGGACAATTATTAGGCGTCGCGGTCACCGACATTGTCGATGATGGTCTGTCTGCTGTTTATACTTTTTTTAATCCCGCTGATGAATATAAAAGCCGCAGTCTGGGTGTTTTTTCGGTATTATGGCAAGTAGAAGAAGCCCAGCGTCGCGGACTACAATGGCTCTATCTTGGCTATTGGATTAAAGACTGCCAGAAAATGAGTTATAAAGAAAACTATCAACCACTGGAATATTACTATAATCATAGCTGGCACGATGCTCCTCTTAGTTTGCTTTAACATGTATTAACAAGTCATTGTTATACTGACACTTTAGCTAACATCCTTAACAAGCAAGCAAGATAAGGATCTGATTTAACATCAAATTTTATTCAAAATATCTCACAGCATTTAACAAAACCGCTAAAGCTTATTCTACTGAGGACGATAATAAAGTTAATCGCAGCACTTCTTCAGTCAGTCAATTCAGGTATGTGAATGCTTAGTAAAATAAATCACTTAACAGTGAGGTATGAACAGCAACATGGTTTCAGGCCTAATCTATTATTTGTTAATAGCGCACAACTCGCACTACTACAAGAACAATTATCTGAGCCGGATATTGAAATTCTCGCTCAACTGATCGGCATGGGCATTGTCATTGTCGAAGCCACTGAAAAACCTTATGTTTCTTGGGCACAAATCCCCTGGAGACATTCTAAAACCGCTTAAGTTCAAAGAAAAAACCTTTTTCCCCACTAATTATCAATTAAATAGTAATAAAGTATTGCTAATTTTTTCTAATTGGGGCACTATTCACGCCTTGAAATTCCAGTTTAAACGAATTATTAACATTAGATATAGAGATTTATGGCAAAAGAAGAAGGTATTGAAATGGAAGGCACTGTGATTGACACATTGCCAAACACCATGTTCCGCGTAGAGCTTGAAAACGGTCACGTAGTGACTGCACACATTTCAGGTAAAATGAGAAAAAACTATATTCGTATTCTGACGGGTGATAAGGTAACAGTGCAACTGACACCTTATGATTTAAGCAAGGGTCGTATTACCTATCGTGCTAAATAAATACTAGTCAACAAAAAAGCCCGCACCATTTATTTAATGGTGTGGGCTTTTTTTATTGCTAGGTATTTTTAAGGCCGTTTGTTTAAGACCCTTTGTTTAAGGTAATGGTTTAAGACCCTTTGTTTAAGGTAAAGGTTTAAGACTATCTAAACTTAATGTACCTTGTCGATTTTACCCACTTCACTTTGCAAGTCGAATTTAAGTTCGTCATCGGCAACAGAAACAGTCACCTTACCCCCATGCTCTAACTCCCCGAATAGCAAAGCTTCTGCGAGTGGCTTCTTAATGCTTTCTTGAATCAGTCTGGCCATTGGTCTGGCACCCATTTTCTCATCATAGCCATTTTTTGCCAACCATTCACGGGCATCGGTTTCAACGTATAACTCAACTTTTTTCTCTGCCAATTGCGTTTCAAGTTCAAAGATAAACTTATCAACCACTTGAATCATCACCTCAGGCGAGAGTGAAGAAAATTGCACCACAGCATCCAAACGATTACGAAATTCAGGCGTGAAGCCACGTTTAATCGCTTCCATGCCATCAGAGGCATGATTTTGCTTGGTAAAGCCAATGGATGAGCGCGACATTGCTTCTGCACCCATATTGGTCGTCATAATTAAAATCACATTTCTGAAATCTGCCTTACGACCATTATTATCCGTCAGCGTGCCATGATCCATTACCTGCAATAACAGGTTAAAGACATCCGGATGGGCTTTTTCAATTTCATCCAATAACAACACGCAATGAGGATGCTTGTTCACCGCTTCGGTCAACAAGCCCCCCTGATCATAGCCCACATAACCCGGTGGTGCGCCAATCAGTCTTGATACCGTATGACGCTCCATGTATTCAGACATATCAAAGCGGACTAACTCAATCCCCATTAATTTGGCAAGTTGGGTAGAAACCTCGGTTTTACCCACGCCAGTAGGTCCTGAGAAGAGGAATGAGCCAATTGGCTTATTATCCCGCCCTATGCCAGCCCGAGTCATCTTAATGGCATCATCAAGCGTCTCAATGGCTTTATCTTGACCATGTATAACCAGTTTCAGGTTACGCGCTAATTTCTTCAGTGCACTCTTATCACTGGTACTGATATTTTTCGGTGGAATGCGGGCAATCGTCGCGATAATGGCTTCAATTTCTTTCACGCCAATGGTTTTCTTACGCTTAGACGGTGCTTTGAGCTGTTGATTAGCACCTGCCTCATCAATGACATCAATAGCCTTATCAGGTAAGTGACGCTCATTAATGTAGCGTTCTGACAATTCTGCCGCAGTGCGTAATGCCTGTTTGGTATATTTAATATGATGGTATTCTTCATAGCGTGAACGTAGACCTTCAAGAATTTGATAGGTCTCTTCTGCAGTGGGCTCAGGTACATCAATTTTCTGAAAGCGTCGCGCTAAGGCATGGTCTTTTTCAAAGATACCGCGATACTCCTGATAGGTCGTCGAGCCAATACAACGTAAATCACTGGTTGACAAGGCCGGCTTAATTAGGTTTGACGCATCCATTGCACCACCTGATGCCGCACCGGCACCAATAATGGTATGGATTTCATCGATAAACAAAATCGATTTAGGTTCTTTTTTCAGTTGGTTCAAAACTGCCTTTAGGCGTTTTTCAAAATCACCACGGTATTTAGTACCGGCCAATAATGCACCGAGATCTAAAGAAAAAATGACATTGCCTTCCAGTACTTCCGGCACTTCATTATCAATGATTTTCTTTGCCAGCCCTTCTGCCAAGGCTGTTTTACCCACCCCCGCTTCACCGACAAACAAAGGGTTGTTTTTTCTACGGCGACAAAGGATTTGAATGGTACGATTGACTTCTTCTTTACGCCCAATCAACGGATCGATTTTGCCAGCCAGAGCACGTTCATTGAGATTAACCGCATAGAGATCCAGAGGACTTTGAGAGGCTTTAGCAGCAGCGCCTTCGGCAGATTCGCCTTCAGCACCACGTTCTTCTTCGTCCATACCGGCATTGCTATCATCAACCTTGCTAATACCATGCGAAATAAAACTCACAATATCCAGCCGAGAAACATCTTGTTTACCTAACAAGTAAACAGCCTGAGATTCCTGTTCATTAAAAATAGCAACCAGCACATTAGCCCCGTTCACTTCTTTTTTCCCGGAAGATTGCGCCTGAAAAATAGCCCGTTGTAACACCCGCTGAAAACCCAACGTCGGCTGAGTATCACGCTCATCAATTTCAGACAATACGGGTGTGGTTTCATCTAAAAAAATCACCAATTCAGTGCGCAATTGAGAGAGGTCTACCGTACAGGCTTTGAGCACTTCTTCTGCCGCTGGATTATCCAGCAAAGCAAGCAACAGATGTTCAACCGTCATAAATTCATGACGTTTTTCCCTTGCTTCTTTGAACGCAAGGTTGAGTGTAAATTCGAGTTCTTTACTCAGCACTATGGTTTATCCTCTATCAAAATTTACTGCTTACACTACTCTTATCGAAAACCTTTTATTGTGTATTCTATTATTCAACTTCCATAGAACACATCAAAGGATGATTATGTTTTTTTGAGTAGTTATTCACTTCTAGTGTTTTCGTTTCTGCCATATCACGGGTAAACAGGCCACAGACCCCTTTGCCGCTATTATGGACATCCATCATCACTCGCGTGGCTTTAGCTCTGTCCATAGAGAAAAAATTCTCTAACACATGCACCACAAATTCCATTGGCGTGTAATCATCGTTATTGATAATAACACGATACATACGTGGTTTTTTTAGCTTGGGCTTGGCGGTTTCAACCGCCGTGCTGCCAGCGCCGTCATCATCGTCATTTATTTCGTCATCAGACCATTCATCTGAATTTGTCACGTTAATCATATTTATTTAAGTCTAGCTAAATCTAAAAAAAATTCTCTATTTTATTGAAAAAAGTTTTTTAAAACTTTCTATTACCCATTAATTTTATAGGGAAATAATAAAATAAAATGTTGTCTACCACTCATTAATGGGGCTTTTTACTCCTATTTACAAGTGACTCAAATTGCCAGATTTCAATCTATTTTCCCCTATCATGATAGGAAAACTTAACTATTTATCCTTTATGATGTATCTAAATGCTTCACTTTTGTGGAATATTATCTATATTTATTATAAACTTAATATACCTTATTAAAGTAATTGCTAGGAATGTGCAATGGGCAAGGCAAAATCATCCCAAAATAAGGATGATAAAAAGAACAAAAAAGCATTAAAAAATAAGTCTGAAAAAGAAAATATTAATGCTCAAAAAAAGTTGAAAAGCCTTAAAGCTGATCAGCAACGAACAACTGCGTCTGTAAATACGCCTGTAAAAAAGCCTGCAAAAAAATCACTTAATGCTTTAAAAAACATACAACAACGACTCGATAAACTCGTCAGCCAACGAGAAGCTGAAAAACAACAACTTGAAGCACTCCAACGAGAAACTACGCGTTTAAGCCACAAGACCACCACTCTCAAGCAACAAAATCATCAGTTTGAGCATCGCGTTGAGACTGTAGAGTCACAACAAAAACAACATGAAACCCAGCTAGAAAAAAACCATTTTCAGATAAAAAAGAATCGGTCTCGACTCAAAAAAAGTACTGAAGGCATAGAAAAATCACTTTCCCTCTCCGCTCTCAATAGCGATTTATTGCGTATTAAATATTCTCTGGAAAAGAAAAACGACCTATTAGTTCAGGATACTGAGAAACTGGCCAGTGAAATTGCCCATTTTAAGGCACTCAACCAACGGGTAGAGCAAAAGATTCTTTCCCTTGAGAACAAGTCCACTCCCCCGCCTGAATCGGTGCAAACACTGAATGAAAATAATGACGTTTTATACAAAAAAATTGCTGATTTTGAAGAAGAGCTCAAAGAATATTCGGATACTTTTAATAATTCCGAGCAAAATAACGATGAATTTAATGAGCAATTAAAACAGCTTAATATTACCATTACGGCACTTAATGAAAATCAACAGAACCACGATACACAAATAAAATTATTACAAACTGATACCAGTAATATCAGAAAATCACTGCAGCAGGAAACCCAGAATTTCCAGCAACAGAGTGTGCATCATCAAGAAAACATTGATGTGATTAAACACACCATGAGTGAAATTGAGGACAAAGTTGCTGAACAAGCATTGTTCAATAAAAACCTTGAATCAACAGATGATAAATTCGCCCCTTTAGAATCTCAAATTCAGGCCATCGAAAATCAACTTGAGATAGTTCAACAAGAGCAGCAGCAAAAACAACAGCATGAACAACAAACGTCACTGAAAGAATCAGTACAGCAAAATGAGCAGAAATCAGCTGAATTAGCACTGCAAATTAGCACTGAGATCCTTGAATCTCAAGCATCATTCAAAACACAGTTTCAAAAAACTATCAGCAAGCAACTTGATGAGCAATTAGATAAACAGCTCAATGAGAAATTGCTTAAACCGCAGGAGTCACTCAAGCAACAACTTGAAGAAACCAGTAATAAGTCCATTAACCTGGAAAATCTGGTCAGTGAAATGCAGGTACAACAAAACACTGATCAGGCACATCATGACGAATTATCTAAACAATACTTGCTACAACAGCAACAATTAGATAAACATGATGTCCAACTCAGCCAATTAGATCCACTCATTGCTCAAAATGAGATCACTGAGCAGCAATTAGAGCAGATTTCTGCGGCATTAGAACAATTTTCTGACACTCAAAACAATCTCACTGCATTAGAAAATGAACTACAATCTGGATTTTTAAGCCTGGATCAAAAAATTGAGGCCGCTCAAGCACAAGAGCAAACTGACATTCAACAACTTGCCCAACAGCAACAAGGCCTTGAACGTTATCAACAAGAATTAGATACACGTCAACAGAGTGTTGAAAGCCATCATCATGACTTGGGACAAGAACAAGATAAATTAGCACAGCAACAACTGAACCTTGAAAACCGGCAAGAAGACATAAAAAACCATCAGTTACACGTTGAAAATCATCAACAAAAAATGGTCAGCTATCAACAGGATCAGGGTGTCGAGATCAACCAACTCAGTGAGACAATTAAAACGCGTAGCAAATGGTTTGCTATCGCGCTGGTTTCTACTTTCACCCTCTCCACCCTACTTATATTAAATCAAGAATTCATCACCCAGACATTTGAGCTTGAGAGCGATGAAATAAGCGCTAGCAACAAAGAAGCACTTATCAGTGAAATAAAAACCGCGATTACCAATGAAACGTACACCAAGATAAATGCCCTGACAAAACAAAATAGCGCCATTATCAATGAGCAACTGAATCAAGTCCGGGATTCTATAGAGCAGGTTAGCCTGCAAACAGAACAGCTCAAAAGCGAGCGATTAAATAAACAAACTTCCACAGCAAGTTCAAATATTAAGCCCGTCAATGAGCAACAAGTGTCTGAAGAAATGACCAAGCTTCAGAGTGAATTAAACAAAACACAGAATCAACAACTGGACTTAAGTAAAAACGTCGATAGCCTGAACGATAATGTTAGCGCTCTGAGCAGTGACATTAGACAGGTCAAAGTACAGTTACAAGATTCCATTAAGCAACAACAGACATTCTCTTCTCAAGTGACTGCTTCGCTGGCAAATATTGCGAGCGAAGCGCAGAAAAGTAAAGTAGCTCTTACTGATACCGGCACTAGTACCGATAATATGACTTTAGGGCACATTAAAAATACCAAAATTGATATTATCAAATTAGATGTCAATGCAACGTCTTTTTATACCGTGCAATTACTGGGAGCCACTAAAAAAGAATCCATTAAAGATTTTATTCAACACTATGATTTGTCAAAATCCAGTCAAATTTATCAGGTTGAATGGCACAATAAACCTTGGTATATTTTGGTTCAGGGACATTTTTCTAGTTTCTCAAAAGCAAAAGCCAGCCTAGAAACGCTGCCTGATTACCTCAGTAATAATCAGCCTTGGATAAAGAAACTGCCTTAAACATTAATATTTCCAACTGGCATTAATGGTAAATATATGAATAAAGTTGGTTTTAAACTCACCATCCAAACCCCCCTGACGAGCAAGCCCTGCCTGGTTAACACTTGCTTTACCCGCATCCATTAATTCATAAGCACCACTAACGGTAATGTCTTTGCTCAATTCATACTGAGCTCCGAGTGCATAACGGATCTGTCTATCCAAAGGTAAATCGATAGTGCGATCTTTATCACTCACCGGTGAACTATCATAAGCAATACCTGACATTAATTTCCACTTGTCTGACCATTGATAATGAAAGCCCACTGCAGCATTCCAGGTATCATCATAATTACGATCATAAGTCGTTCGAGCACCACCAGAAAAAATTAAATCAGTTTTGCCAAATGCTGACCAGTCCTGCCAACCGAGGCTTCCTACTACAGCCCAGTCATCATTCAGCTGGTGAAAAACACTAAACGAAACAGCCTGTGGTAAAGTCATTTCCAGATCAACATTGGGATCACCTAAAAAATAGTCAGGAATGCCCGTAATTCCTGAAATACCCTTAGTACTGATAGCATCATCAAACTCTAGGTCAACCTCGGAGTTATAAATAAAACCTACTCGCGTCATGGTTGTAAATTCATAGAGCATCGATACACCAAAACCAAAGCTCAGTTCGGATTCTTCAATTTTTATCTGGCCATCCGCTGTGTTACCAATATTTAATGGATTGTTATTCCAAGCAATTTTTTGTGTCAATTTGCTATAAACCATATTAATAGAACCACCAATGGATAGTTTATCATTGACCTTATAACCCAATGAAGCCTTTGTCAGCAAGGTCAGGAGCTCACCATCGGTCACAAAATATCGCCCTCCCCAGTCTGTACCAAAATCAACACCCAGCCCCAAATATGAGCCACTGGATAGGCCAAATTTTAAGTCTGGCGCTAATTCATGCACATAGTAAACTGCCAGTGCTGGCACCCAACCACCGGCATTACCACCATTCCCACCACCTGAACCCGAGCCATTATCAATATCAAATCTTGCATCAACATACATAGGCTGAAATCCAGCCAATAATTCATCTCTATCTAAACGCGTCATTCCTGCCGGGTTAAATGCTGCCGTTGCTGCATTATCTGCAATGGCATTACGCCCTGCCGAAGCAGTACCCACTTCGGGAGAAGCGCCTTCATAAAGCCAAAGCCCAGCGGCTGAAATAAGCCCCGAAAAAGAAATGGATGCTAATAATATGGAGGTAGTAACAAGTGACTTTCTAAAGTGCATAAGATCTCTTTAATTAATTAAGACTTAATTAATGTCCATCCGTAAATAAGAATATTTTTAAAATTGTGACCGTAGGGTGGGCACGCTTTTTGTGCCCACGCTGAAAGTGTACATAATAAGCGCTTGAGTCAGCGTGGGCAGATAAAGCCATGCCCACCCTACGGTTCTTTATATAAATAAGCCTATTTAGGATAGACACCCGTCAAGCTAAGTTCTGGTTAATAATTAACGGTATCGTTCAGTTTGTAGCATTTGTGATGCGCTTCGTACCTCAGCAGCATCCTACGGTTCTACATTACCACGCTATTTAACTGAATAGCCTTTACCTTCTAAACAAGCAGAATAGGCACGATTATACTGATTACGGTTATTGGCGTAATTATTCGCTTCACGCTGTTCCCATTCTTTGGTTGTCTGTTCGGTTCTATTATTCGCAGAACCTTGTCTCACGCCACCAATCAAAGCACCTGCCGCCAAACCGCGCTTAGCTGATTTTGAGCTATCACCAATGATGGCACCCAAGGCTGCACCGCCAAGACCACCACGAACAACACCGCCTGTTCTCTTAGCCTGTGATGGTGGAGCAGTCGTTGTTGTTGGTGCTTTCATGGGATCAAAGCCGGTCTGTCCTTTCGCCCAGCCATAGCAGGAAAATTTATCTTGTTCTACTTGTTGATTGCTCTGTCCCTTAGAAGGAAACACCATCAACTCAGCCATTGCTGTATTGATGGTTAACATGGTCACGATGGTCAGACCACTTAATATTATTGAGTTTTTCATATTTACACCTTAATTTTTTATTATCAAGAGCAAACCATCATTGGGTCGATGATTTACTCACTGAGTCTTATGCTGTCATTATATCTTATTATCCAGTACATGAACTAATGCTGAATAAAAACTATTGGGGGTGAATTTGACTAATTTTAGACCCTTGAAGACCTGCACCTGCCATCAAGCCACCTTGACCGAAGGTAAAGACATAAACCGATTCGGTGGTTGTCATTGAAGTCATAGAACGTGCCATGCCATCGTCAACCACGACAATGCTTGGACCGACACCGACTTCCCAGCCATCGCTACTATTCAAATAATCCATTGCCTTGCTATTCATAAAAAACATCGCATAACTAAAGCTTTGTGCGCCAGCCTGAAACCCATAAGAACCCGCGACAGTATTGTAATAAGCCACGGTCTTACCATTTTTCTTCAACACACCTTCACCATGCTGGCCACCAACCATTAAACCGGCTTTAAGGATTTTAGGAAAAATAAGAATACCCTTGGCCTTTTTGGCTAACTGAGCGGCAGCAGGAGTAGACTTTAACAATTTATTCAGTGCGGCATCGGCATCACGCTCAAGCGCAGTAGCATCGACACCAATGCCAGCCGATTTTCCAACATCAGTTGCTACTTTGCCAGCCGACTTGCCCAGTTCAGTCGCCGCATCGCCAACATCACTGGCCATTTCACCCAATCGTTCACCTAAAGCTGAACTTTGCTGTGAAAAAAACATCAGGCAAGAAAAAATAAAAATACCATGCTTGTTATACATAAAAAATCCTATTCTATTGATACAAATTTTAAAAAATTAATCACATCATTGGCTCAGGAGAAACCCGCAAAACCTCTTCTACGGTAGTGACACCCTTAGCAATTTTTTGTGCGCCATTGAGGCGTAATGGTTTATAACCGTCTTTGACTGCCTGACGGCGTAATTGTTCCATATCGGCATCCCGCCCCAATAAGTTTTTAAACTCGGTCGTTAAAGGCAACATTTCAAACAAACCAATACGACCTAAAAACCCCGTATTTCGACATTCTAAACAACCAACCGGCTTATAAACTTTTTTCGGCAACTCACTTTTCCAGGGTTTGACCATATCAGCCCAAACATCTTCAGCAATTGTGGTTTCCTCTTTACAATGCGGGCAAAGGGTACGTACCAGACGTTGCGCCATAATACCGATAATGCTGGAATGGATCAAATAAGGTGGCACACCAATATCCTGTAAGCGAATAAGAGCAGATAAGGTATCATTTGTGTGTAAAGTGGATAGCACTAGATGCCCAGTTAAAGAGGCCTGAATTGCCATTTCTGCAGTTTCTTTATCCCTGATCTCACCAATCATGATAATATCTGGATCTTGACGCATCAATGTTCGAACGCCCTGGGCAAAATCGAGTTCAATTTTCTGGTGAACCTGCATTTGATTGAACATGGGTTCAACCATTTCGATGGGATCTTCTACCGTGCAAACATTGACTTCCGGCTTGGCTAATTGCCGTAAAGTGGTATAAAGCGTACTGGTTTTACCCGAACCCGTAGGCCCCGTCACTAAGATAATGCCATTGGGCTTTTTGATCATTTCCTGCCAGGCTTTATTTTCCGACTTACCAAAACCTAATGATTCAAAGCCCCGTTGTAGCACTTCAGGATCAAAAATCCGCATCACCAGTTTTTCACCAAAGGCCGTCGGCATGGTCGATAAGCGTAATTCGATTTCTAAACCATCGGGGGTTTTAGTTTTGATTCGGCCATCTTGTGGGCGACGTTTTTCAGAGACATCCATACGACCAAGAATTTTGATACGACTAGAAACCGCATTCATTACTGCGGCAGGAATTTCATACACCTGCTGCATGACACCATCAATACGAAAACGCACATTGGCCTGTTCACGACGAGGCTCTAAATGGATATCACTGGCACGTTGTTCAAAGGCATATTGTAATAGCCAATCAACAATACGCACAATATGATTGTTATCAGCATCTAGGTTACCAGCACGCCCCATTTCAATTAATTGTTCCAGATTCTGAATGCCCAGAATCTCATCTTCTGACTGGTATTTAGCCTTGGTAACCGATTTTGAAACACTATAAAACTCTACCAGAAAATGGGTCAAATCATCCGGATTAGATAATAATAGTTTGATGTTTTTTCCAGAAATCCGCTCTATTTCTGCCTGCCAGTCTAGTTGAAAAGGCTGTGCTGTAGCAACATAAACAGTATCATGAGTCACTTCTAAGGGTAGGATATTGAAGTTTTTGGCATAGGAAAAAGACATTAAGGAAGTCACGCTATGGACATCAATCACCAAGGGATCGATTCGCCGAGTTTCAATATCTACTTTATCAGCTAACCATTGCATCAACTCATCCATTGATATTTGTCGCTCAGGATGAGAACAACTCATCCAACCGCGATCAGTAATCACTAAAAACGGATGTTGTTTGGAATATTGATTATGTTGGTCCAAGGCTCTGAGAACCTGAGTATTCTCCTTTGAAACCAGCCCGTCAGCGACCAGCAATTCCAATATTTTATAGAGATCCAATTGACCATCTGGCCGGGTAAGTTTATTAATATCCATGAGTATTTTAGTATTCTTTGTTTCAAGCAACTCTTAGCATAAATCGTTACAACTATCCTAAAAACATCCTAAAAATATCCTTAAAAAATAAGTTAAAACAATGCTATACTGCCATGCTTGTTTTTATTGTTAACGATTCAACTAACGATTCAACTATAATTGTGCAAAATTTTTATGTCTAAACTGATTCTTTTTAATAAGCCCTACAATGTATTATGTCAGTTTACAGACACCGATGAGCAACATGCCAGCAGTCGGGAAAATTTATCTGACTATATCAACATAAAAAAGGTCTACCCCGCTGGCCGTCTTGATAGAGACAGTGAGGGCTTATTATTATTGACCGATTCAGGTGCCTTACAGCACCAGATTGCACATCCCAAGCATAGCAAAGAAAAGTCCTATTGGGTACAAGTGGATGGTGCAATTGACGAACAGGCACTAAAACAGCTTTGCCAGGGTGTGCGCTTAAAAGACGGTTTAACCAAACCCGCCAAGGCAAGAATAATATCCGAACCCGAAATTTGGCCACGAATACCACCGGTACGTTTTCGTAAAGACATTCCCACAACCTGGATTGAGCTCAGCATTAGCGAAGGAAAAAACCGTCAAGTACGTCGTATGACTGCTGCAGTTGGGTTTCCTACTCTGCGTCTAATCCGCCATCGAATTGGTCAATGGCAATTAGACACGATGCAGCCTGGCGAATACCGTAAATTAAACATTAAATAAAACCCTATGAGCAAAATACTGACTTACTTTACACGACTGAGTGCATTATTTTTTTTAATGCTTTCAACTATAGCCATGGCAGATACTTTTGTCAGCGAAGAGGTTATCACCGATCCTGATGTGAAACATTTCTCCATGTGCCACAATCAGGGCTGCAAAACAGTGGCACAATTATCACTGAGTGATACACAATGGGCGCAGATCAGCCAACATTTCCAACCACCAACCACCTCAGCAGAACAAGAACGCCGGCAAATTGCCAATGCGATTGCAGAGTTTGAACAAATCGTCGGTGTCATGACCGACACCACCCACGATAAAGCCGGTCTATTTCAGGCAATGGGTTCTTATGGGCAATTAGATTGTATTGATGAATCAACCAATACCACAACTTACCTGCTCATTATGGACAAACAAGGCTTATTAAAATGGCATGAGCCTATGGATCACGTTAATCGAGGCTTTTTTATTTTCGGCTGGCCACATAGTTCGGGTGCAATGCGTGAGAAAGCACATTCAGGTAATAGCGATGAGCCCGCCGAATTTGCTGTGGATTCCTGGTTTGAAGATAACGGTAAACGTCCCCATATTATACCATTATCACAATGGCGTTCCGGTTGGTCACCCCATGAGTAAAGACAGCACAGCATCAAAAACACCTGCAATCGTCGTCGGCTTATCCGGTGGCGTGGATTCATCTGTGACAGCTCTATTACTTAAACAACAGGGCTTTGATGTTTCAGCGATTTTCATGAAAAACTGGAACGAAGATGATGATGCCGGTTACTGCCCGGCTGAAGAAGATTTTGCCGATGCCCAAAGTATTGCCGCAGAGCTGGACATCCCTTTTCATGGGGTCAATTTTGCACCAGAATATTGGGACAATGTATTTTCTTATTTTTTAGCAGAATATAAAGCTGGGCGAACTCCAAATCCTGATATTCTTTGTAATAAAGAAATCAAATTTAAAGTCTTTCTGGATTATGCCCTCTCTCAGGGTGCAGAAAAAATTGCCACCGGACATTATGCCCGTGTTAAAGAAGAAAACGGTGAGTTTTTTCTGCTTAAAGGAAAGGACAATAATAAAGATCAAAGTTATTTCCTTTATACTCTAGGACAATACCCCTTATCAAAAACATTATTCCCTGTCGGTGAATTGGAAAAACCCGAAGTACGAGCCTTGGCAGAAAAGTTTCAGCTCGCCACCTGGGATAAAAAAGATTCAACCGGCATCTGCTTTATTGGCGAGCGTGACTTCGCTAAATTCCTGAGCAAGTATTTGCCTGCCAAACCCGGTGACATGGTAACGCCTGAGGGTGAAGTCGTGGGGCAACATCAGGGGCTGATGTACCACACTCTAGGACAAAGAAAAGGCCTAGGCATTGGCGGTCGAAAGGCCAGCAAAGCGGCAGAAAAAACAGCGGGAATGCCCTGGTTTGCGGCACAAAAAAACTTATCGAACAATCAACTGATTGTGGTACAAGGCAAGGATCATCCTTTACTTTATAGTCAGCACTTAAGCGCATCCCAATTACATTGGGTGAGTGGCAAAGCACCGGCAGCGCCTTTTCAATGCATGGCAAAAACTCGCTATCGGCAAGCCGACCAAGCTTGTACCATCACTGAAATAAACAAGCTGGCAGCCAAAAGCACAAACTTGAACACAGAAACCCAAACAAATTGTGTGGTAGAATTCGACTCGCCTCAATTTGCCATCACACCGGGACAATCAATCGTCTTTTATCAAGGCGAAATTTGCCTTGGCGGTGGAATTATTGATTAATACAGAGAAAGTAAATTGTCAACAGAACACTCAACAGAGCCTTTAACAAGCAAGCCCTTAACAACGATGGAAGAACGCACTATCGCCCTGGCGGGGATCTTCCAAAATTGTAAGCAGGTACAAACACTGGCCAGTAGTGGCAAGGTTGATGGCTTTTATCTGGATGTAGCAGTTAAGGCGATTCTAAATACCTCGCCGGATGACACCCTGCAAGTTTTCCAAGGCATAGCGGGCATTCGTGATGGCCTGACATTGGTACAACAGCAATTGGGTAATGGTGATACAAAACGCAACACGGAACTGACCCGTTATTCTATCAGCGTGTTATTTTTAGCCAATAAATTGCTCAAAGATCAAGCCATGCTGAAACAATTAAGTGATGGCATTGACAAGGCACAGGGACAGGTTGAACATTTTGGCATCGATCATTCCAACATTTATGCCAGTCTGGGTGGCTTATACTCAGACACCATCAGCCAATTAAATCCACGTATTATGGTGGCAGGTGAACCTGAATATTTGAACAATCCTGACAATGCTAACAAAGTACGTACCTTTTTATTAGGCAGTATTCGAGCTGCCGTACTGTGGCAACAGTTAGGTGGCAGTCGTTGGCAACTATTGCTTAAACGCAAACAAATTGTCGATATTGCAAAAACACTTGCTCAGCGCTAGGAACTTTTAAAAAAATTTTTTGTCTATCCTTTTGCTTGTGATTAGGCAAAAACAGAAAATTAATTTTATCCAAGGATAAAATTAAAATATCATCTTAAACAAATGTAACTATTCAGAGTATTTTAGCGTACCAATAGAGTATTCAATCGGATACGGGAATTACACTAAACAGTTACAAACAAACATTAATATTAAAATAGTTTAAAACCATGAGTCTATATCAACAAATAACACATGCAAGAGATTGCTTAAGTAAAAAAATCATCGGTCAGGAAGCACTGGTTAATAAGTTGTTTATTGCCCTATTAGCTGACGGCCATTTACTGGTTGAAGGCGCTCCCGGCCTGGCGAAAACCCGCGCCATTAAGGAACTGAGTGATTTGATTGAAGCGGATTTTCATCGCGTTCAGTTTACTCCAGATTTATTACCCGCTGACTTAACTGGCACCGAAATATATCGCCCTCAGGATGGTACTTTTCATTTTCAAAAAGGCCCTTTATTTCATAACTTGCTATTGGCCGATGAAATAAATCGCGCCCCGGCCAAAGTGCAATCAGCGCTTTTAGAAGCTATGGCTGAAAAACAAATTACCGTTGGCAGAGAAACCTATCAATTACCTAAATTGTTCATGGTGATGGCGACGCAAAACCCCATTGAACAAGAAGGTACTTATCCTCTGCCAGAAGCACAACTGGATCGTTTTTTGATGCACATTAGCATCGACTACCCTAATCCAGATGCAGAAAAATCCATCTTAGAACTCAATCGTCAGGAAGCTCAAGCTGAGTTATTGAAAACGTCCGACAATGACACTGACGACAAGCCTGAACCCCTTATTAGTCAACAGGTATTATTCGCTGCCCGTCATGAAATCCTCAACATTCACATGAGCAGCGAAGTTGAAGACTATTTATTGAAAATCATTTTAGCCACCCGTGATCCGTCACCCTATGATGAACAATTATCCAAGTGGGTAAATTATGGCGTTAGCCCTCGTGCAACAATTGCCTTAGACCGTTGTGCCCGTGCTCATGCCTGGTTAGCCGGTAAGGACTATGTGGCACCGTCTGATGTTCAGGCCGTAGCCGCAGATATTTTTCGTCATCGTATCTTGTTATCCTTCGAAGCCGAAGCCAATGGGATTGATGCCGATTATTTTATTACTCAATTACTCAGTTACATTGCAGTGCCTTAGCCTTAAGGAAGACATTGATTAACAACTGATAGCGTAAGATAGACAGTATAACGATGAGTTTATGGAATTTTTTACAATCAAAGCCACAAAATGCGTCCCCCGAAGAAAGCAACAACAGGACGAGCAATACCCGTGCAACTCAGGTTGACTTAACCGGACTGATACAATTGCGCTATCAGTCCTCTCATCTGTCTTTGGGATCACAACGCAAGGCATTTTCTACAATTTCCGGCAACTATAGTTCCGCCTTTAAAGGCCGTGGACTGAACTTTGATGAAGTACGTCCTTATCAGCCCGGCGATGACATCCGCAATATCGATTGGAATGTTACTGCACGTACCGATAAAGTACACACCAAAGTCTTTCAGGAAGAACGAGAACGTCCTGTCTTTATTATTGTTGACCTCAGCAGTAGTATGTATTTTGGCACTCGGCATTGTTTAAAGTCCGTGACGGCGGCCAAAGCAGCAGCATTATTTGCTTGGGCTGGTGCAGATAATAGTAATCGCATCGGGGGCCTGATTTTTAATGACTATGAACACATGGAAATGCGTCCCAAGGGTGGTCATCGTGGCGTTTTACAATTTTTAAAACTACTTTCTGACTTTCATAATAAACATGACAATGTTGATCCGAGTGCTAGCAATAGCACACAAAGCAACGAAGATACACCTGATAACAAACAAGTTATTGATGGTAAACAAGATTTTGATAACAAACAGCCTCTTAATAAAGGCTTGCTCTTTGCCCGCATACAAAAAATGATCAATCCCGGCAGTATCGTATTGCTGGCCTCAGACTTTAATCAGATAGATACTCATGCAACTAACAACCCGGTATTAAAGCATATCCAATACATTGCCCGACATAATGATCTCTTAATCACTTATATTTTTGATGCCTTAGAAAAACAATTACCACCACCGGGACAATATGGTATTAGTGATGGTCAACATGAACAAATCATTGATACCCGTGATCGGCACTTAAGAGCTTCTTTTCAGCAATTATCTAACAATAAGAGTGATGCCATTGAGCAATTTTGTGTTTCAAATCGTATTCATCTGATTAATCTAGCCACTCATGATAAAGTCCCCGATCAATTTCTTGCCGCTTTAGGCAAGGGTTCCAGTGTGCGTCGTATTGCCAGGAGTCGTTCATAATGCCCGAGCAATTTGATCCTACAAAACTAGCCGATATTTACCTACCAGAAACCATTTCACTTTGGCCCCTAGCACCTGCCTGGTGGTTTTTACTGGCAGGTATTATTGTCCTTATAGCATTAATCATCTACTGGCTAAAAAGAGTACCCAAAATTCCTGCACCCACACGCAAAGAACTCAAGTCTCAGGCGCTACAAGAATTACTGGCAATTAAGGCATCCTATGAGTCTCAAGCTGCCGATAAAGGCAGCAAAGAAATTGTTCATGAGACGGTAAAAAAACTATCCGTGTTTTTACGTCGCTATGCCCTCTCTCTCTATCCACGGGATCAGGTTGCCTCAATCACAGACGAACGATGGTTGGTATTTCTTGATCGACTTTATTCTGGTGACGCTCAAAGCAACTCAAATCCCAAGCCTTTATTTAGCAAGAAATTTGCTGTATTACTGACTCAAGTGCCCTATCAATCACCACATAGTGAGATTGATACCTCACTCATCGATGAATTATTTCGGGTTTCTGAAAGCTTAATAAAAAATACCTATCAACTATATAAAGCCAATATGCCCATATCCAGCATTCCAGTCTCTAACAAAGAAAGTCTGGAGCAAAAACATGTATAGTTTTGACTGGCCCTGGATGTTTGCATTGTTACCCTTGCCCATAATTGTCTATGCCTTTAGCAAACCTGCTGACAATCATCAAAAGCAAGTGCTACGAGTGCCGTTTTATGCACAAGTCAATCAACTCACGCAAATGGAAACAACGCATCACAAGCCTGATTATTCACCGATGATTGTTGTGGCATTTCTGGCCTGGGTATTTTTGATCATAGCCAGTGCACAACCAAAGTGGTCAGGAGAAGCCATTGAAATACCCGTCAGTGGGCGTGATTTAATGCTGGCAGTGGATATTTCCGGCAGCATGGAAACGGCTGATATGTTTTTTGCTCAGGATGCAGTCAATCGTCTCACTGCGGTAAAGTCTGTCTTACTGCCTTTTATTCGTCAGCGTGAAGGCGATCGCATGGGGCTGATTCTATTTGCTGATCATGCCTATTTACAAACCCCGCTCACTTTCGACAGAAAAACCATTGAGAAAATACTCTATGAATCCTTTATTGGCATGGCTGGCTCAAAGGCTACCGCCATCGGTGACGCCATTGGTTTAGCCGTTAAACGGCTAAAAGAATTACCTGCCGATGAAAGCGATTCACGGGTATTAATTTTACTCACTGATGGCTCTAATAATGCCGGTATCGATCCTGTGACCGCTGCAAAACTAGCCAAACAAATCGGCATAAAAATTTACACCATTGGCTTTGGTGCCGATGAAATGATCGTACGCTCCTTCTTTGGTCGGCAACGGGTCAACCCCTCTCGTGACTTAGATGAAAAAACCTTAACCCAAATAGCCGAAAGTACGGGTGGCCAGTATTTTCGTGCCCGTGACACAGAAGAATTAAAACAAATTTATCAGGCCTTAGATGAGTTAGAACCGGTAGAATCCGATAGCCTGACCTTTCGCCCAACTCAGGCACTCTTTTATTTCCCCTTGGGCATCGCCTTGCTACTCAGTCTCGTCATTGCCCTAGTCAAATTACCCTGGGTAGAGAACTTGTTCATTCAGGCTATCTCTAAGCAAGCAACATCTAATCAAGAAAAAAGGAGAAAGCCATAATGACCGATACATTTCACTTTCTTCGTCCCGAATGGTTGTGGGCATTACCCTTTATTGCCATACTTTTAATGGTATTGATTCGCAGTGCTCGAAAAAACAGTGGCTGGGAAAACATCTGCGATCCGGAATTATTGCAATACCAATTAGCACAGCAAAAAACCACAAGCACTTTTCACGCACTACATTGGACCATCCCGCTGATTTTCTTTATCGGCATTATTGCCCTATCAGGCCCAGCCTGGGAGCAAAAAGAGCAGCCTGTTTTTCAACAAGGCAATGCCCTAGTCATTATTCTGGATTTATCTCTTTCCATGAATGCTAAGGATTTAAAACCCTCACGACTTGAGCGTGCCAAACTAAAACTCATCGATATACTGAAACAAAAAACTGAAGGACAAACAGCACTCATTGCTTTTGCTGGTGATGCACATACCGTGAGTCCTTTGACCATTGATACAAAAACCATTATCTCTTTATTGCCAGCACTGGATTCATCAATTATGCCGCTGACCGGTACACATCTTTTAGATGCGATAAAAACTGCCAAACAACTTTTTAAAAATGCCGGCTTTGCTCAGGGTGATATGTTATTGCTTACAGATGGTATTGATCCATTACAGCAATCCCCTCTGGAAAAAAACATTAAAAAACTTCATCAACAGGGTTATCGTTTTTCTGTTATTGGTGTGGGTAGTGAAGCCGGTTCGCCCATCCCCTTATCTGATAAGGGGGGCTTTATTAAATCCTCCTCCGGGCAAGTTATTTTAAGCAAATTAATTCCCGAACCATTAATAAAACTCACTAAAATCGGTGGTGGCCATTATAGTAAATTATCCCTTGATGATAGTGATTTTCAGGCTATTTTAAACCACAGCATGGATGAGAATAATCACTTGGCTGAGGATGACAAACAAGTAGAACAATGGCTAGATAATGGTGCCTATTTAAGTTTGCTATTAATCCCTTTAGCCTTATTCAGTTTTAGAAAAGGCGTATTAAGCTTAGTCTTTTGTCTATCCATTGCTTCTTTCTTCAATCCAGAAACCAGCTATGCTGATGCACTTCCTGAGCCAGCCAAGGATATAGCTAACGAGAAGAACTGGTCAGAAATTTGGTCTACAGACGATCAACGTGGTCAAAAAGAATTTGATGAACAACATTATCAAGCTGCGGCAGAACGCTTTAATAATAAGGACTGGAAAGCCAGTGCCTATTATCGAGCCGGTGACTACGAAAAAGCATTGCAACAATACAATCAGTCCGACGATGCCATCAGCCTTTATAATAAGGGCAATACTTTAGCAAATATGAACAAGTTAGCCGAAGCGCTTGAGGCTTATAAAAAGGCATTAAAACAAACTAAAGCATCTCAAAGTGAGCAAAATATCACTGAGCAAGCCACACAAAATATGGAATATATTGAAAAAATATTGGAGCAACAAAAACAACAGTCTTCACAGAATGGAGGTAAAAATAATGAGCAGGATTCTGAGCAGTCTTCAGAAAACAAGGATCAAAAACAACAAAGTAGTTCTGAAGATGGTTCCAATAGTAATGACTCCAATTCCGAGCAATCTAAGCAACAATCATCCGAGTTTGAATCTGAGGGCGATGATGCTGAAGGTCAAAACGCTGGCTCAAATAGTGAAGAACAGCAGGAGCAAAACGATACAGAAAATGCTCAAAATTCAGAGCAAAATGAGGCTGATGCAGAGAATCAAGAAGCCCGCTCCCCGCAAAACCCACCCATTCCTCCCGAGCAAGAATCTGAGCAAGAGCAAGAAAATGCACAATCTGGCACGGCTGATAAAAATGATGCTCAGACAGAAGAAAGTGCCGATCTTGAAAAAAATGACCCGCAAAAGGGTGAAGCGGACAAAGCCAATGATGTACTGTCACAATTAAGTCAGGAAGAACAACAATCGCTTAAACAATGGTTACAACGTATCCCAGATAATCCAGGTGAATTATTGCGTATTAAATTTCGCAATAATACGCTACTTAAACAAAGACAAACTGATACCAATAATAGCCAATACAATGGTAATCCCTGGTAATTAAGCGCTAAGAAATCAGTTTAGGCACAAGTAAGGTATAAGGCTATGCAAAAAGCAATTCAAATAATGACACCCGTAACAGAGCAATCAATCAATATAACTGAGCTTAAACTTAAACTCAGCCACAAACTACTGATAATAAGTTTTTTCTGCCTCTTTGCATTACTTCAGAGCACCAGCCTATGGGCATCGGTTGATGCAACAACCAATAGAACAAGCCTCAGCATTGATGAAACCATGGTCTTAGAAATTGTTTCTGAAAACAATTCCGGTGAGCCTGATCTATCCGAGCTTGAAGATGATTTTCAAATCATGGGCAAGAGCCAAAGTCAGAATTATAGCCTTATCAACGGCCATGCATCACGCACCCATAGCTGGAATATTACTCTCTTACCCAAAAAAACCGGCAAGCTGACCATTCCTGCCATTAAGATAGGCAGTGAAAGCACTCAGCCAATTAAGTTAGTCATTGAAAAAGAATCCACCACACCTGCCATTGACGGCAAGGAAGTCTTTCTTAAAATACAAATTGCTAAGGATGAAATTGATGAAACCACAGAAAAAAAATCCTACTATGTGCAACAACAAATTATTATCACTGTTAAATTATTTCATCGCATACGTTTTTCTAATGCCAGTCTGAGTGATCTGGAACTCAGCAATACCGTCGTTGAAAAACTGGGCAATGATGCAAATTACAGCAAGGTGATTGCTAATCATCGCTATAATATTATTGAACGCCGTTATGCCGTATTCCCACAACAAAGCGGTGAGTTAATTATTCCTGCGATGACCTTTACCGGCAATGCCGAAATCAGTCAGAATTTTTCTTTATTTTCTCGCCCCGGACGACAAATTGTCAGTCGTACAAAGCCTATTGCTTTAAATATTTTGCCCATTCCAGCCAACTACACGGGCAAAAACTGGCTACCGGCAGAAAGCCTTGAAATAGAGTCTGAGATTGTTGAGGCCATTAATACCATCTCTGCTGGTGAAGCCATCACCCAACACATCGTTGTGCGTGCCAAAGGCTTATTAGGCTCACAACTACCGGTTATCAGTGTGGCTTTAAATAAGACCATTAAGACTTACCCTGACAAAGAAAAACTCAGTAATCAATTAATCAATGGTCAGGTGCTGGGTGTGCGACGTGATACCGTGGCAATCATTCCTTTAAAAGCCGGTGAATTTACCCTGCCAGAGATTAAAGTCGATTGGTGGAACACACAAACCAATCAACAAGAAACTGCTTATTTAGCACCACAGACCTTAATTGCCAAAGCAAATCCTGACTCGCCAGAGCTTAATGCAAAAGCACCAGTAAAAGAGCCTGTCAATACCCAGGCCAATAATACCTCTGAAGCGCATAATCCTGAGCAAACTGAAACCACTAAGACCATTGAGAAATTAGTCTATAAAGACCTCAGTCTAATGGAAAACATCTGGTTCTGGATTAGTCTTGCCTTGCTTATTTTATGGTTTATCACCTTCATAATACTCATTTCGTCACGGGCAAAAAACAAACAAGCTGAACTAAATTCTCAAGAGCGCACACAAGCTCAAAACGTCGCTCACAAAGCACTGGGTAAATATTTGCAAGCGATCTATCAGGCATGTCAGGCGAACAATGCGAGCCAAGCCAGTCATGCTCTCATACAATGGGCTCGGCTACACTTCAAACAAACAACATTAGCTGGCCTATCCGATATCATTCAAACCATCGATGATGAGCATTTCATCAATGCCATCAATCAGCTTGAAAGTGTGCAATACTCAAAGAACAAACAAAATTGGGATGGCAATGCCTTAAAAACAGCACTTGAATCCTACCTTGCTCAAGAAAAAAGAAACCATCAAGAAAAAAAGCAAAAGCCACAGGCATTTGCTCATTTAAATCCTTGAACAAATAGCATTTAAAAAAGCAGCAGGCAAAAAAAAAGCGATAAGGCTAAGCCTTATCGCTTTTTCGATCTACAAATAATTAGCCATCATTTTCAAAGCCATTGCCATAAAAGCGACTACTTTAAAAAAGATGCTAAGCACGAGATCAGACATTGTTTGTTCGTCACATGACTCCGAATCCATCCGATTTCATGTCTACCTTCATCCATAATGACACGAACGAGAACAATGCTTACTTCCTTACCAGGCTGATCCAGCCTGCGGTCAATCCATCAACCCTGCTATCCTTAATCGTTCCTTCTTACATCTTCCCTTGCTGGATTTCCTAATCCATGCGCATATGATACCAGAGTAAATTTTATCAGCAATCGGGGATCTCCTTTATATTATAGGGTTTGTATCTGCTCACCACTCAAGAAATTATTGAACCTCAAGAAAAAATATATTATTCCTTTTAAATCAAATATTTAAAACAAAACCCAGTTAAAAAAAATATATTTCATAACATCCCATTTATATTAATAAGCAGTAATGTGACTCAGTTATCATTAATGTATTATCTGACATCTTTGTTGGCTTGAGGTAGAATAATCACTATCAATAAGTTATATAAGCTATATGGAAAATACTTTATTAAAAACTCAATCATCAACAACTCAGCCATCAACAACAAGGCTCAAATAACCTGGCTAGACAGTGGTGAACCCTTTTCAGATCAATTTCAGGATTTTTATTTTTCTACTGAGGGTGGTTTACAAGAAACTGAGTATGTATTTTTAAAACAAAATGGCTTTCCCCAAAGATTTATTGATCTCAACTTATTAACTCACCACAAATCAGTCACCCAGCAACCCACCATCCACATTGGAGAAACAGGCTTTGGTACGGGCTTAAATTTTCTCGTTACAGCCTATCATTTTTTACAATATTGTAATGAAAATTGCAGTTTAAATTACACTGCCATAGAGAAATACCCCCTCAGCACAATGCAACTAGAACGTGTATACCAAGTTTTTGAAAAATCATGGCCGCAACTTGGATACCTCTGTCAGGAACTTGCTTTACACTATTCCAGCCATCAAGTGCCATCTAAATACAATAATTCAATCACATTATTCGATGGACGAATTCATTTACACCTCATAATTGATGATGCCACTAAAGCCTTAAAAGACTTGGCAGATAATCCTTCCACTCTTTATCAACACAGAATAGATGCCTGGTTTCTGGATGGCTTTGCTCCGGCAAAAAATCCGGATATGTGGCAAGACAACTTATTTGATGCACTGGCTAAACTTAGCCGGACAGGTACAACGATGAGTACATTCACTTCAGCAGGCATCGTGCGTCGTGGACTTATTGAAGCAGGCTTTAAGATGAAAAAAGCACCTGGATTAGGGAAAAAAAGAGAAATTTTAGCAGGTGTTTTAGTTTAAATTTTGTTAATTTAGCTCAAAAACAATTGTCATCAGTCCTGGTAGCTTTTTCATTGATAGTTACAATTTAAATTGACCTACAATATCTTCAAGGCTTTCTGAAGAACTCTCTAAAGACTGTCCTAATTCTGCCACCTGTTCAGCATAACTGACACCTGATTAATTTTTTCAATGGACTGTTGCACCACTGTATGACCTTGTTTTGCTGACTGATGTGCACTCTCAGCAATATTTACAGCCTCTGTGATTGTTTCTGTCACATGGCCAACGGCCTCAGTCATTTCATCCATTGAACGACTCACCGAACTAACTTGCTCCTGCTGCTCTTGTAAATGACTACTCCCTTGTTCTGAAATGGCCACCATTTTCTCTGCTGCATTCGTTGTCGTCACAGATACCTGAGAGGCATCCGCAATAATACTTTGAAATTTTATTAACATACTATTAAAAGCATTCGCTAATTGATTTAGCTCTAATACATGAGAAAGTCCTACACGCTTGCTCAGATCAGATTCATTTTCAACGTCCTGAACGGTCTTAATCATTGTATTGAGGGGGACATTAATACTTCTTGCCACAAACAAGACGGCAACAACTGCAATCACTAATAATATCAGTGTCATAGGCATTATTTCAGTAACTTCTCGTCTGTGCATTTAAACAGCACAAACTTTACCTTTCAGCAACTCAGGCAGATATGGGATCAAATTTCTCTTGCTGATCCGGTCATTAATAAAATCCCAGAATGAAATTCCTTGTTTCAAACAAGTTTTCTTTAAACTGACAAAGGTATCTCTGCAAAGTTGCCCATCCTTTGAGCGTGTACTACCACTAATTTTACGCTTAATAACATATTCTCGAATATCATTTTCACTCAAATTATTATGAAGAGGAATATCAGGCCGTTCCAATACCAGCAGTAATTCTGTTTTATTTCTTGCCAATCGTTTCAGTGCCTGATTCAACGTTTCAAAGCTTGTTTTAGTCCGGCACAATTCATCAAAATGTTCAGCAATCGCTGACTTCAACGGATCATCTGGCTCAAGTTTATATTGTTTGAGATCATAAAATAGTTCCCAAATCTGAGTATGTACCCAGTTCAGTTCTTTATCATGTCGCTCATTGAGTGGTAGTATCCGCTGAAACACTCACTCTGTCTGCATGTATCCAACATAATGCGTGCAACAAAATATCAAATTGTCTGCATCATCACTCACAATCACCAAATCACTTGGAAAGCCACTGTTAATTAATGCCCCCAGTAAAGCGCCTTCTGTGGCAATGCGAACATGCCGTTGTGTTATGATACTATTGTTCTGCAGATAGTATTTCCAGGCTTCTTCATTATCAAAGCAAGTCTGATGACTTTGTTCAATAACGCTCAATGGCTTGTGAGGTAATTTTTCTGCTCTCATATAATCAAGTGCTGCATCGTTGAGCGTATAATCAACAGCAGCACCTCGTAACAATTGTAGAAAATTAATCCGGCTCTTATATCGAGTACTTGAAAACCAGGCAAAGGTTTCATTGCCAACGTGAGTACAATAACCATTCTTTCCATCATGACGACTACCCGTATCATCAACATGGATATAAGTACTATTGTTGATACCGGCAGTTAGCAATGTATTTTTTTCAGTATGAAAATGGTCTTTGTCATGGATTAAAATCTCATTGATCTGACCCGTTGAAATATCAAAACCTAATTCTGTTAATTGTTGTATTATCAATGGCTGAGTCACTCTCTGGTGATAATATTGATAAACGATATAACTCTGTAATGTATGGCCAAAATGTCCTATATGTGTATCAAAGCTCAATTTTCCTATACAGGTATCACCATCGGGTGTTTTATAGCGAGCCAATCGATAACGAGTATTGAAAGGCTTAATCAGCAGCTCCTGAACAAAATAATCCTGATACCCTAAAAAACGTGAATGTTCTGGCAGGTTATCTGGTTTGATAACGGTGGTTTTATGAATAGCCAATTTCTTCTTTCGTTTACGACTTTTACTAGTCCCATTTCCTGAGTTGTTTTTCTTGCTTCCTGAATGACCTGTCGGATTATCATTGTCATCATCCTTTGGCAATTTACTGGCTCTTATTTTAGGCTTTGGAGGTAGCTTTTTAAGCTTAGCAACTTCTGTTTTAAGGGCATCGATTTCAACCTGTTGGTTTTGAATGATTTCCTGTTGTTGCTCCATGAAAGCAAGGAGTAATCGGACTACCGGTGTCTTTTCTTCTTCAGGTATCTCTGGAATTGGAGGTAATTTTTCACTATAATCAATACAGGTTGTTTTCAATAAAACAATTGTATCATGGCTTTTTAAGGCTCTTTAGTTTGCCCTGTGTTGATCAAACTCCCTCTCAGTTAAGATAATATTCAAAAATATTCTATTTCGATCTGAGACATGTCCTTGAGGCAACGTCTTTAAGGTCGCATCAATTTTTTCTAATTTTTTCTGACGACTGGAAAGATAATCGTCAGAATAAATGGTTCGATATAAAATCTGACTTTTAGCATCATACAAGGCAGCAAAGTCTTTACCTTGAGCATCTGTTTTTCCTTGTACAGAAAAAAAATCAATGTCTTTATTAGCTTTAAACAGATTCAGAGCTTCCACATCCTGAAGGTTAGCATAATTGCCCCCACCTACAGAACGATTCATTAAATTAAGAATAGGCTGAGCTGATACTTTTGCCAACTCAACCCGATGGTTTATGGCGGTTTCAATATCATGAGAATAACGAATATAACCCTGCACTAAACTGACCACGATCAAGATCAGAATAGGCAATAAAGTTACTGCCTTATTAATTGTGATAGATTGTTTTATAGCCATAATAATTTACACTCTTAATTGACCTTATTTTTTGTACACACACCCGTAATACACGCATCACCATAACCTGTATGACAGGTTGTACAAGTACTCGGATTTAAAGAAGGGTGAGCATCCGATATATCTTTACCATCATAAGTAAAAACACCGTATTGTGGCTCGCCCACTAAATGTTCCGTCACTAGCAAAGCTTTGATATCAACTAACTCTAATACACCTGTTGGCCCATCTTTATAATCACCAAGCGTTTGATCCGGATTGATGCGCAGATTATAAGCCGATCCTTTACCATCATTAATCCAGTTATAAGTTTTCATTGTTTCAATAACAATAGGCGGTAAGTCCGTAGGAATTGTCGTTTCTTTGCCTAAAATAGTACCCGAATGATGTATTGGCCAAGAGTCCCAGCCCTTAGGAAATTCAGCATCTGATTCAGCATAAAGCAATGAACTGGAAAAAAATAAACACTAGGAATAACAGATTTATGTCACGTATTAATTTCATACAATGCTCTCCTTGAACATTAAGTGCTTTATGCACTCATTTATTTACTGATTAAAATACAAGGGTAATCTGCCAAGATGATTACCTTTATTAACCTAAAATAATCAGTTGAATCGTAGCGAGAGCGACTTAGGTGCTGAAGATTAAGGGTTTTACAGGTTATTTTGGCTTTATTCGTAGTCACCCTACGGGTGAAGTCAAAATGTTCTGGAAAATCCTTAAGATTCAGTGCATAAGGCGGTCGCAGTAGGTTCAACTGATTTTTTAGGATTAAACCTCTAATACCTCAAAATATACCTGACAGCTCATAAAATTTATCGGCATAGAATTTATTAAGTTTAGACAAGATTAATAAAAAGGTAAAATTTTAATAAAATATAAGAATTTATTTTAAAATATATTGATAAATGTCTTTAAAATGAAGAAATTTCGTGACAAAAAGATGGAAGACATTAATAAATGCCTTTTGAGCGATTTTGAAGCAGAAATTCAATAGATTTACAAATTATGGGAATTGAGAAAAACAAATAACAAATTAAGGCTGACTTTGATATCGACCACTGCGAAGAATAATAAGTGGTACGATTGCACGATTAATATCGAGGACTTTTACCTCATTAACAGGACTGAGTTGATGACCACGCTGCCCGACAAACGAACTGAACGCAGGAGTCAGGTTTCCTTCTGAGTCAACGATATTATTGACATATTCCCCGTCAGGTTATCCGTAAGATTAAGACGTTCCGGGGTTTCAATATTTCGTAATTGAATTTTATCTGGATAAGGCAAATCATTGATAATCACATTGTTATACCAGTAAAATTGACCATTATCGACAGTCACTTTATTTTGCTGAACTTCATCCAGAAAAGTATTACGGAACATGTACATTGGCCCGCCACTTGCCGCTTGGTTGCTATTAATTCTTACACGCCCTCCGCCCACATCAACAAAATTATAGGATATTTCTATGTCGCCACTACCGAGACTGCCACTATAATATTGCACGTTTATACTATTACTTGGATTATTGTATAAATAGTTAGCACGAACAAACCACATATTAGTCCCCATCTTGGGACCAATGGGATGACCACCAAGCTCATGAAATACGTTATTTTCTATCAGTACTTTTTTTTTGCATAATAGCCTAAAATACCATAACCATTATTAACGTCATACATTTCATTATCCTGAAATAACCAGTTACTCCCATCTTTATTTTTTGATATAAAAATCATTGAATTATTTCCACCAATATAGCCCGTCGTCAGACCATAAAATTTATTCCTGCGAAACGTCACATTATTGGATGACGATGTAATTTGCACGCCCATTCCCCGGCTATTGGAATTGAGATTGAACTCTAAACCGTCAAAATAAGCATTATCTCCTCCCCCATAAATAGAAATATAGGCAAGCCCCAAGTCTATAATGGGTTTTTCATCGGGGTAGGCAAGCCAAACCATTGGCTTTCTATTACTGAACGGTGTTCTCATGCCGTTATTTTCGGTGAAGGCATCCATTGCATAGCTGCCAGTTTTCCAATAAATAAATTCACCCGCAAATGCTTGCGTATATTTAGAGTCATAGTCATTGCCTCCGTACATATCCTTCATACTTTTCCATGGCTTATTTATACTGCCATCTCCACCATTAAGAGACGATTGACCATTCACAGCATCAATAAATCGAAAACCATTACTCGTCACTAAAATTGTCCAGGCAACACGGGTCTTATTTGCTTCGGCATCAAGCACTTCAACACTGACAGGATAAGCAATAAGCGATGCCTCAGGTCTAGGCCAACTAATAACCCCTTTATTATCAATATTCATGCCTGATGGTGCTGTTAGCAACTTATATCGATAGGGATATTCACCACCAATGACCGCCAGTCTTACATTATATTCAAGTCCAGGATAGGCCTTGTAAAAACGATTTTTATATCCAGACCAGCCTGAGGTTGGGTAATTTCGAGTGGGTAATTAGCAGCTAAAACATAATTGGCAGACAGAAGAAAAATGACTAATAGCAGAGATAATTGTTTAAAAAGCATATAGAAATAACCTAATCTGATTAAGAAATTTAAGGGAAGTTTTCACAAATACATCTATTGATTGAGAAACCAATATAGCTGTTTATTAGATGTAGTAATTGAATAGACTAGACATTTATAGAAAAAATTAGCTGTTTTATTAAAAGTGCTTACAAATAGTTTAACCATTTAACAACTTTAAATTCTTATTTATCTTCAACAAATAACGCATCCCTGCTCGTTGATAGAATTTATTCTTTTTATAATAATTTCTTGGCCCAACATTATACATAGCTAAAGTACAATCCCAGTCGTTTCGGCAACTTTTTTATAGCGGGTAAGGATAATTGCTGCACATTGAATGTTGTTATCAATATTAAACAGATCAGCGGCACAATCCTTCTTCCAATATTTGGCAATAATTTGTGTAGGCCCAATCGCATTTTTATGTGACACAGCCTGAGAATAATAATTTGACTCTGTGCGAATTAATGCCGCTAATAGATCACTTGGGATATCATATTGACTGCTCACTCGGCTAATCGCCTTGGTATACTAATGTGGCTATACTTAACCGGACACACAACTTAAAATAACTAAAAGATAAAAAGTGTGACCTAAAATGAATGATCAAACAAAAAACCGAATAAAAAGCTATACATCAGAATTTAAAGAATCAGCTGTCAAATTAGCTAATGAGACGGATCAACCCGTTTCTCAGACTGCCAGGGAGCTAGGTGTTAATGTAAATACTCTACATACCTGGATCAGTAAATATTCCAAACCGGTGAAGACGGTAGCCAATAGAAGTGATGAACACATTTATGATGAAGTAAAACGTCTGAAAAAAGAATTGGCAAAAGTGATTCAGGAGCGTGATTTATTAAAAAGGCCACAGCGTACTTTGCAAGGGAAACTTTGTGAAGTACGCATGGATAACTGATCAGGCTAAAGATTACCCGGTAACGATTCTGTGCCGTTTTATGGATGTTTCCGTAGTTGCTATTATGATTGGGTTAGCTCTCCTAAAACGGATAGAGAGAAAGAAAATGAAGCGCTTACTGAGCAGCTAAAAAACTGTTTGAAGACAGTCGCAAGACTTATGGAACCCGTCGTCTTAAAAGAAAACTGGCTGAAAAAGGCGTTCATATAAGCCGCCGGAGAATTGGTCGATTAATGAAAAAAGCCGGTTTGTTTTGTAAAACGAAGAGACGCTTTAAAGCGACGACTAATTCCAAGCATAATAAGCGTATATCTCCAAATTTACTGGAAAGAGAGTTTACTGTCTCTCAACCTGATCGCTACTATGTGGGTGATATTACCTATATTGCCACCAAGGAAGGCTGGTTATATTTAGCGGTTGTCATTGACTTATTCTCTAGGCAAATTGTTGGCTGGTCGATGGATGAGCGAATGAAAGCCAAGCTAGTCAATGATGCTTTACTGATGGCCATATGGAAGCGTAAACCAATGGATGGATTGCTTTGGCATACTGACCGAGGTAGCCAATATGCCTCTGATAGTCATAGAAAAATATTGTCGGATCATAACATAATTCAGTCTATGAGCCGCAAAGGAAATTGCTGGGACAATGCTGTATCAGAGAGCTTCTTTCATAGTTTGAAAACTGAATTGACGCACCATTGTCGATTCAAAACCAGAGTAGAAGCAAAGCAGGCAATATTTGAATATATTGAGGTATTTTATAATCGGGAGCGACTTCATTCGGCTAATGATTATTTGTCACCAGTCGATTATGAAATACAGCAGGAAATAGCTTAAATCGATTGATTGAAGAGGGGTAAAGGCGACATAAATGCCGCCCATTACCGTTGACGGCCATCGGCTCCTCAGCCTGTGCCGTGAAGATATTGTAACAGGATCATTACCGTTGTGAAAATACCTTGGGTGAATGGAACGGCTCTATCGTTCCAGAGGGCAAAGCCCTTTCTCTTCATCTGTTTAAAGTTAACATGAGAAACTAAAATGATAGGAAATACAAAATGACAAAAATCACTTGAAACAGCAACGGTAATGTATAGTGGACCCCGAAAACTGGACAATAGGTTAAGATATAAGAGCTAACCTAACGGGGAACAAAAAATGAGCACAAAAAGAAAAACATTCAACAACAAATTTAAAGCAAAAGTAGCCATTGAGGCTTTGAAAGGTCAAAAACAGTCGCAGAAATTGCGTCAGAATTTGAAGTGCACACCACCCAGGTCAATAGCTGGAAAAAGCAGATGCTTGATGGTGCAGCCGATACTTTTTCAAAAAAATTAGAGAATAAAGATGCTGAACATGAAAAGGAAAAAGAACACCTGTACAGCCAAATAGGTCAACTAAAAGTAGAGGCTGACTGGCTGTCAAAAAAGTTGAAGATGTTCAACTGAGTAGAGCAGAAAAGCGGTGTTGCATAGAAAAAGAGCACCCTCAGTTGAGCATCAAAAACAATGTGAGCTTATCGGCCTGAACCGTTCAAGCTATTACTATCAACCTAAAAAGCCTCTGCAAAATAAAGATTTAACATTAATGAATTTGATTGATGAGTTGTACATAAAACATCCATTCTATGGCAGTCGTCAAATTCGTAATGCATTAAGATTGAAATGTTATAAAATTAATCGTAAAAAGTTCAACGGCTTATGCGGATCATGGGATTGGTTTCAGTGGCACCAAAACCCAATACCAGCAAGCCTTGCAAAGTAAATAACCTCTATCCATATTTGCTCAAAGGAATTGATATTAATAGGAATAACCAGGTTTGGTGCACAGATATCACGTATTTACGGATGCCACATGGATTTGTCTACCTAAGTGCTGTTATGGACTGGAGTAGCCGTTTTGTGCTGTCCTGGGAAGTGTCAACCAGCATGGAAGAAAGCTTTTGTATCAGTAGTCTGGAAACAGCACTGCGACGATATGGAAAGCCAGAAATCTTCAATACGGATCAAGGTGCTCAATATACTAGCAGAGCATTTACAGGTGTTCTAAAGGCCAATGATATAAAAATCAGCATGGACGGCAAAGGCAGAGCAATGGATAACATTATGATTGAACGACTCTGGCGAAGTGTAAAATATGAGGAAATTTACCTCAAGGATTACCAAAGTATTGATGAGCTAAAGAGCTCATTAAAGGAATATTTTGAGTTTTACAACCATGAACGACCACACAGTACACACGGTGGAAAAACGCCTGCAGAGATCTATGGCGTGATGAAAGAAGTTGTTCCAGACTTAAAACGGGCAGCATGATGAGAGGATAATCAACTTTACTGGCAACCGCCTTGTCCACACATATCCACAGGCCAAGCCAGTAGCCCTGAGATATATCGCAAGCGTCTCTGGACTACTGGCAGACCTGTGGATATGTGGATAAGACTAATACTATAAATAACCAACAGAATTATATCTTAATATTTGAGAAAGCTGTCTTGACAATGGGGTCCACTGTAATGATCCTGTTACAATATCTTCACGGCACAGGCTGAGGAGCCGATGGCCGTCAACGGTAATGGGCGGCATTTATGTCGCCTTTTACCCCTCTTCAATCAATCGATTTAAGCTATTTCCTGCTGTATTTCATAATCGACTGGTGACAAATAATCATTAGCCGAATGAAGTCGCTCCCGATTATAAAATACCTCAATATATTCAAATATTGCCTGCTTTGCTTCTACTCTGGTTTTGAATCGACAATGGTGCGTCAATTCAGTTTTCAAACTATGAAAGAAGCTCTCTGATACAGCATTGTCCCAGCAATTTCCTTTGCGGCTCATAGACTGAATTATGTTATGATCCGACAATATTTTTCTATGACTATCAGAGGCATATTGGCTACCTCGGTCAGTATGCCAAAGCAATCCATCCATTGGTTTACGCTTCCATATGGCCATCAGTAAAGCATCATTGACTAGCTTGGCTTTCATTCGCTCATCCATCGACCAGCCAACAATTTGCCTAGAGAATAAGTCAATGACAACCGCTAAATATAACCAGCCTTCCTTGGTGGCAATATAGGTAATATCACCCACATAGTAGCGATCAGGTTGAGAGACAGTAAACTCTCTTTCCAGTAAATTTGGAGATATACGCTTATTATGCTTGGAATTAGTCGTCGCTTTAAAGCGTCTCTTCGTTTTACAAAACAAACCGGCTTTTTTCATTAATCGACCAATTCTCCGGCGGCTTATATGAACGCCTTTTTCAGCCAGTTTTCTTTTAAGACGACGGGTTCCATAAGTCTTGCGACTGTCTTCAAACAGTTTTTTAGCTGCTCAGTAAGCGCTTTCTTTCTCTCTATCCGTTTTAGGAGAGCTAACCCAATCATAATAGCAACTACGGGAAACATCCATAAAACGGCACAGAATCGTTACCGGGTAATCTTTAGCCTGATCAGTTATCCATGCGTACTTCACAAAGTTTCCCTTGCAAAGTACGCTGTGGCCTTTTTAATAAATCACGCTCCTGAATCACTTTTGCCAATTCTTTTTTCAGACGTTTTACTTCATCATAAATGTGTTCATCACTTCTATTGGCTACCGTCTTCACCGGTTTGGAATATTTACTGATCCAGGTATGTAGAGTATTTACATTAACACCTAGCTCCCTGGCAGTCTGAGAAACGGATTGATCCGTCTCATTAGCTAATTTGACAGCTGATTCTTTAAATTCTGATGTATAGCTTTTATTCGGTTTTTTTGTTTGATCATTCATTTTAGGTCACACTTTTTATCTTTTAGTTATTTTAAGTTGTGTGTCCGGTTAAGTATAGCCACATTACACCTCCAATCAAACAGTCAGTTATAAAGTTTCAGAATGGCGCTATCAAACTAAAGATGGCATAAAGCATCCCATTAAACACAAAGACCAATGGCTAAAAGAATGGCGCAAAGTCGGGATAAAATTCTCTTGGTCACTATTACCCAGCGCAGGTGAATTTGCAGTGGGTGACTGGCAACAAGGATTAACAACCATCAAGCTCCCACGTAATAGCGAATTTGATTTTATTTATAAATGGCATATTAATGATGTCGCTCACACAGCCACATTAAAAAATATCAGCTGTACAGCGGACTCCTTAGCAGAAAACAATTTAATGGAAGAGAAGGAATGAAAAAACATTTACTACTACTGGTATTACTCACACTGACAATTTCAACTCATGCAGAAAGACAACAGCCTGAATTAAGCCATGAATTAACGAAAGTAAGCAAAGTTATCGCCGCGAGTGATTTTGAATTACAAAATATGGATGAAGAAAATATAAAATTCTCTGATTATCGAGGCAAGGTCGTATTATTAAATTTCTGGGCGACCTGGTGTCCACCCTGCGTGAGAGAAATCCCCTCAATGGAGCGCTTACAGCAGAAATTTGCCAAGGATAATTTTAAAGTCATTGCCTTAAACCAAACAGAAGATCCCGATAAAGTATTTGCCTTCACTGGTCAATTAGAACTTGATCCCACTTTTGAAATTATCTTTGATAGAGAGAGCACGGTGGCACAAGCCTATGCCGTACGGGGCTTGCCAACGACTTATTTGGTCGATAAAAAAGGCAACATTCGTTATCGAGCAGTGGGTGGCCGTGAATTTGACCACCCCGAAGTCCTGAAAATTATTCGACAGTTAATTGCAGAGTAATAATCAGCGGGACAGCTCAAATAACAGCATTTGTATTTGTAGGATGTGGTGAGCTGTGAACCGTATCAATGGCTTGAAATGTACGTCTTTGATGCGGTTCGTACCTCACCACATCCTACATCTAAAGTTAAAGTGTAAGCAGTTTTGAGCTATCCATAATCGATTATTATTTATTATCCTTGGCATAAAAAGCGAGTTTTACCCGTTGATAATTAGCTGCTGCTTTAGCAACTTTGCCACGCTTGCCTGTTTGTAGCCATTTTTTCACCCGATTGGCATCGCCAATCGGACTACGCTTGCCAAAGGAATCCAAGAACACCATGACCACATCCTTATTATCAATGCGTCTCAGCATCACTAGACAACGCCCCGCCTCATCAAGATAGCCCGTTTTACTGAGCTTCACATCTCTATGACCAGCACGCACCAACACATTGGTATTGGTATAAGCCAAACGATAACGGGGCTTTTTAAAGTTTGCCGTATACACTTTGGTGGTCGAGTATTTTTTGATTTCTGGATAGTGACTCGCGGCAGCAACCATCTTTGCCAGATCCGTTGCGGTGGAAATGTTTTTTTCTGATAAGCCCGTTGAATTAACGAATACGGTTTTCTTCATACCCAGTTGTTTGGCTTTCTTATTCATAGCCTTAACAAAGGCCACCGAACCACCTGGGTAGGTTCTTGCCAATGCCGCAGTCGCTAAATTTTCTGATGACATCAGGGCAATGCGTAAGGTATCACCTCGACTGAGTTCAGAACCAATACGAATGCGCGAAAAATAATTATTAATATTATTTTTATCTGCTTTAGCAAAGCGAATTTTTTCTTTGAGTGATAATTTAGCATCCAAAATCACCATCGCCGTCATTAATTTAGTAATAGAAGCGATAGGCATAATGATATGAGCATGTTTTTCAAATAACACTGCGTTATTTTTTAAATCAAGCGCAATAGCACTCACCGATGCCAGGTTAACACTATCAGTCTTTTTTTGAACAGCAAAAGCAGAATTGATAAGCACTAAAAACAAGCATAAAACATAAATAATTTTTTTCATTGGATACACTGACTTTTTCTAGATATAAGGTGGCTAAAAAGGATTAAAACTGAATAATTTCTCGCAGTACGGCAGTCGCATACGTGCCTGTTGGCAATGAGAAAGAAAGTACAGCCTTCTCTATAGACTCTTCGCTTAAACTATCAGATTTATTATCATTGAATGTTATAGTAATATTATCAGGAAATAAGCGAGCAGCACGTCGCTCTTGCTTCAAGCCTTGATGTTCTAGGCCATCACACCAATTAGACAAACTATCAGCGACCTTTTGTTCCATTGATAAGACTTCTTTTTCAGAGTTCAGACGACCCCGCCCCCACAATGCAATCGTAGGGTGAATATCTCCTTGCACGAAGCGTGAACGAATTTCATCATCAACCACAGAGGCAGAAAAAATTGAATGCGTACCAGCAAGCATCATAATTTCACCATCTATTAAAGTATTCCAGCCAAACTTTAACATTCTTTGTGACAACATTTGATTGAACAGCATGGAACGCGCAGCAGAAATAATCATACTTTTATCCGCACGTTTTTTTACTTTATGAATTCCTTTGAACCATTTAGCACCGCGTAATAAATTACCATAACCATGACCAAAACGTTGTTGAGCAAAATAATTCGGCACACCGGTAGATTGAATTAAGGCTATTTTATTTTTCAGTGCTTCTGCTGAAGTATTTTCGATGTCTCTCAGGGTGATTTCAAAGCTATTATGTTTAATAGCGCCACGTTTTAATTTTTTTCGATGTAAAGTATTAATTAAAATCTTTACCCCGTCCAATTGAAAATCATCCCATATCGGTGGCACATCAATAATTTCAAGATTAATGCTAAACCATTGCGACGTGACCCCATTGCGATCTTTTAAGCCTGCATAGCCTATTTCTTTCGCTTCCACACCAACAAATCGAGCTAATTGTCGTGCCAGCCATTCCGTATTAGTATTGGTTTTTTCAATATACAAATAAGCATGAGTACCCTCCCCTTCCGGTTCAAAACTCAGGGTCTCACGCACAATAAAATCAGCGGGCTCAGTTTTGAATTTAGCTTTACCCTGAGGCCCATTTTGATCGCTATGTGCATAACAGAGTTCTTCAACGGTGATTAATGGATATTCAGACGATAAATCAATTTCAGTATCAGTCAATTTTTTCTCATTCATTTATCTGTTTCTAGTAACACAACGGCATGAGCAGCGATACCTTCTTTGCGCCCGGTAAACCCCATTTTTTCAGTCGTCGTTGCTTTCACATTCACCTGTGAACGACTCACCTTCATATCATCTGCCAGATTCATACACATGGTTTCAATATGAGCCGCCATTTTGGGTGCTTGAGCAATAATCGTCATATCAGCGTTTGAAACATGATAACCTGCCTGTTGTACTTCTTGCATGACTTTACGCAATAAAAGCCGGCTATCTATATTTTCAAATTCATCCTCAGTATCAGGAAAATGCTTGCCTATGTCGCCCAATGCCAAAGCACCTAATAAAGCATCACACAAGGCATGAACTAACACATCACCATCAGAATGAGCAATGAGTGTTGTAATATAAGGTATCGTTACACCTCCTATGACAATATTCTCAGAAGCCTCTAAAGCCTCTTCATACACTTCATCATCGGGAAACGCATCGCCTGCTGGAAATGATTCCGCAGCATGAAGCATTGCATCATCAGAAAAGCGATGTGCATCATAACCATGACCAATCCTTAGCATCTGATACTCCTAAATCGGTTTGTCACTGCTCAGCCAAACTTCGCTATTCAGTATTTTGTGAAAAGAATATTTCTGCCAATTGTAGATCAGCAGGATGAGTGATTTTTATATTCGCTGGATGCCCCTCGACCATTTTCGGCTTATAACCCTGAAGTTCCATTGCTGACGCATCGTCTGTTACCAATGCATCCGTATCAATTGCCTGCTGTAAAGCATCATGAAGGCGTCTTAGAGGAAACATCTGCGGTGTCAGCGCTCGCCACAAGTGACTCCGATCAACCGTCGCTAACACTTGATTGTTGCCATCACAGCGTTTTACTGTATCTGCCATAGGCAAGCCCAACAAACCGCCATCATTCGTATGACTCAACTGCTCTATCAGACAACCAATATCACTTGCCTTCAAACAAGGCCGCGCTGCATCATGTACTAACACCCAGTCATCTGCTGCTGCAAACGCCTGCAATTCAGTTAAAGCATTGAGCACTGAATGACAGCGTTCTTCACCACCGGGTGCAACAATTATTTTTTCTATATCGTGTACTGAGAGGTCATTATAAATATCCTGCCAATAGGGATCGTCTGGCGTTATGGCAAGCACAATACCACTAATATTAGGGTGTTGTAAAAACACCGACAAGGTTTGTTCTAAAATTGTTTTACCTGCCAATAGTAAGTATTGCTTGGGAATATTAGCGCCCATGCGTTTACCAACACCCGCAGCAGGTAATATCGCCCAACACTTTTTTGTGGAGTTTGTTGACTTATGCATTTTTATATGATTTTTTTGTCTATTCTTAAACGTTATAAATGAGGGGACAATTAAACCTGCTTTATACTTCAGATGTAGGATGTGGTGAGGCACGAACCGCATCACTGACCTTAAACATAAACCTTTGATGCGGTTCGTGCCTCACCACATCCTACTAATATAAAGATAAATGAGTATTGGCTTTAATTCTTCTCAATCACATGAAAAAAAGTTTCACCTTGTTTAATCATGCCTAACTCACTACGCGCCCGTTCTTCTATCGCCCCAAGCCCTTTCTTTAAATCCAATACTTCGGCCTTTAAAGCATCATTACGCTCTTTAAGCTGTTTATTCTCATTTGCTTGTAACACCAATGCCGCTTCAAGTTGATTGACTTCAATGATGCTTGCCTTACCCACCCAAAGGTCATATTGCAGGGCAATAATTAAAATAAGAAAAATGCTAATGATATAGTTCATAAACTGTTATTCATTTGACCTGAATTACTTAAACTGAACTTCTTAACTTAAACCTAGAAACCTCAGTTGAATCGTAGCGAGAGCGATTAAAGTGCTGGAGATTCAAGGCTTTACAAGTTATTTTGGCTTTATTCGTAGTCACCCTACGGGTGAAGTCGAAATGTTTTGTAAAGTCTTGAATATTCAGTACATTGGACGCTCGCAGTAGGTTCAACTGAGGTTTCTAGGTTAAACATCTTAAGCTAAAAAAAGGCCCACAAAGAAAAATGGGGTCTCATTTTGACTTAAATTCTTCTACAGAAAAGCCCAAAGAGTACCCCATTTCTATCAAAGATATTTTTAAATATTATAGATTATAAAAAGTATCTTTTCCTGGATAAATAGCATCATCACCCAGCTCTTCACTGATACGAATCAATTGATTGTATTTAGAAATTCTATCCGAACGTGATAAAGAACCGGTTTTAATCTGACCACAAGAAGTTGCCACGGCTAAATCAGCAATGGTTGTATCTTCGGTTTCACCTGAACGATGAGAAACCACTGCGGTATAACCTGCATCTTTGGCCATCTGAATGGCTTCCATGGTTTCAGTCAAAGTACCAATTTGGTTCACTTTAATTAAAATAGAATTAGCGATCCCCTTATCAATGCCTTCTTTAAAGATCTTAGGATTAGTCACATACAAATCATCACCCACCAATTGGACTTTCTTACCTAATTTTTCAGTGAGTAATTTCCAACCTTCCCAATCACCTTCATCCAAGCCATCTTCAACGGTAATCAACGGATATTTATCAACCCATGCAGCTAAATAATCAACCATTTCTGCCGAGGTTAACGACTTATTTTCAGAGGCTAAAACATACTTGCCATCCTTATAAAATTCCGAGCTTGCCGCATCAATACCGATAAATATATCTTCACCCGCCTTATAACCTGCGGCTTCAATGGCTTCGATAATAATTTCAATCGCCGCCTCATTCGAAGGTAAATCAGGTGCAAAGCCCCCTTCATCACCCACTGTGGTACTCAACCCCTTACTGCTGAGTACCTTCTTCAGCGCATGAAATACTTCAGCACCATAACGAATAGCTTCAGCCATTGATTTAGCGCCCGTCGGTAAAATCATAAATTCCTGAATATCGACATTATTATCAGCATGTTCACCACCATTGATGATATTCATCATTGGCACAGGCATAGTAAATGGGCCATCGGCATTCACTGCCAATTGGCGGAACAAAGACACGCCATTAGCCTTAGCAGAAGCGTGTGCTACAGCCAAAGAAACAGCCAACAATGCATTAGCCCCTAAACGGTCTTTATTTTCAGTACCATCCAGCTCAATCATAGTATTATCAATTGCTTTTTGATCATCTGCCGCCAGACCTAAAACAGCATCTCTGATTTCACCATTCACATTGGCCACTGCATTCAGGACACCCTTGCCCAGAAAACGTGACTTATCGCCATCACGCAATTCAATCGCTTCTCTAGCACCGGTTGAAGCACCTGAAGGAACAATGGCTCTTCCCATTGCGCCACAGGCTAAAAACACATCAGCTTCAACGGTTGGATTACCGCGTGAATCAATTACTTCTCTTGCTTTTACGTCAACGATTCTTAAATCTGACATTAGTTTTCCTTAATTTATTTGTGTTAACTTTCTGTTATTTATTTTCTATAAACTATTTATCTTTACATTTGTAGGATGTGGTGAATACAACGAACTGCATCAAAGGTGTCTCTTTAAAATCATTGATGCGGTTCGTTCCTCACCACATCCTACATCTGAAGTATATTGCTTGCTTACAAACAGTCTTCCGCAAAAGGCTGCGACTTAACCAGTTGATCGATATCCATCAACATTTTTATTAGCTCACTCATCTTGTCCAAAGGCCATGAGTTTGGCCCATCACTTAATGCTTTTTCCGGTTCAGGATGGGTTTCCATAAACAAACCTGACACCCCACTGGCAACCGCTGCACGTGCCAATACTGGAACAAATTCACGATTACCACCGGAGCAACCACCCAAGCCACCGGGCTGTTGCACCGAATGTGTGGCATCATAAACAACCGGGCAACCAGTTTCTCTCATTACCGCAAGAGAACGCATATCTGACACGAGGTTGTTATAACCAAAACTCACACCCCGCTCACAGGCCATGATCTGTTGATTACCCGTTTCTTTTGCCTTATCAATGACATTTTTCATATCCCAGGGTGCAAGAAACTGACCCTTTTTAATATTGATTGGCATACCGATTTTGGCGACACTTTGAATAAAATTGGTTTGACGACATAAAAAAGCAGGGGTTTGCAAGACATCAACCACATCAGCAATTTCATCTAGGGGGCTGTCTTCATGCACATCCGTTAAAATAGGCAATTCCAATTCATCTTTTACTTTTTGTAAAATTCTTAGCCCTTCGGCCAGACCCGGTCCACGATAACTGCTACTGGAAGTACGATTAGCCTTATCAAATGAAGACTTATAAATAAAAGATATATTCAGGGCCGAGGTAATTTCTTTTAATTTCTCTGCCGTAAACATGGCCATCTGTTCACTTTCGATCACGCAGGGGCCGGCAATTAAAAATAAGCGCTCATCCAAGCCAACTTCAAAGCCACATAAATTAAAAGCATTTGCAGCCATTAGAATAATTTCCCTTCTTCGTTTTCGATACTCAAACCAGCACTCACACGTGCCGCATTAATATAACTGGTGAATAAAGGGTGGCCATCACGAGGTGTTGAGGTAAATTCAGGATGGAATTGACACCCCAAGAACCAAGGATGCTCGGCCACTTCAACCACTTCGACCAAGTTTTCATCAATAGAAATACCCGTGAATTTTAGTCCCGCATTGGCCAAGGGTTCGCGGTATTGATTATTGAATTCATAACGATGGCGATGACGTTCAACGATGACTTCTTTAGCATAGGTCTTTTTCACCAATGAGCTGTCAACCAATTTACAAGGCTGACCACCCAAACGCATCGTACCGCCCATATCGGTGTTCTCATCACGGGTTTCCACGGTGCCATCTTCTCTTAACCATTCAGTGATTAAGGCGATCACAGGATTTGGCGTCAAGGCATCAAATTCCGTACTATGCGCCTTATCAAGCTGGGCAACATTACGGGCATATTCAATCACTGCCACCTGCATTCCCAGACAAATCCCCAGATAAGGCACTTTATTTTCCCGTGCATATTGTGCGGCAAGGATTTTACCTTCTACACCCCGCGTACCAAAGCCACCGGGTACAAGAATCGCATCTATGTCTTTGAGGCAATCAATGCCTTCTTTTTCAATTTCTTCAGAATCAATATAGGTGATTTTCACCTTAGTTGCGGTATGAATACCCGCATGAATCAAAGATTCAGATAATGATTTGTAGGATTCAGTCAAATCGACATACTTGCCCACCATGGCAACATGCACTTCACCCTTGGGGTTATTCTGCGCATCAACAACAGCTTGCCATTGTGATAAATCCGCATCAGGCACATCTAACTTGAGCTTTTCAACCACTAATTGATCCAGATTTTGCTCATGATATAGCATAGGAATACGATAGATGCTGTCTACGTCAATGGCTGAAATAACACCGCGTTCTTCTACATTGGTAAATAAAGCAATTTTACGGCGTTCTTCTTCCGGAATTTCACGATCAGCACGACAGACTAAAATATCAGGACGAATGCCAATGGATTGTAATTCTTTGACCGAGTGTTGAGTGGGTTTAGTTTTCAATTCCCCTGCAGTCGAAATGTAAGGCAATAAAGTCAGGTGCATATACAAGGTATGCTCACTGCCCATTTGAATACCTAATTGACGGATGGCTTCAAGAAAAGGTAATGACTCAATATCGCCTACCGTGCCGCCAATTTCAATCATGGCGACATCAGCATCACCCGCACCTAAATGAATACGCTGTTTAATCTCATCAGTAATATGGGGGATAACCTGAACCGTTGCACCCAGATAATCACCCCGGCGCTCTTTGGATAAGACGCTTTCGTAGACACGACCTGCAGTAAAGTTATTGCTTTGATGCATATTAGTGCGAACAAAGCGTTCATAATGCCCTAAATCCAAATCGGTTTCAGCACCATCTTCGGTCACATAAACCTCACCATGTTGAAAAGGACTCATGGTGCCAGGATCAACATTAATATAGGGGTCGAGTTTTAATAAAGTGACTTTTAAGCCGCGCGCTTCCAGCAAAGCAGCCAGTGAAGCGGAGGCAATTCCTTTGCCTAAAGAAGAAACAACACCACCGGTAATAAAGATATATTTGGTCATTAGAATTTATCAGGCTCTTAGGATTTTCAATTGTGCATGTAAGAAATAATCACCGATTTTACCGTTTATTGGTATAAATTTCATCTCAAACTTAGGCAATTTTATTTATTTTTACAAGTTTGCCAGAGAATCATCACTAAATCATTGGATTCTGCACTTTTTAGTGATTGATTAACGATATTATGACCAATTTGAACCAATTCATCGCCCCAAAAAACCAAGGGCATCTGTTCTCGTTCCCAGGGTGGAATGCCCTGCTCCTGAAACCAGTGCTTCAATGGATGAGAATGGCCATCAAGGTGTTTTCGATACCGCTCTCCACCCTTTCTAAAGCGTATTGTGATCGGCTTAGAAAATAGTTGCTGACAATTATAGGCAGCACTCGTTTGAGTCGCCTCACAAGAAAGTAGTTGAATACAACGATTAGTATTGACGATCTTTAACTCTACCCCAATAATCGACTCATCCAAGATTAATATTTGTGAGCTGTCAAAATCTGCTAAATTATGCTGTTTAAATGAAACATCCAGCAAATACAATTTATCCCGATAACGTCTGATTTCACAATGAAAATTTTCTCTTGTCCAGGCAACCAATGGCATTGCATCATCACCCGCGAACAAGGCATGATGAACGATTTGTTCTAATATTTTTTTTGATGGCAAGGGTAATTCATTGCGATGAATCCAATAGCGCAATAAATTATTTAAGCGGGCAAGTTCTAGTGGCGATTTTTTCAATAATGATAATGTGGGTGTAATTAGAAGTTTATCTTTTTCTAAGACGGCCTCCGCATTTTTAAAAAATAAGTGCTGCGCATCATTTTCAGCCAATTCATCCAATAAGGATTGTGATTCAGATAAAATCTCAGCCGATTTGGCAAAATTTTCTTTGACTGCAGGCCAACGCTCTTCAAGTAAGGGCATGATGGTGTGACGTAGATAGTTACGATCAAAGCGCTGTTCTAAATTGCTTTCATCCTCAACCCATTCCAATTGATGTTGTTTGGCATAATCAATAATTGCCTGCTTTTGATAGTCGATGATGGGGCGGCATAAAAAACCTTTAGCAAAGGTCTTGCTACGAGGCATGGCTGAAAGACCTTTAGTGCCCGCACCACGTAACAATTGTAACAATAGGGTTTCAGCCTGATCATCAAGGTGTTGAGCGGTCAATAAACACTCATTTTCAGCCAATATCTGACTAAAAGCATGATAACGAGCCAATCGGGCGGCTGCCTCAGGACTTTGACCATTTTTAGGACGGGCATCGACTTCAATAATGGTCAGGGGAATATCCAGTTCAAAACAAATATGTTGGCAATGCTGCCCCCATTTTTTTGCTTGAGAACTTAAACCATGATCAATATAAACTGCCGAAAAAGACTGTTCAAAGCCATTAGGTGAATTCTTCAGTTGGGAACAGAGATGTAATAAAACATGGGAATCAACCCCACCGCTATAAGCAACAAGAAATTTGTCAGCTTTGGATATTTTTTCTAGATGGAAATGAAACGCCTGAGGGGTAATCGACATTTGGGCTCTTCATGTTATTGCCTACGAATGAATTACTACTAATTTGTAGGCATTATTGAAGGTGGATGCGCAAGTTGATCCACCCTAACGCTTAGGTTTCAACTTAGGTTTCAATGTAGTTGCCAAATTTCATCAAGCGCTCATAACGAGAATCAAGCAATCTATCGGTTGGCATTTCCTGTAAGTGTTCCAGTGTTTCCAATAAGGATTGTTTTAATTTTTTAGCCATACTGACGTGATCACGATGGGCACCACCAATGGGCTCATCAATAATTTGGTCAATCAAGCCTAATTCTTTTAAGCGTGATGAAGTAATGCCCATGGCTTCAGCAGCTTCAGAAGCTTTTTCTGCACTCTTCCATAAAATAGTCGCACAGCCTTCAGGTGAAATCACAGAGTAAGTGCTGTATTGCAATAAATTGACACGATCACCAATACCAATTGCCAATGCGCCACCCGAGCCACCTTCACCGATGACAGTGCAGATAATGGGCACTTTTAATTCAGCCATTTCAATCAAATTACGGGCAATCGCTTCACTTTGGCCGCGTTCTTCCGCACCAACACCAGGATACGCACCCGGAGTGTCGATAAAGGTTAAAATAGGTAACTTAAAACGCTCTGCCAATTTCATTAAACGCAGCGCTTTACGATAGCCTTCAGGGCGCGGCATACCAAAGTTACGCTTCACTTTCTCCGCCGTATCACGGCCTTTTTGTTGACCGATGATCATAACCGGAATACCGTCCAAACGCGCCAGACCACCCACAATTGGCGCATCATCCGCATAGGCGCGATCACCATGAAGTTCTTCAAAATCAGTGAACATGTGTTCAACATAATCCAGAGTATATGGACGCATGGGATGGCGGGCTAATTGTGATATCTGCCAGGGTGTTAAATCTTTGAAAATAGATTCCGTCAGCGTCTTGCTTTTCCCCTGCAGGGTCGAAATTTCTTCGGATAAATTCAGGTCGGTATCATTGCCCACATAGCGTAATTCTTCAATTTTAGCTTCAAGTTCCGCTATAGGTTGTTCAAAATCAAGAAAATTTGGGTTCATGTTATCATTCTTATCTTTTTATTCCTGAATCCTTCAGAAACAAGCTTAATTAGTGTGTACTAATCTATGATTATAACACTTTTAATTGCGTTAAAACAGGCTACTAATTCATAAGTTATAATTAAAAAATGACGTAACTTAAGGCCAAGTAACGGATAAATTTTCCGAGGGTGATAAACAATAGCGCTTTAAACCAGGGGATCTTAACGAGGCCAGCAACAACACAGAGCGGATCGCCGATAATCGGGAGAAAACTAAAGAACAGTATGGGTGAGCCGTGTTTTTTTAGCCATGTTTCAGCTTTAAGACGGGTTTTATTCGTGGTTTGCTTTTCTTTGTAGAAGCCCTTGCGAATAAAAAATCCTATCAGCCAATTAGTCATCCCTCCCAGCGAATTACCCGTGCCAACAATGAGGATCAACAGGCCTGTATCCCAGGCTTGTTGTGACAACATCCATAAAAATAAGCCTTCTGAGCCGCCGGGCAATAACGTAGCCGAGGTAAAGCCACTGATAAATAAGCCCCATAATGATATGCTGGAGTCAATCATACTTAAGGCAATAGCTGAAACAATAGCTGAAAAATCAACGGTACATAATCTTGCTCTGTGAGTGCGTCAGCTTATCAATACGACTCAGTAACTCTTTACTTAAGTGTACTCGCCACTCATCGGATAGACGAATAGATGTTGTTGCTTTAAGGCCGGTATAATTATAAACCACGGGACATTCACCGCCTTCCCTAAAGGGTTCTAGCACTTCTTTGAAGTTATTGACAAAAGTTTCATCAACTTGCTGATGGTTAATATCTACCGAGAGACGACGAGCATAGTGATTACGCGCCGTATCTAAGTCATAAATCATATCAACGGTGATTCGAGCATTGCCGGAGTAACGATCCAAGCCTAATTCACCAGAAATAACAATCACTGAGTCCTTGACCAAAATAGCTTGGAATTGCTCATATTTTTCTGCAAACAAGGCCACTTCCTGACGACCACTGCGATCATCAATGGTAATAAAGGCCATTTTATTACCACGCTTAGTCATCATGGTACGCATGGCAATAATCAAGCCGGCAATGACAATATTTTGATTCTTTTCTGGATTCAACTCCATCAATCGATGAGTCGTAAAATGGCGCAATTCATCAAGATATTGCTCAATAGGATGGCCGGTAAGATACAAGCCCAAAGTATCTTTCTCAAAACGTAGCCGTTCATCTTCCGGCCACTCATCTAAGGTTTCGAAGTTACATGAGCTGTCTTCTGAAGTACTATCTAAAGAGCCCGTATCAAAAAAATCACTGCCAAATAAATCATCTTGCCCTACGGCTTGAGCCTTAGAAAATTGATCGGCTGCTTTAGTTGCTTCAGGAATGGCATTAAACAATGTCGCACGGCTTAAGCCAAAGACATCCAACGCACCGGCTTTGGCCAGTGTTTCCATCACCCGTTTATTACAGCGGCGCAAATCGACTCGATTGCAAAAATCTTGAAAATCTTTATATTCACCATCCTTCTCACGCGCCTCAACGATACTTTCAATTGCGCCTTCACCAACGCCTTTGATAGCGCCCAAGCCATAGACCACTTCATCCGTTTCGCTGACCGTGAATTTATATTCGGATAAATTCACATTCGGTGTGATGACTTTTATTTCATCATCTCGACACTCTTCAATAACCACCACTACTTTTTCAGTATTATCCATATCCGCAGATAAAACGGCTGCCATAAAGGCTTCTACATAATGGGTTTTTAGCCATAGTGTTTGATAAGAAACCAGTGCATAGGCTGCTGAGTGTGATTTGTTAAAACCATAAGCAGCAAATTTTTCCATCTGGTCAAAAATGTGTCGAGCAATGTCTTTATCAACCCCGTTTTCAACCGAGCCATCCTCAAAGATAGAACGTTGCTCTGCCATGACTTCAGGCTTTTTCTTACCCATGGCTCGGCGCAGTAAATCCGCCCCACCCAGCGTATAGCCAGCTAAGACCTGAGAAATTTGCATCACCTGTTCCTGATACAAAATCGTACCATAGGTGGGCTGTAAAATAGGTTCCAGAGAAGGATGCGGATATTCTACTTTTTGGCGACCATGCTTACGGTCAATGAAGTCATCCACCATGCCCGACTGCAAAGGGCCGGGGCGGAACAAAGCTACCAAGGCCACAATATCTTCAAAACAATCCGGTTGCAGACGCTTAATCAGATCTTTCATGCCCCGAGATTCAAGCTGAAAAACAGCAGTAGTATTGCTGGCTTTAAGGGTTTTAAATGCGGCACGATCTTCTAAATCGATTTGTACTATATCAACATCTGTTTCACCCAGCTTACGTTTTCGAGCATTAATAATTTTCAATGCCCAGTCAACCACTGTCAGTGTTTTTAGTCCTAAGAAGTCAAATTTAACCAGGCCCACGGTTTCCACATCATTTTTATCATACTGCGTGACAATGCTTTGGGAGCCATCTTCACAGTAAATGGGTGAGAAGTCATTAATATCGCTGGGCGATATAACCACTCCCCCAGCATGCTTACCGACGTTTTTGGTGATGCCTTCTAAGGACAATGCCATATCGATTAAGTCATGCACCGCCTCATCTTCATCATAGCGACGTTGTAATTCTTCTTCCTGCTCCATGGCCTGAGAAATGGTAATACCGATGTCCATAGGAATGAGCTTGGCAATTGAATCTACAAAGCCATAGCCCTGCCCCTGTACGCGCCCCACATCTCGAATTGCTGCTTTAGCCGCCATTGAACCAAAGGTAATAATTTGCGAAACCCGATCACGACCATAGGTTTCAGCCACATATTGAATAACTTTTTCCCGGCCTTCCATACAGAAGTCAATATCAAAATCTGGCATGGAAACTCGCTCAGGATTGAGAAATCGCTCAAAGAGTAAATCATATTCCAGCGGGTCAAGATCGGTAATGGTCATGGCATAGGCCACTAATGAACCCGCACCCGAACCACGACCCGGCCCTACCGGCACATCATTTTCTTTGGACCATTGAATAAAGTCGGCAACAATTAAAAAGTAACCGGGAAAACCCATTTGGGTAATAACGTCCAGTTCAATGTCCAGCCGTTCACGATATTCTTTAATTTTGTCTTGAAATTCAGGTTTATCTTCGGTGAAATCTTTACCCCAAAGCTGGGGAAAGCGCTTATTCAAGCCATCATGAGAAAGTTGTCGGAAGTATTCATCCATACTCAAACCTTCTGGAATGGGAAAATTCGGTAGGAAGTTTTCACCTAAATGCAGAGTCACATTACAACGCTTGGCAATGGCGACACTATTTTCAATGGCTTCTGGAATATCTTCAAATAAGACATTCATTTCGTCTTTAGACTTCAGGTATTGCTCTTCTGAATAATCTTTTGGCCGTCTTTTATCAGCCAACACCCGCCCTTGATTCACACAAACCCGGGCATCATGCGCAGCAAAGTCTTCTTTTACCAAAAAACGCACCGCATTGGTCGCCACGACAGGTAGACCCAAACGTGTTGCACTAGCAACCGCACGATGTAAAAAAGTTTCATCACCACTGCGCGAGGTTCTTAGTAACTCTAGATACAAGCTGTCAGGAAAAAGGCTTTTATAATCGACTAATAAAGCTTCTGCCTCGTTAATTTTATCCTCTAATAATAATTGACCGACATCACTTTCTCTGCCTAATAAGGTGAGCAAACCAGATGCGTGATCTTTTAACCACTCCCATTCAACCATAGCCTTGCCAAGATGTTGTCCCTGAAGATAACTGAGGCTGATGAGTTTTTTTAGATTTAAGTAGCCATCATTGTTTTTACATAGTACTAATAAGCGAAAGGGTTTACCTAGTTCTTCTTTATTTTGTAGCCATAAATCAGCACCCAGAATAGGTTTTATACCTGCCCCTAGACATGCCTGATAGATTTTTACCAGGGCATATAAATTACTTTGATCTGTAATCGCTATGGCCGGCATTTCAGCTTTTTGGATGGCTTTAATTAAGGGTTTTAGGCGAACTATACCATCTACAAGAGAGAATTCAGTGTGGAGGTTTAGATGAATAAATTGCTTCGACATGGACTTGTGTGACCTTAAATTTAAAACTGCTGGATCGGCTATTGATTTTTCTTTATTCTTTTTCTTTTGCTCTACCACTCCCCGCGAGATGCATGACTCTATTAAGAGGTTAGAGAGGTGTAGGTGGGTTTTTCAGGGGGCTTTTCGAGGCAGGACGCCGAGGATGAGCGAGCCATGGAGGGCCTTGAAGCGTCCTTGAAGTGTCCCCCAGAAAAGTCCACCTATACCTCTCTAGCCTCTGGACTTTAAAGAGTCATCATCGAGCACCCTCTGCACTGGCTTATAACTTCGCCGATGAATCGGCGTAACACCCAATTTCTCCAAGGCCGCAATATGAACCTTAGTCGGATAGCCTTTATGTTTAGCAAAGCCATACCCCGGATAAACCGCATCTAAAACAATCATCTCATTATCTCGAAACACTTTAGCCAAAATAGAAGCGGCACTAATCGCAGCGACCCTGGAGTCTCCCTTAACCACTGCCTCACTCGGAAAAGCAATGTCAGGGCAAAACTTGCCATCCACTAATACTTTATCAGGCTTAATTTCCAAGCCTTCAACGGCACGCTTCATCGCTAATAAAGTCGCGTGAAAGATATTCAGCGCATCAATCTCTTCATGCTCAGCCCGGGCAATGCAGAAACAAAGGGCTTTTTCTCTTATTTCTAAGGCCAGTACTTCACGTTTTTTTTCACTCAGTTTTTTTGAATCATCCAACCCGACAATAGGATTATTCGGATCAAGGATCACAGCAGCGGTAACCACTGCCCCTGCTAGAGGGCCACGCCCCACTTCATCCACACCAGCAATATGACCGCTCAAATTTAAATATAAGGGATCAAAGGCCATTTTATTTTATAGAACCCCGCGCCTTAACATAATCGATTACCGCTTGTGCAGCACTTTGATTGGCATTTTTACGCAATAAGGAATGGATATCATTAAAGATTTCTAGCTTATTTTGCCACAAGTCATCAGATAACAAATTTAATAACTTTGGGGTTAAATTCTCTGCACAAACATCCGTCTGGGTGATTTCTTCCACCAGATATTCACCGGCTAATAAATTAGGCAAGGAATAATACGGTACTTTTAATAAACGTTTGGCAATCCAATAAGTGATTGGCGCTAATTTATAGGCCACTAACATCGGTTTTTTAAGTAACAAGGCTTCTAATGCCGCTGTGCCGGATGCTAACATGACTGCATCAGCTGCTGCCATTACATTTCTGGAATGACCATCAAACAATATAAAACGCGAACGAGCCTCCGGATCATTTGCAGTTTGCTCATTCAGCTCTTGCTCAAAAAAATGACGAGTTTTGCTATTAACAAAAGGAATTGTGAACAATAACTCAGGTTGCTGTTTTAAACTTGATAACATCGTTTCAATAAAAGGCTTCGCTAGGCGACTGACTTCTGACATACGACTGCCCGGTAGAACAGCAATGACATGATGCTTTGCAGCAACTTCCAAATGAATTTTTTCACGCGCCTGATGGGTATCAACCGCTAAATCAATTTCATCCGCTAAGGTATGTCCAACATATTTTACAGAAATTTTATGATTTTCGTAAAATCTTGCCTCAAAGGGGAATAGCGTCAACATTAAATCAACGGCTGAAGCTATTTTAGCCAGACGATATTGACGCCATGCCCAAACGGAAGGGCTCACATAATGAATCGTACCGATACCGGCTTTTTTTAAGGTTGCTTCAATAACCAAATTAAAATCAGGCGCATCAATGCCGATAAAAACATCCGGTGGATTATTAAGAAAATGAGCGATGAGTTCTTTACGAATAGCGGACAACTCACGATAGTGAGCCAAGACTTCAACCAAGCCCATAACGGATAGTTTTTCCGCTGGATAAATGGCATGACAGCCGGCCTCAACCATTAGCGGGCCAGCGATACCTTCAAATTGTGCATCAGGGTATTGTGCTAAAATACCCTGCATTAAACCCGCTGCAAGAATGTCGCCCGAAGCTTCTCCGGCAATAATGCCAATACGCATCAGCGAATAATTCCCCGGTTGACATTGTTACCCAGAAAATCAATCATACGACTTAAATCAGAGCAGTTGGTTGCCAACTCATTGATTTCAGTAATTGCATCATCCAATGTGAGGTTGGATCGATATAAGGCCTTATAGGCATTGCGAATTGCTTTTATAGATTCTGCTGAAAAGCCATGACGTTTAAGTCCTTCAATGTTCAAGCCGTGGGGCTTGGCCATGTGCCCTGAAACCATCACATAGGGAGGAATATCTTTTGAAATAACACTATTCATGGCGGTAAAACAATAAGATCCGATAGTGCAAAATTGATGTATTAATGAAAATCCACCTAATATTGCATGGCTATGAATATTAACATGCCCTGCCAAGGCTACATTATTGGCCAGAATAATATCATCAGCAATAATGCAATCATGAGCCACATGAACATAGGCCATAATAAGATTGTCACTGCCAATAGTGGTGGCACCACGATCTTGAACTGTACCCCGATTTAGAGTAGTAAATTCTCGGATGATATTTCTATTGCCAATTTCCAGAGTAGTGTCTTCACCCTGATACTTCTTATCTTGTGGCGCTTCACCAATTGAGCCAAATTGAAAAAAAGTATTGTCCTTACCGATATGAGTCGGGCCATTGATGACCACATGCGAAGCAATTTTATTGCCGCTATCAATTGTTACTTTTTTACCAATAACAGAATAAGCACCCACTTCCACATCATCTGCAAGTTCCGCAGCAGGATCAATGATTGCAGTGGGGTGAATTAAACTCATTTAGGCATCTCGCTCCGCGCACATTAATTCTGCCGAGGCCACTAATTGATCATCTACTGTCGCAACCGCTGCAAATTTCCATACGCCACGCATATTTTTAATCACATCAACCTTGAGTATCAGCTGTTCACCTGGATTGACCGGACGTTTAAAACGTGCTTTATCAATGCCCACTAAATAATAGAGTGAGTCGCCATTGGGCTTAGTTCCGGTTGATTTATATGCTAGGATACCCGTCGCCTGAGCAAGAGCTTCAATAACCAATACACCCGGCAAAATAGGCTTTTGTGGGAAATGTCCAGTAAATTGCGGTTCGTTATAAGTCACATTTTTTAGTGCAGTCAAGGACTTACCCGATTCAAAATCAAGCACTTTATCCACCAGTAAAAACGGGTAGCGGTGAGGAAGATGATCCATAATATCCTGGATATCCATTGTATTAAGTTGCTTTTCCATTAAATTCTTCTTTTAACTCGTATAAAAACGTAAATTGAATGTTTTATGTTCGTAAGCTGTTATTTTGTAAATTATTATAATTGCAAGCTATTATGTTTTTGCTATTTTATTAAGCTTTTTTTCTAGTTCGCTTATGCGTCTTGCCATTTTATCTAATTGTTTAAAGCGAATAAAATTTTTGTGCCATTGTGCGTTTTCCTGCAAGGGCGTGCCAGAGGAATAAACACCGGATTCTTTAATTGACTTAGTCACCAATGAAGTGGCGGTAATGTGTACATGATCAGCAATCGTCAAATGTCCCAAAATACCTGAACCACCACCTATTGCACATTGTTTGCCAATAGTTGAACTGCCTGCAACACCGACACAACCGGCAATAGCGGTATGTTCTCCAATGTGAACATTATGAGCAATTTGAATCAGGTTATCCAGTTTAACACCGTTTTCAATCACCGTGTCTTCTATTGCACCACGATCAATGGTGGTATTAGCGCCCACTTCAACTTTATCACCAATAATAACCGTTCCCAGTTGGGGTACTTTGAGCCATTGGCCTTTTTCATTGGCAATACCAAAACCATCACTGCCTATCACTGCACCCGAGTGAATGATACATTGCTCACCAATCTGCACATTGTCATAAACAGAAACATTGGCATACAAAACACTATTGTTGGCAATAGTGACATTTTTGCCAATAACACAGCCAGCATGAAGGCTAACATTGTTGCTAATATTGCTATTTTCACCAATAACAACATTGGCTCCAATTAAGCTATTTTCACCTAATTGAACATTGTCAGCCATTATAACGCTTGGGGCTATTTGTGTTTTCTGTATGGGTGTTTGGGTAAGCCAGGTCGCTATTTTTGCATAGGCCAGATAAGGATCAGCAACCACAATGGCATTACTTGGACAATCAGCCAAGTCATCAGCATGCAATATGACCACAGTCGCCTGAGTTATTTTGAGAAACTTATGGTACTTTCGATTTGAAAAAAAACTCAATTCGTTTTGCTGTGCCAACTCCAGTGTCGCAATACCCGAAATAAGGGTATTGGGATCACCTTTGATTGTAGCACCAACGATATCGGCCAATTCTTGTAAGCTGGCCTGTCGCGTAGAGATAGACATTAATTAAGCTTACTTATTCTTAACGACCGCTATATTGCTTTTTTAACTGCGCTAATATTTTATCAGTAATATCAATTTGTTTGCTCGCATAAATCACGCCATCACTGATAATTAAGTCATATTTTTCATTTTTAGCAATGGTTTGAATTGACTTCAGCACAGCTTTTTGTAATTTAACCAATTCTTCATTTTGACGAATACTTAAATCTTCTTTAAAGGCTGCCTTATCACGTTCTAAATCTCTTCTTAATAAAGTAATTTTTCTTTTCAGCTTGTTCAATTCACCGGCAGATAGAATAGCGGCATCTTTTTGTAGCTTGATGGCATTGCTTTTTATTTGTTTTTGTAATTTTACTAAGGATTTATCGCGTTTAGCGAATTCTTTTTGTAATTTATTACGGGCAGACTCTGCCTGCGGTGCTTTTTGTAGAAGCTTAGCTTGATTAACAAAAGCAATTTTCTGTCCTGCATAAGCAAATGATACGCTAAACAGCAATACCATTAAAACTAATAAACGTGGCAATGTAGGCATTTTTTTCTCCCTAAAATTTAAGATAATACCATCAGCTCTGTATTAGCTAATCGCATTTAAACATCAATAATAAAACTAATTGCAGAATGCTGTACTCTGCCTCAACTTACCGCATAAAACAGAAATTTAGTTGATTATATTTAAAATAATTTAAAAATTCTGACCAAACGAGAACTGGAACACTTCCGTATCGTCACCCGATTTTTCGTTTAGCGGTACTGCCATACTCACTCTTAATAAACCAAAGGGGCTCAACCAAGCACCGGCTATACCTGTAGTATAGCGCAACTCCCCAATTTCAAAATCACCCGCCGTTGCAAATACATTACCCATATCAACAAAGCCACTTAAACGATAAGCCGATGAATCTTTTACGAACGGCACTGGTAAAATAATTTCTGCATTACCAATGACTTTTAACTCACCACCTAATGGATCGCCTGTTGGGATTGTTGTTCCACCGGGATATGCTCCAAAGGGTGGAATATATTGAGGAGTATCATCCTTAGGCCCTAATGTATTAGATTTATAACCTCGGACATCACGCATACCACCGGCATAGTAACGCTCAAATGGCGGGAATGAATCGCCACCAATGGTACCTGCATAACCCAAATTACCTTTTAGCATAAAGGTAGTCGTTCGAGTCAACGGGAAGAAACGTTGTTGCACATAGTTTAAATGATAAAAACTTAAATCACTACCTGGCAGTGCCAAATCACCTGACAGGCGCTGTAATGCACCTCGGGTTGGGAAAATGGCCTTGTTACGTGTGTCATGTGACCAATTGGCCGAAAACCTCAGGGTATTGAAGTTTGTCCCTTCTTTAGCAACAAACTCTAAAATATTAAACGATGTTGAAAGTAGCGGATTACTAGGTAAATCAATATTGGTATTTTCAAAGTCCAAGCCAAAACCAATACGGTCAAATTCATTGATCGGTACACCAAAACCAACACCGATGCTGGCATTATCTGTTGCATAATTGGATAAATTTTCCTCTGCCAAATCCGTTTCACGCCAGGTTGCACGTAGGGTTCGACTGATGCCATCGTCAGTAAAGTACGGGTCTGTAACACTAATACTATACAAAGTATTGGCATCACTGGTATTCACCGCAAGCGCATAACGGTTACCTGTACCCAAAAAGTTATTCTGTGAAATGCTGAAGTTGAAAATAATACCCTGCGACTGGGAAAAACCGGCACCCGCATTAATACTACCCGTTGATTGCTCTTCTACAGTATAAGTCACATCCACCAAATCTGGTGAGCCGGGTACTGCTGGCGTCTCGACACTCACATTCTTAAAGAAACCCAGACGTTGTAGACGTGCTTTGGAGCGCTCTACATCAGTAGTGGAAATCCAGGAGTTTTCAAATTGGCGTATTTCACGGCGAATGACTCCATCGGCAGTACTGGCATTACCAATAATATTCACCCGACGGACATAAACACGGTTTCCCGGATCGACAAAGAAGGTAATGGCTACTTCTTTTTTGTCTTCGTTCACTTGAGGAATGGGGTTCACATTAGAAAAAGCGTAACCGGCCTTACCTAATAGATCAACAATCGACTCGCTGGTTTCAGTAATTTTTTTACGTGAGAAAAACTGACCTTTTTGAATATGAACAACAGGGAATATTTCTTTGGGCTCAATAATTAAATCACCCGCCAATTTCACCTCATTAATAGTATATTTTTCACCTTCGGACAGGTTAATAGTGATATACATATGCTTTTTATTCGGGGTAATGGCAACCTGAGTGGATTCAATTTTAAAGTTGATATACCCACGGTCAAGATAATAGGAACGCAATTTTTCCAAATCACCCGCTAATTTTTGTTTAGAATATTGGTCAGTTTTGGTATAGAAAGAGAATAGTGTTTTAGTCGTTAACTCCAATTCATCCAGTAAAGTTTCAGTGTCGAAGACATTATTGCCAACAATATTAATGCGATAAATCGTCGTCACTCGCCCTTCTGAAACATCTAAATGGATGCCAACACGATTACGTTCCAAGGGCGTTACTTTAGTTTCAATGCGTACGGCATATTTACCACGGGCAAAATACTGGCGCTTTAGCTCTTCAACCACACGTTGCAAGATAGACTTGTCATAGACTCGACCTTCAGCAAAACCGATTTGTTTCAAAGCCTTAGTGAGTTCTTCGGTCTCAATGTCTTTGTTGCCTTCGAATTTAATATCAGAAATGGCCGGACGTTCAATAACGAAGACAATCAAAGTATTGCCATCTTTCTCTAGACGTACATCTTTGAAAAAGCCTGTTTTATAAAGTTCACGAATGGATTTAGAAACAGTATGAGCATCAAGCCTATCGCCCACTTTCAACGGTAAGTAGTTAAACACTGTACCCGCAGAAATACGCTGCAAGCCTTCAACATTGATATCTTCAATAATAAATGATTCAGCTGAGAAGGCCATTGAGTGAACAAATAACAAACAGAGAAAAACAAAAGAAAAAACTGCGCGACGCATTAAGTGAGTTCCAATCATAATAAATAAGTAAAGTAACTTCGTCTCTATTTAATAACACTTAAACAAGCGGGACGAAGAAATAAATTCTCCAGAAAATCAGTTTGTATTCGCTACATAAATACCCAATAACAGGCAATTACGCAGTTTAATTTAGCAAGCGAGCAAAGTCATTATACAAGGCAACACTCATCAGCATCACTAAGAGTGTTACGCCTATTTTCAGGCCAATTTCCTGTACCATATCTGAAACAGGCGAGCCTTTAACTATCTCAACAATGTAAAACAATAAATGTCCACCATCCAGCATGGGAATCGGTAATAAATTAATCACCCCTAAACTCAAACTGACAATGGCTAAAAAGCGTAAAAAACTCTCAATACCGAGCTGTGCTGACTGTCCAGCCACCTCAGCAATGGTAATAGGCCCACTAATATTTTTGATGGACGCTTCACCGATGACTATTCTACCTAACATTTTTACTGTTAGCACTGATAAATCCCAAGTTTTTTCAATTCCTTTGGGAATCGCAGCAAAAATACCATATTGATGCATGGAATACATGGATTTTGGTAAGCCCGAGACTGACTTTGGGCGCACGCCAATACGACCAATCGTTCGATTAGCGCTTTTTGCTGAGCCAATTATCACTGCCAATGTTGAACGCTGAGCATTTCTTAAAATTTCAACACTGATCGTTTCACCCGGTCGATCGATAACGGCATTAACCAACTCTCGCCAGTGATCGATTGACTGCCCATCAATGGCAATAATTTGATCCCCAGCCTCGATTCCTGCCTTTGCTGCTGGCGAATCAACAGTCACTTCACTAATAATGACATCCTCAACTGGCAATTGAACCGTCAGGCCAATAATTTTATGTAGTTCAGAAGGTTCGACATCCTGAGCCATACTGGAAAAATCAAAATGGACTTTACGCTGATCGTTTAAAGTAATCGTGGCCGTACTGCGATCAAGAAAGGCTTCAAATAAATGTTCATAGACAGCACTCATTGTAGGCGTATCATTATCATCCACCGCAACGATGTGATCACCACTTCTAAGCCCTGATTCCCAAGAAATTGAAGTAGGAGCCAGTTTGCCCATAATAGGTTTCACCCCCTGAACCCCCATGACAAACATCAACCAAAAGGCAAAAGCAGCAAAAACAAAATTAATAAAAGGTCCCGCAAAAACAATGGCAAATCGTTTATAAACAGATTGGCGGTTGAAGGCACGGTGAACTTCATCCTCGGGCACATCAGCCTCTCTTTCATCCAGCATTTTGACATAGCCACCTAAGGGGATTGCAGCCAGCACAAACTCAGTATTATCTTTTTTGCCCCGAAAGCTAAATAAGGGCATACCAAAACCGATAGAAAAGCGTAGCACTTTGACATTGAGCTTTCTTGCCACCCAAAAATGACCAAACTCATGAATAGCCACTAATAAGGCAATAGTAAAAATAAAAGCGGGTAAAATAATAAAAAGATTATCCATTTAAAACAATGACGTCCTATAAATCATAAAATAATAGCAAGCTTAGAAAAACAACTCATCCAATATTAAGCAGTACACAATCCTGTCGCTATTATTCTTGCCTGAGTATCAGCAACAAGAATAATATCTAATGACGTTGCAGCTTCACTACTGAGTTGCTCTAAAGTCTGCTCAACAATACCGGCAATACGTGTAAATGATATTTGTTCCTGCAAAAAAGCCTCAACAGCCACTTCATTGGCCGCATTTAAAATAGCCGGAGCTGTACCGCCAGCACGTAGGGCATCATAGGCCAAGCGCAAGCAGACAAAACGTTCAAAATCCGCTTGTTGAAAATTCAATTGCGCAACCTTAAAGATATCTAATTGTGCCACACCAGAATTCATGCGCTCCGGCCATGCCATTGCATGAGCAATGGGGGTGCGCATATCAGGATTGCCCAATTGCGCCAATACCGAACCATCGTTATAGGATACCATAGAATGAATCACACTTTGCGGATGGATAACCACCTGAATATCATCAGCCGTCGCATTAAATAAGCAACTGGCTTCAATGACCTCCAGTCCTTTATTCATCATCGTGGCAGAATCAACGGATATTTTCCGTCCCATTTCCCAATTCGGATGAGCACAGGCTTGATCCGGTGTGACATGATGTAATTCATCCAGTGTTTTACTTAAAAACGGCCCACCTGAGGCTGTCAGCAGAATTTTTTCTACACCGGCAAGTAATAAGGCATTACCCGAATCAATACTCGCCCCATTACGGGTCAATTGTTCCGGCATCGACTGAAAAATGGCATTATGCTCGCTATCAATGGGTAATAATATCGCATCATTATCCTTTACCGCTTGCATAAACAAGTCACCGGACATCACCAATGATTCTTTATTGGCTAGTAAAATTCGCTTGCCACTACGTGCCGCCGCTAGCGATGAATTAAGTCCAGCCGCGCCTACGATGGCTGCCATGACATAATCGACGTCTTTATCAGCGGCAATATCATCCAAAGCCTGGCTGCCCGAGAACACTTGAATATGAGAAGTTTGAGCATTAGCTTTTAGGCGTTGCTCTAATGTATGAGCCGAAGCTTCATCGACCATTACCACTTTGACAGGGGAAAATTGCACACATTGCTCATAGATCCGTTCAACATTTTTATTGGCGGTGAGTGCATAGGCACAAAAGCGTTCTGGCTGTCTGGCAATCACATCCAGCGTACTGGTACCTATAGACCCAGTTGATCCTAATATTGCTACATTGATCATGCAGAGATTCTCATTAACTCATTCTGACTTAGAATCGATTGATTCCAATTCGTTCAAAATTTATAGATACACCAATGATAGTGCGATTAAAAATACTGGGCAAGCCGCAGTGATGCTATCGATACGATCTAAGATGCCACCATGTCCGGGCAGTATATTGCCACTGTCTTTGATATCGGCCTGACGCTTAAACATACTTTCCATAAGATCACCAATAACAGAAAAGATAACCGTCACCAGTGTAATACCGATAACATTAAAATAGTCTTGCAACTGACCGCCATGCCATGCGGTAAATAGAATAACAATCAATACCGCTAATAATAAGCCACCCATTACACCCTCAATGGATTTTCCAGGGCTGACTTTAGGTGCAAGTTTGTTTTTACCAAAACGCTTGCCAGAAAAATAGGCACCGGTATCCGCCGCCCAAATCAACATCATAGACGAGAGCAATAAATACGGGCCACTTATTTGTGTTTGAGCAAATTGCAATGCTTCAATTTCATGAATTTTAACCACGGCATACCAAGCAATGCTTAATAGAAAAAAGCCCATGATGGAAATAATGATAATTTTGCCACTCCAGAAGCTAGCACTTTTGGGGTAGGCGACTAATAACACGAAGGCAAAAAGCCAAAATACCGCCGCAAGGCCATTCATAAAGTTCATCGGCAAAATAAAATTAAGCAGCCATATAGAGAGCAATATCACTGCCACCATCAACACATAGGCTAGTTTTGCCAATACGGAAGGGAATTTAGCAAAGCCCGCCCACTCATACGCACCCAATAACATGACCAAGCCAAACAGAGCGGCAAAATAGTGCTTAGGTAAAAACAAAATGCCACTGACGGCAAGGGGAAATAGGATTAAAGCGGTAATAACTCTTAGTTTTAACATGCAGTGTTATTCTTCTTTTAATTGTTCACCGGTACGGCCAAATCGTCTTTGTCGGGCATGAAAAGAGTCAATAGCATCGAGAAAAATCTTTTTATTAAAATCTGGCCATAGGGTATCGGTAAAGAAAAATTCGCAATAGGCTAATTGCCAAAGAACAAAATTACTGATGCGTTGCTCACCACCGGTACGAATGAACAAGTCCGGTTCAGCCAAGCCACTCATAGAAAGATGTGCTTCTATGGTGGTTTCGTCAATTTCGTCTGCCTTCATCTCGCCAGCCTGCACTTTAAGCGCAATCTGACGAGTAGCCTGAGCCATATCCCAACGGCCACCATAATTAGCAGCAATATTAAAGACCAGACCATCATTGTCCGCAGTTAAAGCCACTGCATCGTCAATCAGACCTCTGATTTTATCTGAAAAAGCAGATAATTCACCAATCACACGTAATTGTACATTGTTCTCATTGAGTTTTTTTACTTCACGAGTCAGAGCCGTGGCAAATAACTCCATGAGCAGGCCCACTTCTTTTTCCGGACGACGCCAATTTTCACTACTAAAGGCAAAAACGGTTAAAACTTCCAGTTTTTCTTCAACACAGGCAGCAACAATTTTGCGTAATGCACTCAAGCCCGCTTTATGCCCTGCAAAGCGAGGCATAAAGCGTTTTTTTGCCCAACGACCATTACCATCCATAATGATGCAGACATGTTTAAGGGCATTGCCTTTGGCACGAGTGGGATTATCCGCTGACATGCTAGATTTCCATCAAGTCTTTTTCTTTAACCGAAAGGATATCATCAATTGCTTTAACATGCTTATCAGTCAATTTCTGCACAAAGTCTTGTCCACGACGTTCTTCATCTTCTGATATATCTTTATCTTTTTCTAACTCTTTTAGAGAGCCATTGGCATCGCGACGAATATTACGAATGGCCACTTTAGCATTTTCGCCTTCATTACGAACCACTTTGATAAGCCCTTTGCGGGTTTCTTCGGTCAGAGGCGGTAAAGGAATGCGCATCAAATCACCACTGGTGCTTGGATTTAGCCCCAAGTCTGATTTCATAATGGCTTTTTCTACGACCGGTGTCATTTGTTTTTCCCAAACCTGAATCGATAGAGTCCTGGAATCCAAAATAGAGATATTAGCGACCTGATTTAAAGGCGTTTCATTACCATAATAATCAACAGTAATACTATCGAGTAAACTGGTATGGGCACGCCCCGTTCGAACTTTTGTTAATTCTTGTCTTAAGGATTCGATGCTCTTGCTCATGCGAGCATCTGCATCGTTTTGAATTTCATTAATCACATCATTCTCCCAAATTCCCAAAATTTCTGAATTCTAATTTAAACACCAAATATCAGAAATAGGTTAAACACTTTTTTTTAAACTTTGCTATAGGATTAAAACTTTAGCTTGCGTAATTATTTGACCAGCGTTCCTTCTTGCTCACCATTCATTACCTTATCTAAAGCGCCTTCTTTGGTCATATTATAAACCCGAATTGGCATATTATGATCACGACATAATACAATAGCAGTCGTATCCATGACATTAAGTTTCTTTTCTAAGACTTCATCGAATGTCAAATTGTCATACATAGTAGCACTCGGATCTTTAACTGGATCAGCAGAATAAACACCGTCAACTTTAGTTGCTTTGATAACAATATCCGCTTCTATTTCAATACCGCGTAAACTAGCAGCAGAATCTGTAGTAAAGAAGGGATTGCCAGTACCGGCAGCAAAGATTGCAACCCGTCCCTTTTCCAGGTGACGAATAGCACGACGACGAATATAGTCTTCACAGACTTGATGGATAGGTAAAGCTGACATAACGCGGGCAGGCACACCATTTTTTTCCAGTGAATCCTGCATCGCTAGAGAGTTGATGACGGTTGCCAACATACCCATGTGATCGCCTGCAACGCGATCCATTCCAGAAGCAGCCAAACCAACGCCACGGAAAATATTACCGCCACCAATAACAAGACCTACTTGTATGCCCTTGTCAATTTGACGTTTTATTTCCTGAGAAACGTAAGTCAGCACCTGCGGGTCAATACCAAAATTTTGTTCTCCCATCAATGCCTCACCACTGAGTTTTAATAGGACTCTTTGATATTTTGCGCTCACAGGCTGCTCCTTTTTTATTTGTTTTTTGTAGGACGGACATTGCCCGCCAGCAGTACTCATTAAACAGTGATGGCAGGCCAATGAATACCTGCCCTGCTAAAAAAAGCGTTTAACCGCCAATCTGTGCCATTACTTCTGCTGCAAAGTCTTCATTTTTCTTTTCAATGCCTTCGCCAACTTCCAGACGGGTAAAGCCAAGAATAGTTGCACCGGCATCTTTAACTAATTGCTCGACAGTGATGTCAGGGTTTTTAACGAAAGGCTGACCCACTAAAGTGTTATCTTTAATGAAGCGCTTGATCTTACCTGCGACAATTTTCTCGATAATATTTTCAGGCTTACCACTATTAGCGGCTTCAGCGGCTGCGATTTCTTTTTCTTTGGCCAGTTCAGTTGCGTCTAAAGAAGACTCGTCCAGACCTTTAGGGTTACTGGCGGCAACATGCATGGCGACATCTTTAATTAACTCTTGATTGCCATCTTTCATATCAACCACTACACCAATCTTAGTGCCGTGTAGGTATGCGCCTAACTCACCTTCAGTTTCAAAGGTCATAAAACGACGTACCGACATGTTTTCACCGATTTTAGCAATCATTGTTTTTAGAATGATGTTGATGCTTTCAGAACCGTCAGTTAAAGACAGCTCTAATAATGTCGCCACGTCAGCAGGATCATCCGCTAGAATACGCTTAGCAACCGCACTGGCAAAATCACCAAACTCGTCGCCCATGGCAACAAAGTCAGTTTCACAGTTCACTTCCAACATAACACCTTTTTTGTTGTCAGCACTGAATTCAACCACAACTTTACCTTCAGAAGCAATACGACCGGCTTTTTTGTCTGCTTTAGCCAGACCCGTTTTACGCATTAATTCGATAGCCGCTTCAATATCACCATCAGTTTCAACCAATGATTTCTTACATTCCATCATGCCAGCGCCTGTGCGCTCACGTAGTTCTTTAACCATTGCAGCAGTAATTGCCATTTTTTTTGACCTCGTTTATTCAAAACGGGCAGTAGTGATCGCATTGACCTATCTACTGCCCGATTATAATTCTGGATTGTTTTGAGTCCGCTGAGACACTATATTAGTAGCGCTCAGCAGACTATGCTCTACGTATTGAGACGTATTAAGATGCTTCTGCTGTTGCTGCACCCTTATTAGAGTTGTCAACTTCAACAAACTCATCAGAGGCAACCTTTTCTGTGCTCGCCGCTTTAGCATCTAGCACTGACTCTGCTGCTGTTTCTGTATACAGATTGTTGGCACGAATCGCATCGTCATTACCAGGAATGATATAATCAATGCCATCAGCTTTGTTATTAGTATCAACAACACCAATGACTGGAATGCCTAGCTTGTTAGCTTCTAGCACAGCAATTTTTTCGTGGCCAACATCAATGATGAAAACAGCTGAAGGTAGATTGTTCATATCTTTAATACCACCAAGACTCTTTTCTAGCTTTTCCATTTCACGGGAGTTCATTAGAACTTCTTTTTTGGTCAAGGTATCAAAAGTACCATCTTCTGAGGCTTTTTCTAAGTATTTTAAACGTTTGATAGACTGCTTGACTGTTTTAAAGTTAGTCAGCATGCCACCTAACCAACGGTGGTTGACATAAGGCATACCACAACGTAATGCTTGTTCTTTAACGGCTTTGCCCGCTGCACGCTTGGTGCCAACGAATAAGATTTTGCCACGCTTAGCTGCAATCTGACCAATGAAGTTCATTGCATCATTGAACATAGGCAATGTTGCTTCTAAGTTGATGATATGAATTTTGTTGCGATCACCGAAGATGTACTGACCCATCTTTGGATTCCAATAACGAGTCTGGTGACCGAAATGAACGCCTGCTTCAAGCATTTGACGCATTGTAACTTTTGCCATGATAAATTCCTTTGTATAGGGGTTAAATCTTCCCAATATCCCATAAACCAACCTGATTTTTCACCATCATTAAGCAATTAAGCAGTAATAATCGTGTCCAGGCACCCGGATTTACGTGTCGATAGAGGGTCGGAATAATAAAAAACCTTATTAGACATCTACGTATAACAAGGCGTGCATATTATTCCATAAAACCAGCTAAACAACAATATTTCTTTTAATTCGCATTTATCTTTTTAATGCTCTTCCATAAATTCATCTCTGGAATAAATATTGGCCTTCTTTTGGCAGTTTTTTTGCTAGATTTTGTCAAATGTAGGTATAATGCGGATTGGATTTTCTAAAAAGAAGTTGAGTCATGAGCATTAGTATAAAAACCCCTGAAGAAATTGAAAAAATGCGCATTGCTGGTAAGTTGGCAGCCGATGTACTGGAAATGATTGCCCCCCACGTCAATGCTGGCATCACCACCGATGAGCTGGATAAAATATGCCATGACTATATAGTCAACGAACAGCAAGCGATACCAGCGCCCCTTAATTATCATGGTTTTCCAAAGTCTATCTGCACTTCGGTCAACAATCAAATTTGCCATGGTATTCCCAGTGATAAAAAGCTCAAAAGCGGGGATATTATTAATATTGATATTACCGTCATCAAGGATGGCTATCATGGCGATACCAGCAAGATGTTTTTAGTCGGCAAGCCCTCTATTTTATCCGAGCGTCTCTGCCGTATCAGTCATGAATGTTTATTTACCGGCATTGAAATGGTTAAGCCCGGCATTCATCTCGGTGATATTGGCCATGCGATTGCCCAACATGCGGAAAAAAACAACTTTTCAGTGGTCAGAGAATATTGCGGTCATGGCATTGGAGTGAACTTTCACGAAGATCCACAAGTACTGCATTATGGTAAGCCCGGCACCAAAGAACAACTGGAAGAAGGCATGACCTTCACCATTGAACCCATGATCAATGCCGGTAAACGTCAAGTGCGAGTCTTGCCGGATAAATGGACCGTTGTCACCAAGGATCGGAGTTTATCAGCACAATGGGAGCATACTATTCTCGTCACCTCAGATGGCTATGAAGTGCTCACGCTTCGTGATGAAGAACGCTAATTAGTTACTACAATAATTGCTAATAATTAAAAAACTCATCAATATTTATTTAGGAATCCATTAATGCCACTCAGCATCTCCCCTTCTCTTGAAGTATTATTTGATTTCAACTCACTTGAAGCTGAGTTGGCACAAAGTAAAACGCCATTAATTCCCCTAAAAGCAGCAGTTAAAGCGGTTTATGAAAAACAAATACTACAGTTTCAGGAAAAACATAATGTTGTTCATTTAATCCATGAACGCTCTCAGGCCATTGATATTATTCTTAGCCTTGCCTGGTCATATTATAATTTAGGCGAAAATGCCGCTTTGCTGGCCGTTGGTGGTTATGGTCGCGGTGAGTTACACCCTCATAGTGATGTTGATTTACTTTTATTGCACGATGCAGAACATTGTCTGGATGAAGCCTGTTTAGATGAGCAATCCGATGCCAATAAGGCCTTTGTTGAAAACCTGCAAATGTTCATTACCCTACTATGGGATATTGGACTGGAAATTGGTCATAGCGTACGCACCGTAGACGAATGTATCAAAGAAGCTGAGGATGATATTACTATCATCAGTAATTTGATGGAATCCCGTTTAATTACTGGCGATCAGAAGCTCTATGAGCAACTTGCCTGCCAATTAAGCCCCGATAATCTATGGCCAACCAAAACATTCACTGCCGCTAAAATCCAAGAAAAAAACCAGCGTTACTTAAAGTTTAATGAAACAGCCTATAATCTCGAACCCAATATTAAAGAAGGCCCTGGCGGTCTACGCGATATTCAGCTCATAGGCTGGGTAGCAAAACGTCACTTTGATGTGGACAGTCTGAAACAATTAGTCGGACACAACTTTCTGACCCCCTATGAATTTGAGCAATTAGAAAATGGCCAGAATTTTCTTTGGAAAATCCGTTTTGCCCTGCATGTTTTATGCAAACGTCATGAAGAACGCTTATTATTTGATTATCAACGCGAGTTAGCACAGCAATTTGGCTGTCAGGATTGTGCGGGAAAATTAGCCGTTGAGTGCTTTATGACTGACTATTATCAAACAGTGATGCAATTAGAACGTCTCAATGAAATGCTTCTGCAATATTTTCAGGAAGTGATTATTTTCAGTGATGCCACGACTGAGCCGAAAAAAATTAATCGTCGCTTCATTAACTACAAGGGCTATATTGCTGCTGCGAATAAAAACATCTTTCGCCAATATCCCTTTGCACTCTTAGAAATTTTTCTCTTGCTTTGCCAGGATCCCAAATTAAAAGGCGTTCGCGCCAGCACCATTCGCCTTATCCGTGCCAATAATTATCTTATCGATGATAGTTTTCGCAAAGACTTACGTTGCCGTAGTTTATTTATGGAAATTCTCCGCCAGCCTTTTGGTATTACCCACGAGATGCGGCGCATGAATCGTTATGGCGTATTAGAGGCTTATATCCCTGAGTTCAAACAGATTGTAGGACAGATGCAGCACGATTTATATCATGCCTATACCGTGGATGAACATACTTTAAAAGTATTGCGTAATACCCGTCGTTTATTTGTTGAAAAACACGATGATGAGTTGCCTCTGGGTAGTAAAATCGCTAAGACGCTGCCCAAGCCTGAGCTTTTGTATCTGGCAGCATTATTTCATGACATTGCCAAAGGACGTGGTGGCCAACACGCTGAACTTGGTGCCGTTGATGTTGAACAGTTTTGTCAAAAACACGATCTCAACCATCAGGATATTCGCTTGGTTACCTGGTTGGTACGCAATCATCTGATCATGTCTTCAACCGCCCAGCGTAAGGATATTAATGATCCTGGCGTCATTCATGAGTTTGCCTTACAGGTCGGCGATAACCTGTATCTTGATTATCTCTATATGCTGACAGTTTCTGACATTCGTGCTACCAGTCCCAAAATTTGGAATAGTTGGAAAGGTTCGCTCCTATCACAACTATACAACTTAACCAAAGTAGCTTTAAATAAAGGCTTAGAAAATCCTCAACGTCAAGAGGAATACATAAAAAACTTCAAAACGATTGCACTGGATAAATTATCCGATAAAAACATTGCCCAAGCGGATATTATGGCACTTTGGTCTACTTTGCCTGATGAATATTTTATTAAGTTTCAGCCTAAAGAAATTGTCTGGCAAACTGCGGCTATTTTAAGCCTTGGCTCCGACAGCCATACATCTGAAGCCGATAAACCGCTGGTGCTTATCAGTACTTTGGGTGAACACGGTGGTACAGAAATTTTTATTTACACTAAGAAGCAGGACTATATTTTTTCTTTAGTCACCTCTACACTCTCACAACTCTTACTCGATGTGATTGAAGCTAAAACAATTTCATCATCCAATGGTTACATCTATCACACTTATTTTGTACTGGAAGCCGATGGTTCTGTCGTCACGGATGAAGAACGCATCGCAACTATTCGTTTATCACTCGAAGAAAATCTGGCTCAGGATAGAGCTGAAAAAGATGAATTGGAACTGCCTACGATCACCCAGCGTCTCAGCCGTAGTGAAAAACAATTTTCCCATGAAACCCTCGTGCAATTTGATGAGGATTTAGAAAACAATCAAACCTTGATGAGCATTTCAGCGGCAAACCGTCCATCCCTACTCTCACATATTGGCCAGGCATTGATCGAATGCCAAATTTCTCTGGATAATGCCAAAATATCTACCTTTGGTGAAAAAGTTGAAGATGTATTTGTGATCCGGGATAGAAACAACCAAATGATTACTGATATCAAACAACAGGAAGGTATTCGTAAAGCGATTATTCGACGGATTGAAGCGATTAATTAGTTTTGAAGTTAATTCATGCTGATGCGCTTCGTTCCTCAGCAGCATCCTACGGGTGCAATTGTATTTATAAAGTGATGTAGTTTTACGGCTTAACCTTCTACTTTAATAAACTCCAGTCCATTGCCATCTGGATCGCGGCAAAATAAGGCTTCCCGTCCTGAACGGCTCATGGTGAAAGGTAGTTTTTTTGCTGCTAAATTAGCCCTTATAGCATCGATGCTCGTCACATGAATAGCCAAGTGACGGTCACGGCCTGCATGTTCCGGCATATTGACAGGCTGTTCTGTTGCTGGCAACTTTAATAAATGAATTTGTTGCTCTCCAATATCTAACCAAGCCCCCTCAAAACTCATATCAGGACGTTGTAGATTTTTTTGCAAGCCAATAACCTCACAATAAAACTGCAAGGAACGGCTTAAATCCTTAACGATAAGGCTACCATGGTGAAGTCGGAGAAAGATAGAATGATTTTTCATGACATTATTGTATGAACATAGGGAAAAATAGCAAAGTTTATTTGATGCCGGGGCAATAATTCTTTTATAATAGCCGGATCTGATTTTGAGAAATGACGGAATGAACCCTGCATTAGAATTACTGAAACCCTATCCATTTGAAAAACTGGCGGAATTAAAGAAAAACATTAATCCCAATGGTCAGTTAAAGCACATCGCCTTATCCATTGGTGAGCCTAAACACGAGCCTCCGGGCTTTGTCTTTGATGCGATTAAAAATAATTTTAATGGTCTGGCCCAATACCCATCCACCCGGGGTATGCCTGCATTACGCCAAACCCTTGCCAGTTGGATTGAACGGCGCTTCAAGCTAAATGAAAATCAACTTGATCCTGAGACTCAAGTATTACCTGTCAATGGTACTCGCGAGGCATTGTTTTCCTTTGCTCAGGCAGTTATTGACCGAAAGGAGAGAGATCCCTTAGTGGTTATGCCTAATCCCTTCTATCAAATTTATGAAGGGGCGGCTATTCTCGCCGGTGCAACACCCTATTTCGTCAATGCCTGCGAAAGAACCTATTTTTTACCTGATTTTGATAATATTCCAACTAACATCTGGAAACACTGCCAGCTATTGTATATTTGTTCGCCCGGCAACCCATCCGGTGAAGTCATTGATAAGTCTTCAATGCAAAAGTTAATTCGTATTGCGCATCAGTATGACTTTATTATTGCTTCCGACGAATGTTATTCCGAACTGTATCGAGAAGAGCACCGCCCACCACCTGGCTTGCTGGAAGCAGCCAATGATATGGGCGTGAGTGACTTTAAAAACCTGGTAGCATTTAATAGCCTATCCAAGCGTTCAAATGTACCTGGCCTGCGTTCTGGCTATATTGCGGGTGATGCGGAGATTATTAAAAAGTTTTTGTTGTATCGCACCTACCATGGTTCAGCCATGCCAATCACTACACAATACGCCAGTATTGCTTGTTGGCAGGACGAAAACCATGTATTAGCTAACCGCGATGCCTATCGGGAAAAATATAAGGCCTTTATTGAGATTTTAAACCCGGTGATTGAAATCCACGCACCACCCGCATCATTCTACATCTGGCTTAAAGTCCCCTGTGGCGACGATGAAAAGTTTGCTGCAAAATTATTTCAAGATCAAAATATTACTGTACTACCCGGCAGTTATCTGTCACGAAAAACCGGTCAGGCTAATCCTGGTCTTGGCTATGCAAGAATTGCGCTGGTTGCACCCCTTGAAGAATGCATCGAAGCGGCAAATCGTATCCGTACCTATTTAAAGCGTTATAAGGAATAATTTATGAGCGACATGCAAGAGATTATCGAACAAGCATTTGAAAACCGAGCTGAAATCACGCCTGTTTCTGTTGACACTCACGTCAAAGAAGCCGTTATGGAAGCCATTCAAATGCTGGACAGTGGTCGCCTGAGAGTGGCTGAAAAAATTGATGGTGACTGGGTCGTTCACCAGTGGCTCAAAAAAGCAGTATTATTATCTTTCCGCATCGAAGACAATCACTTGATGAAAAGCGGTTCAACCAACTATTTTGATAAGGTTCAGTCAAAGTTTCAGGATTATAACTCCCGCGACTTCCGTGAAGCCGGTATTCGTGTCGTCCCACCTGCAACCGTTAGAAAAGGCGTTTATATTGCTCCGGGCGTAGTTTTAATGCCGTCGTATTGTAATATCGGTGCTTATGTTGATAGCGGTACAATGGTTGATACTTGGGCAACGGTTGGTTCTTGCGCACAAATCGGTAAGAATGTTCACCTATCAGGTGGTGTTGGCATCGGTGGCGTACTTGAGCCATTACAAGCAGGCCCCACGATTATTGAAGACAATTGCTTTATTGGCGCACGTTCAGAAGTGGTTGAAGGTGTGATCGTTGAAGAAGGTTCGGTTATTTCAATGGGTGTTTACATTGGTCAAAGTACCCGTATTTATAACCGCATGACAGATGAAGTCACCTATGGTCGTGTCCCTGCAGGTTCCGTTGTCGTTTCTGGCAACCTTCCTTCTGCTGATGGTAAATACAGCCTCTATTGTGCTGTGATTGTAAAGCAGGTTGATGCTAAAACACTGGGTAAAGTGGGCATTAATGAGTTATTAAGAAACATTTAATCAGCTCATCACGTATAAGGTGGGCATTGCCCGCCTTATTAAATTGCTTCCAATTTGACTATAAAATTTTCCTACTCGCCTAATTTTCAATATAAAAATTTTAAAACACCCCCCTTCATAAGAGCAATAATAATGATCACTTTATACGGCATTCCCAATTGCAACACGGTCAAAAAAGCCAAAGACTGGCTGACTGAAAACAATATCGAATTTAGCTTTCATAATTTTAAAAAAGACGGTCTGGATCAGGCCACCTTAACACCATGGGTCGATACACTGGGCTGGGAAGTTTTGCTCAACAAGCGCGGTACGACTTGGCGCAAACTCCCGGATGAAACCAAGGCTGACGTTGACAAAGACAAAGCGATTGCTATCATGCTGGACAATACGTCTATTATCAAACGTCCGGTACTGGCCATCGACAATGACTTTTATGTTGCTTTCAAAGATGAGCAATATCAAGATATTTTTAACAACTAAATTTTACTTTCTATTTACAAGCACTTTTACAACCCAAGGTCGGAAAATTCTATGACAAACTTAAGCCCTACCGTGCAACTGGCCAGCGATTTGATCAATATTGACTCTATTACCCCTGATGACAAAGGTTGTCAGGAGTTGATGATTAAGCGTCTGGAAGCAATCGGCTTTAGCATTGAACGCCTGCGCTTGGGTGAAGTGGATAATTTTTGGGCTAAACGCGGTGCGGCTAAGCCCTTATTTGTTTTTGCAGGTCATACCGATGTAGTACCAACCGGTCCTGTAGCGCAATGGCATACTCCCCCCTTTGAAACCACAATCAATGATGGCATACTCTATGGTCGTGGCGCGGCTGATATGAAAGGCAGTCTTGCTGCAATGGTGACAGCCTGTGAACGCTTTGTAGAAAATCACCCCAATCATCAAGGGGCTATCGGCTTTTTAATTACCTCCGATGAAGAAGGCCCAGCGATTAATGGCACAGTGAAAGTCATTGAATACCTGCAAGACAAAGATGAATTCATTGATATGTGCTTAGTGGGTGAGCCATCATGTACCAATCAACTGGGCGATACCATTAAAAATGGTCGTCGCGGCTCTTTAGGTGCTAAATTAATCGTTAAAGGTATTCAAGGCCATGTAGCCTATCCGCATTTGGCAAAAAACCCCATTCATCAAGTTGCTCCAGCACTGGCTGAACTGACATCAATAGAATGGGATCAGGGCAATGAGTTTTTCCCATCCACCAGTTTTCAAATATCCAATATCAATTCTGGCACTGGCGCAACCAATGTCATTCCCGGTGAAGTGGAAGTCCTGTTTAATTTCCGTTTTTCTACAGAGCTCACGCAAGAAAAAATTGCCAGCCGTGTCGAAAAAATTCTCGACAGTCATGGTTTTGACTATGATCTAGAATGGGTCTTATCCGGACATCCTTTTTTAACTGCCGAAGGTGCCTTGGTTGAAGCCGCACAGGCTAGCATCAAGGCTATAACCGGCATTGAAACAGAACTTTCAACGGCTGGTGGCACTTCGGATGGTCGCTTTATCGCCCCCACCGGTTCGCAGGTAATCGAAATAGGGCCACTTAATGCAACCATTCATAAAGTCAATGAATGTGTTGGCACTCAAGAGCTGGATGATTTATCATTAATCTATGAAAAAATTCTAGAGAAATTGTTATAACAAATTAGGATAATAATAAATGAAGATATTGGTTACCGGTGGAGCCGGTTATATTGGCAGTCATACTTGTGTTGAATTACTTAATAATGGTTATGAAGTTGTGGTTGTCGATAACCTGTGCAACTCAAGTGAAGAATCCCTGCAACGTGTTAAAACCATCACCGGTAAAGAAACCATTTTCTACCAACAAGATATTCTTGATGAAAAAGGCTTGTCGGCCATATTTTCTGAGCACAAAATTGATGCGGTTATTCATTTTGCGGGTCTTAAAGCCGTAGGCGAATCCGTTGAAATGCCTTTGGAGTATTATCAGACTAACCTGACAGGTACTTTAGTGCTGTTTAAAGTCATGCGTGATCACGCAGTCAAAAACTTTGTGTTTAGTTCCTCTGCCACTGTTTATGGCGACCCACACACAGTACCCATTACTGAAGATTTTCCATTGTCTGCCACCAATCCTTATGGCCGTTCTAAACTTATTATCGAAGAAATCAGCCATGATTTGTTTGTTGCCGACAAGCAATGGAATATTGCCCTATTACGTTACTTTAATCCGGTTGGCGCACATAAATCAGGCTTAATTGGTGAAGATCCTAATGGCATTCCCAATAATTTAATTCCTTATATATCTCAAGTTGCAGTAGGTAAGCGCGAAGTGCTTTCAGTGTTTGGCGGTGACTATGACACACCTGATGGCACAGGAGTCAGAGACTATATTCATGTGGTTGATCTCGCCAAAGGACATATCAAAGCCTTGGAAAAACTAGTCAGCAAGCCAGGCTTAGTGGTATACAATTTAGGCACAGGCCAAGGCTATAGTGTATTAGAAATGGTAAAAGCCATAGAAAAAGCCTCTGGCAAAGAAGTTCCCTATCAAATAGTTGCTCGTCGCGCGGGTGATATTGCCACCTGTTTTGCTGATCCCGCTTTTGCCTTACAGGAAATTGGCTGGAAGGCCGAGCATGGATTGGATGAAATGGCTGAGGATACCTGGCGTTGGCAGAGTAATAACCCCGATGGTTATCCTGAGTAACAAATTTAACAGTTCAAGGCTTTCCATCATTTTAGCTAAACCAATTTTCCGGAAGCCTTATAAACTCTCTTATAAAAAGCTTACAACTATGTATTTTTATTCATTTCATCATAATTGAAAGACATGTGTACTAGCGTAATTTTTCCGGGTTAACAATACGATGACCATCGACTAAAATCGCATTTTTTAATGAACCACCTAATGCCAGTCCCTGTTCATGTAAGTCTGTTATCTGATCTTTAAAACCAAAGGTTCTTGCCGGGGCAATTTCCTGCTGTAATGATTTATCCTTCAGATTAACAGAAAAGCTTTGTGCGCCAATGGCCTCTTGTTCAAAATCAATAGAAACTGTAATATTTGATTGAATTCCTGGTGATAACAAAGCATATTGATCTCCTTTTTGAACTTTGATCGTTTTATCCTAAAATAATTAGTTGAATCGTAGCGAGAGCGACTTAGGTGCTGAAGATTAAGGGGTTTACAGGTTACTATTTTCTAGTATTACCAGACCAACACTCAGGGTTTATTAATTTCTCCCCAAGCATTTTTATCACTTGATTGAAATCAATGACACTTCAGCCACAAATATCAGATACTTCCCCATAACCTACATTGGCAATTCAAGTTGTGGTAATGTAGCGACTTGAATTTTGTCATAAAAATAATAAGGAGAGCGAAAGCCATGAGTGAAGTGTTCACAAAAAACATGGCCAGAAATATCTTTTATGGAGGCAGTGTATTCTTCTTCCTACTACTTCTGGCCCTTACCTTCGACACGCAAGGCGTTCTCGCCGAGCGTGACCATCGAGAAAATATCACCCCGGAAGTTGTTCTGGGTAAAAAGTCTGGGAAGACAACAACTGTGTTGGTTGTCATACCATTTAGGCGAAGGCGCTTACTTTGCACCGGAGCTGGGCAATGTTTACACCCGTTTTGGTAATAGTAAAGAAGCCATTATTGGTTTCATTAAAAGCCGTCCTAAAAATGGTATTCCTGGTCGCCGCAGCATGCCTCAGTTTAACCTGAGTGATGAAGAGCTGAATGGCATCGCTGAGTTCCTTAAATGGACCTCAGAAGTCAATACGGCTAACTGGCCACCAAACATTCAAGGTTAAGGGAGCGAGACTATGCAATATCAATCACAATCCGTTGCGAAGCTGTATTTTATCGCGGCCATTGCCCTGTTTGTCGGGCAAATACTCTTTGGTGTCGTCTTAGGCGCCCAATATATCTGGGGAGACTTCTTATTCCCGGCTATTCCATTTAATGTTGCCCGTATGGTGCATACTAACTTACTCATCGTCTGGTTATTGTTTGGCTTTATGGGCGCTGCGTACTACCTCATCCCCGAAGAATCTGAAACCGAGCTATTCAGCCCTATGTGGGCCGTTGCCCTGTTCTGGATATTTCTCGCGGCGGGTGTTGCGACTATCCTAGGTTACTTACTCGTCCCTTATGCCACCTTGGCAGAGATGACCATGAATGACCTCTTGCCCACCATGGGACGAGAATTCCTCGAACAACCCACGATAACCAAAATTGGTATTGTGATTGTGGCTCTGGGTTTCTTATTCAATGTTGGCATGACCATGCTTAAGGGTCGTAAAACCGTCATTAGTATGATTATGTTTATTGGTCTGACCGGTTTAGCCGTATTCTTCTTGTTCTCCTTTGTTAATCCAGCCAACCTGATTTTAGACAAATTCTGGTGGTGGTGGGTTGTTCACATGTGGGTTGAAGGTGTTTGGGAATTAATCATGGGCGCAATGCTGGCCTTTGTACTGATTAAAACCACCGGTGTGGATAGAGAAATCATTGAAAAATGGTTGTATGTCGTTATCGCTATGAGCCTTATTACGGGCTTAATCGGTATGGGACATCACTACTACTGGATTGGTACTCCTGAGTACTGGCAGTGGTGGGGTTCTATCTTCTCAGCCATGGAGCCTATTCCTTTCTTTATGATGGTTTTATATGCCTTTAATATGGTCAACCAACGTCGTCGTGAGCACCCTAATAAGGTGGCTGTTTTATGGGCGCAGGGTACGGCTGTGATGGCATTCTTAGGCGCTGGCGTCTGGGGTTTCATTCATACTTTAGCCCCTGTAAACTATTACACCCACGGTACGCAAATCACCGCAGCTCATGGTCACATGGCTTTCTATGGTGCGTATGTGATGATTAACCTGACCATTATTTCCTATGCTATGCCACTGCTTCGCGGTCGTGCAGCAGCGAATAGTAATCGTGCGCAGGTGGTTGAAATGTGGGCTTTCTGGTTAATGACAGTGGCGATGGTATTCATTACCTTGTTCCTGACGGCAGCCGGTGTACTACAGGTTTGGTTACAGCGTTATACTGAAAATCCTATGAGCTTTATGGCCGTGCAGGAAAAACTGGAAATCTTCTATCTTCTACGTGAGCTAGCCGGTCTGGTATTCTTAATCGGTCTGGGGGTTTATGTGTATAGTTTCTTTGTCGGTGGTGAGGAGGAAGCGACTGCATAGAAACATAAACGTTAACTTTAAGCGTTAAAACTTAAGTTCAAACGAGAGGCGGGGTTTAATCACCCTGCCTTTTTTTATGCATAACATAAGTCTATCTTTTCTATTTCGTCTCAATTATAATTTCGATCACTTAGCAATCCTACCCATGATCATTAAGCAGGAATTATCTTTTGAGTATCAGCAACCTTTTTCAGCAAGAATTACGTCAGCACTATCTTTTTCGCAGTTTGCCTGACGATGCTTTTGAACATATCCTGCAAAAATCTAATTTAGCCTCCCTAAAAAGAAATGAAATCTTATTCGAGCAAGGCAATGAAGCCTCACGCTTTTTTTTGGTGCGCAGTGGTCAGGTGATGTTATTTCAAACCTCACCAGAAGGTAATGAAAAAGTGGTTGATATTATTGGCCCGGGGCAAACATTTGCCGAAGCGGTTATGTTTATGGAAGGTAATCGTTATCCGGTTAATGCGCGTTCAACCAGCAATACTGAGCTGTTTTATTTTGATAATGAAGCCTTTACTAAAGAACTGCTAAAATCCAATGCACTTTGCTTCACTATGATGGCCGACATGAGTACTCGCCTCAAAGGATTGTTGACCGAAATCAGTGAACTGACAATATACAATGCCAAACACCGTTTAATCAGTTACTTGCTGGGGCACATTAATGATTTGCAAGATCAGCCTACGGTCAAACTGACCGCCACAAAATCCATGATAGCCTCTAGATTATCCATTACCCCAGAAACATTTTCACGAATTTTATCCAAACTAAAAAAAGAAGGACTGATCAGTATCGATGATGAAAGCATTACCCTCATCAAACCTGATCAGCTAAAAGAAATTATTGGCGAAACCTTTGAAAAAAGAAAAAGTGGCTGTATGTAAGCAATTTAAAGCTTAAACTTGCTCACTAAGGCATTGATTTCATGTACCAAACCATCCATTTTTTGGCTCGAATGAGTCACTGTTTCTGAGCCATCTACAATCCCCTGAGCCACCGTATTAATTTCTGAAATACTATGGTTGATCTTATCCGTCACCTGATGTTGCTCAGTGGCTAAACTGGCAATATTCGAGTTCATCGTGGCAATCATAGCAACAGAAGAAGAAATGGTTTCCAAAGACTGCCCTGCCTGAGAGGCCTGAGAAACACTCTCTTGAGCCTGTTCCTTGCCCTGCCCCATCACCGCCACTGCCTGATTAGATGCCGTTTGCAAACGTTCTATCATCTGCTCAATTTCTTTGGTTGATTCTTGAGTGCGGCTTGCCAGCGTGCGAACTTCATCCGCCACTACCGCAAAACCTCGCCCTTGCTCACCCGCACGAGCAGCTTCAATGGCCGCATTGAGAGCCAATAAATTAGTTTGTTCTGCAATGCCTTTGATCACATCAATCACTGTACCGATATTTTCACTGTCTTTAGCCAATTCTTCTAAGGCATCAGAAGTACTGCTGACATTAGTCGCCAGATTACGAATAGAGCTAATGGTCGAATCCACCTCTTGTTGACCTTTTTGAGTCTCATCAGAAGCATTTTCCACCGCTGTCGATGCTTCGTTGGCATTGTTGCTCATTTCCTGGACTTGTACAGACATTTGACTAATTGAACTTGCAACACTTTCAGTTTGCTGGCGTTGTTGTTTAACTTTATTTTGTGTTTCATTAGTGATCGCATTCATTTCCGAGCAAGTATCTTGTAAACGATTACCCACATCTTTAATTTCACCGATAACATTGCGTAAATTACCACTCATGTGATTGAAACTATGCGCTATATCCCCCACCATATCACTACTCGTCACATCCAGCTTACGCGTTAAATCATTAGCACTGATCAGCTCCGCCGTAGTCGATATACATTGTAATTTTTTGAGTAAAATAATCTTCAATAACCAATAGTTCGTAATACCAATGATCAGACCAGCCGCCACACAGGAGATAACAAACCAGCCCTGCATACCCTCTTTCCAGTCTACAAACAAGTTAGCCCAGACGGGAAAAATAGCCCCGATAACTGTGCCAAAAGCCAAAAAGGTAATAAATAAATTTTTTAATATGCTTGGTTTAGCAAAAGAAAAAGACGCAGCCATATTTCTCTCCATAGATACTTGTTTCGAGTTTAATCAATATTTAAAAAGTGTTCCTACCATAGAGTATCGACAACTATCTCTATATGTTTAACCATAATGATAGTCTGTATATAAAAAAACACAGATAATTCGACAAAAAAATGACGATAAAACTGGTTCATTAATTGCATGTAATTCTAATATAGAGTATTTCAATGACATTAAATTAAAGGTTCATCATGAGATTAAGTAACAAGTACATCATCTCTTATACAGATTATAATGCTATTATCTTGATGGGTTTATTTATCATTGCACTATCTTATAGTCCTATTTCACTTGCGGCTCAGAACCACTCCCACCAACAAATCCGTCAAACTGCCGTTGATTTTGTGCGTAGTCAGATCCCCGATGATGTGACCATAAAATCATTAACGGCCGGAAAAATCGATGCCCGAATTCGCTTCAAACAATGTTCTGAAGCACTTGAAGCAAGCTCCGGACAAACCAAAGAAATCGCCAAAAGCTGGACTGTTGGTGTGCGTTGTTATGGCGAAACACCCTGGAGTATCTATATTTCAGTAAAAGCCAAACTCAGCAGAAAAATGATCGTCAGTAAAACCACCATTACTCGAGGAGAACTGATCACTAATGATAAGATTCTCTTAGTGGAACAGGAAATCAACCATCGAAATCAAAAGCACTTTTCCGATCCCAAAAACGTTGTAGGTCGTGAAGCACGACGTAGCATTCGCCCTAATCGAGTCATTACCAGTAATTTATTACAAGAACCTGTGCTGGTACATAGAAGGGAAACGGTGATTATTTACGCTAAAAGCAGTAAATTACAAATCAGCATGAAAGGTACGGCACTGAAAAATGGGCGCTACAATGAAATGATCAAAGTACGCAATAGCAGTTCCAGGAAAATAATTGATGCCCTGGTGATTGATCGTGGTATTGTCGCCATTAATTTTTAGAAAAACTTCTGATTTTTTAAGTTTTTATGATAAAAGACTTAAAGTTTCCCTACAGATGGCCGATAATATAGCCAAACGGGAGAGTGTAAGAAATGCCAATAAATATTAGTAATATATCCAATAATACGACACCAACAAGTCGAGCCAATGAACAGATTTCAACTAAAAGTTCATCTAAGAGTTCAGCTAAATCTGTCCAAGCGCCTGATATTAAAAGCAATCAAACATCTAATGCGAGACTTGCTCAGGATTCTGTCAACCTGACCGATTCTACGCAGCGCATCAAGTCACTAGAAGCACAGATTGCCCAATTGCCTATTATTGATACACAAAAAGTTGAAACCATAAAAAACTCACTGAGCAATGGTAGTTTTGAATTTAATTCTGCACGTATTGCTGAAAAATTGATTAACTTTGAGAAAGATTTTCTTTAAGCAGACACAATAGGAATGCTATAGAAAATATGTCTTAAATACCAGGACAGTAACATGACCCCGTTTATAGCAGCCGATGAAAAGCAACACCAGACAGCACACGATACAAATAATCAGACCACTGATGATACCGATAATTTTTACACCATTTTACAACAGGAACAAGCTTGTCTAGAACAGGTGATTGAATTATTAAAAACTGAAAATACTGCCATCGCCCAACGTGAACTGAAAACCATTGATCAATTACTTGATAAAAAACTCATGTTACTCAGCAAGCTTGAGCAACTGGATAAACAACGCCAGCACTTTTTCGAACAACAAACAGGAATGGCCTACCAAAATCTAGCTTTCACATCCTTTATCCAACAATTTCCCTCTGAAGCCATACAAGCAATCTGGCAAGAAATTAAAGCCTATTTACCTGAATGTAAAAAACAAAATGAAGTGAATGGCCGTATGATTCGTGTGCTACGTGATAACAATGATAAAATATTACAGATTTTATTAGGTCGTCCGCAAAACAACGATCAAACGTATAGTCATTTAGGTCAAGCCAGTTTACAAAAGCGCAGTGCCTTATACACTTCTGCTTAATAGCATAAAACACTTTATAAAAGAAACAGGGCAAACCATTGTCACTTTTTAAGCAAAACTTTTTTCCCGGTAACTATCTCAATTCACTGCTGGATTCATTTAAGAAAAAGAAAAAAAACATTCAAAGAAATACCTATGACAGTGAAAAGAGTATCATTCGTATTCTGAAACAACTGCAACAACACCTCGTCATCATGACAGCCAATTTAGCCGATGATAAAGAAGTTTACAATACGGCTATTATCAAGATAGACTATAAAAACAGATTATTTTATCTGGATGAATTAATTCCCGCATCCGGCAATGCATTATTTATCAAAAAAAAGAAAATTCATCTGCAAACACGCCTTGATGGCGCCATACTGAGCATGGAATGTACCCTAAAAGAGGTCGGCAAGGAGCAAGGCATATCACATTATGTCATGTATTTTCCTGATATAATTCGTTCCACTCAACGTCGCGAAAGCTATCGTGTCAGCATTCCACTCAGTCAGCGCATACAAGTCAACATGCAAACTGAATCCGGGGCTTTTATCGCTGGATTCTTAAATGACATCTCTTTCAGTGGCATTGCCATCCGCCTCGAGCACAATCAACACTTTGATTTGAATGTCGATGAAACAATCCCCTTTTTAACCATTCACCTCAAAGAAACTATCACCTGCGAAATGGATATCAAGCGTATTTCAAACACCCAGGGCAGCACCATTATTTCCGGTCATCTGGAAGAGCTCGCCACAGAACATCGCCGTTATATTCAAAAATTTATCACTCGACTTGATCGCAAAAAACGTATGCAGGAAAACAATTAATCCACCGCCCCAAGCTATGGCTAAACTGCATTTTATGGTATATTAGCATCGAAATACGCCCCCGTAGCTCAGCTGGATAGAGCGACCCCCTCCTAAGGGGTAGGCCAGCCGTTCGAATCGGCTCGGGGGCACCATATAAACATCTTTCTTGATAGAGTTCCGATAATGCTGACAATATTTGCAAGTTCTGTTAACTATAAACGCGCTTTAAACATATTATTTTTTATTATAGTATTAGTCACTCTCACCGCTTGCTCCCCTCACCCCGGTGCTGGAAAATGGAAAGCGGATAAAGCCAATGAACTCAACGTCTCAATCATTAATGTGCTTTTTGAAGGTACTGCTGACTTTTATACTGAGGGAAAAGATGAATCTATTCGCCGCTGCTTCTGGTCTGCGATTGCGCCACAAACAATGAGCATGCAATGCGTTTATTCTGATAACACCGATAAAAAAGCCGCTTATCAGTTTGTGGTGACCGATAAAGGTCATGCGACATTATCTCAGGATGAGCAAGTCATCGGTCTATTTACTCTGCAAAAACCTGAAAAAGAAGCATCCTTTTTTTAGTAATTCATCGGTGAAACTTCAGCACACATCTAAAAAGCATCAGATAATCAATATATTACAATACACAACTGTTCGAAATTTAGCATTATCCCTATTGAAATAAGGGGAATTAATCTGTTAGTATATAGCCAAAGGTCTTAAACAAATATAATAAAACAAAACTGTTTAAGCCTGTTTTTTATTATTGGATATTATATTTATAAATAAAGGTGGGGAATTACAATGAACTTACTTGGCAAATTTTGTGTAAATTGTACTGTTGCAGCGGTAGCGCTTATTTCATTAATTACGCTAGTCACTTTGGTCTGGGTTTCCATGGTTTAAAAGGATGGTTTAAAAGGATGGTTTAAAAGGATGGTTTAAAAGGATGGTTTACACCCAATAAGCTCTCAAGCTTAAAGTAATACTCTGTTCTGCTCCCCTATCATAGGTTAAAGTGCTTAAAAGTATTTTAATAAAGAAGATAGGGAGAGGGAGCAGAAACAGATTTTGTAGCCTTAAAGATGAGAACTAGGGTTTTAAAAATCCTACTTTACCATCTGCTTTATCACTTAGTTCTGGCATATTTTCAATCATAAAATTTTCATTGGTCAATTGCTTGAGCCAAATATTATCCTGTGCATTAATAATATTACCTTGTGAAAAATAAATATAAAGTGCATCTAATCTTTGTTTATCACTAATAGTCATTCCTAGGTTTGATAAAAGCAATGGAAATAGTTTTTCATAATATTGTTTTTTTCGAGCTGAAACAATCAGTGTAGAACCCGTTAACTGAGATAAACTGGTACTTTCGATAGTAGCCTGCTCAGTCAATTGGATTTCTTTGATGACATTATTTCCTTCTATCATTTCAGTATTTTTTCGCATCGCTTGTTCACTTTTTCTTTCAAGGCTGTCATAAAGCCCTTGATCCTGAAATAGCATTTGAATTTCCGACAACGTTTCTATAGGTTGAGACTTCTCAGCCTTATGTGGCACTTCAATAACAATTCCGCTGACAATTTCACTCACTATTTCTTTAACATTGCTATTAAGACGATTATTGGGATTATAAAAATTATGTGGGTTATATTCATCAAAGAAGAAATCATCATAGGGAATGGGGGAAAGGTTATTTATCGATGAAGGGCTATCGTATTCAAAGAATCCATTTGCCTGAGCCGTAGGAATACCTACCCCTACAAACGAAGTGAGCAATACTATTGAAATAAAGCTCAAGTAATTAATCATTAGACATATCCTTATCATTACTGTAATTATATGAGCATTTCATGACTCTTTAATATAAGGGTTTACCCTTGGCGCTCTATAATTAATAAATTTTGCAAAGTAATCATGTGTCCTAATTAATGTACATACAGTTGTTTGTTACAAAAACTATGCTATGTTTATTTAATATGCATAACTTTTCCCCTGCCATTATTGTCTTAACAACCGTCTTTGTTTTAATGGCTGGATGGATAAATGCCCAACAGAAAAACACTCTCTATTCTGAAAAAAAACTATCTCAAGTCGAAAACCGATATGGACCAAAGGTTGCTCTTCGTCTCACCCGCTGGCAGGCATTTGTCAATAATAATCAGGATAAGACTGAACTTGAAAAGCTTGAGTTAACCAATGATTTTTTTAATGAACAAATTCTCTGGACTTCCGATCAAAAACTATGGAAACAAAAAGATTATTGGGCAACGCCACTTGAAACGCTCATAAAAGCCGCCGGAGATTGTGAAGATTTTACCATCATAAAGTACTTCACTCTTACTTCTTTGGGCGTTCCTATTGACCGTCTAAAACTAACCTATGTTAAAGCTCTAGAGTATAATCAAGCTCACATGGTTTTAACGTATGGAAAAACCAAACGAGATATCCCTTTAGTATTAGACAATATTAATAAAAATATATTACCCGCATCAGAACGCAGTGACTTAAAACCAGTTTACAGCTTTAATGGTGAAGGTATGTGGATACAAAAGCAAAAAAAATTAGGTAAACGAGTAGGCAATAGTGATGAGTAAATTTGGAGATATACGCTTATTATGCTTGGAATTAGTCGTCGCTTTAAAGCGTCTCTTCGTTTTACAAAACAAACCGGCTTTTTTCATTAATCGACCAATTCTCCGGCGGCTTATATGAACGCCTTTTTCAGCCAGTTTTCTTTTAAGACGACGGGTTCCATAAGTCTTGCGACTGTCTTCAAACAGTTTTTTAGCTGCTCAGTAAGCGCTTCATTTTCTTTCTCTCTATCCGTTTTAGGAGAGCTAACCCAATCATAATAGCAACTACGGGAAACATCCATAAAACGGCACAGAATCGTTACCGGGTAATCTTTAGCCTGATCAGTTATCCATGCGTACTTCACAAAGTTTCCCTTGCAAAGTACGCTGTGGCCTTTTTAATAAATCACGCTCCTGAATCACTTTTGCCAATTCTTTTTTCAGACGTTTTACTTCATCATAAATGTGTTCATCACTTCTATTGGCTACCGTCTTCACCGGTTTGGAATATTTACTGATCCAGGTATGTAGAGTATTTACATTAACACCTAGCTCCCTGGCAGTCTGAGAAACAGGTTGATCCGTCTCATTAGCTAATTTGACAGCTGATTCTTTAAATTCTGATGTATAGCTTTTATTCAGTTTTTTTTTTGTTTGATCATTCATTTTAGGTCACACTTTTTATCTTTTAGTTATTTTAAGTTGTGTGTCCGGTTAAGTATAGCCACATTATCATTTTCTTTCTCTCTATCCGTTTTAGGAGAGCTAACCCAATCATAATAGCAACTACGGGAAACATCCATAAAACGGCACAGAATCGTTACCGGGTAATCTTTAGCCTGATCAGTTATCCATGCGTACTTCACAAAGTTTCCCTTGCAAAGTACGCTGTGGCCTTTTTAATAAATCACGCTCCTGAATCACTTTTGCCAATTCTTTTTTCAGACGTTTTACTTCATCATAAATGTGTTCATCACTTCTATTGGCTACCGTCTTCACCGGTTTGGAATATTTTACTGATCCAGGTATGTAGAGTATTTACATTAACACCTAGCTCCCTGGCAGTCTGAGAAACAGGTTGATCCGTCTCATTAGCTAATTTGACAGCTGATTCTTTAAATTCTGATGTATAGCTTTTATTCGGTTTTTTTGTTTGATCATTCATTTTAGGTCACACTTTTTATCTTTTAGTTATTTTAAGTTGTGTGTCCGGTTAAGTATAGCCACATTATATAGGTTTTATTTGTACCTTGTTGCTTCATATTCATACGTATGATGTGTCAACACTTTTCGGACAGTTTTCTAAATTTTTTTTGGCTGTTTCAAGTGATTTTTGTCATTTTGTATTTCCTATCATTTTAGTTTCTCATGTTAACTTTAAACAGATGAAGAGAAAGGGCTTTGCCCTCTGGAACGATAGAGCCGTTCCATTCACCCAAGGTATTTTCACAACGGTAATGATCCTGTTACAATATCTTCACGGCACAGGCTGAGGAGCCGATGGCCGTCAACGGTAATGGGCGGCATTTATGTCGCCTTTACCCCTCTTCAATCAATCGATTTAAGCTATTTCCTGCTGTATTTCATAATCGACTGGTGACAAATAATCATTAGCCGAATGAAGTCGCTCCCCCGATTATAAAATACCTCAATATATTCAAATATTGCCTGCTTTGCTTCTACTCTGGTTTTGAATCGACAATGGTGCGTCAATTCAGTTTTCAAACTATGAAAGAAGCTCTCTGATACAGCATTGTCCCAGCAATTTCCTTTGCGGCTCATAGACTGAATTATGTTATGATCCGACAATATTTTTCTATGACTATCAGAGGCATATTGGCTACCTCGGTCAGTATGCCAAAGCAATCCATCCATTGGTTTACGCTTCCATATGGCCATCAGTAAAGCATCATTGACTAGCTTGGCTTTCATTCGCTCATCCATCGACCAGCCAACAATTTGCCTAGAGAATAAGTCAATGACAACCGCTAAATATAACCAGCCTTCCTTGGTGGCAATATAGGTAATATCACCCACATAGTAGCGATCAGGTTGAGAGACAGTAAACTCTCTTTCCAGTAAATTTGGAGATATACGCTTATTATGCTTGGAATTAGGTCGCTTTAAAGCGTCTCTTCGTTTTACAAAACAAACCGGCTTTTTCATTAATCGACCAATTCTCCGGCGGCTTATATGAACGCCTTTTTCAGCCAGTTTTCTTTTAAGACGACGGGTTCCATAAGTCTTGCGACTGTCTTCAAACAGTTTTTTAGCTGCTCAGTAAGCGCTTCATTTTCTTTCTCTCTATCCGTTTTAGGAGAGCTAACCCAATCATAATAGCAACTACGGGAAACATCCATAAAACGGCACAGAATCGTTACCGGGTAATCTTTAGCCTGATCAGTTATCCATGCGTACTAATGTGGCTATACTTAACCGGACACACAACTTAAAATAACTAAAAGATAAAAAGTGTGACCTAAAATGAATGATCAAACAAAAAAACCGAATAAAAGCTATACATCAGAATTTAAAGAATCAGCTGTCAAATTAGCTAATGAGACGGATCAACCCGTTTCTCAGACTGCCAGGGAGCTAGGTGTTAATGTAAATACTCTACATACCTGGATCAGTAAATATTCCAAACCGGTGAAGACGGTAGCCAATAGAAGTGATGAACACATTTATGATGAAGTAAAACGTCTGAAAAAAGAATTGGCAAAAGTGATTCAGGAGCGTGATTTATTAAAAGGCCACAGCGTACTTTGCAAGGGAAACTTTGTGAAGTACGCATGGATAACTGATCAGGCTAAAGATTACCCGGTAACGATTCTGTGCCGTTTTATGGATGTTTCCCGTAGTTGCTATTATGATTGGGTTAGCTCTCCTAAAACGGATAGAGAGAAAGAAAATGAAGCGCTTACTGAGCAGCTAAAAAACTGTTTGAAGACAGTCGCAAGACTTATGGAACCCGTCGTCTTAAAAGAAAACTGGCTGAAAAAGGCGTTCATATAAGCCGCCGGAGAATTGGTCGATTAATGAAAAAAGCCGGTTTGTTTTGTAAAACGAAGAGACGCTTTAAAGCGACGACTAATTCCAAGCATAATAAGCGTATATCTCCAAATTTACTGGAAAGAGAGTTTACTGTCTCTCAACCTGATCGCTACTATGTGGGTGATATTACCTATATTGCCACCAAGGAAGGCTGGTTATATTTAGCGGTTGTCATTGACTTATTCTCTAGGCAAATTGTTGGCTGGTCGATGGATGAGCGAATGAAAGCCAAGCTAGTCAATGATGCTTTACTGATGGCCATATGGAAGCGTAAACCAATGGATGGATTGCTTTGGCATACTGACCGAGGTAGCCAATATGCCTCTGATAGTCATAGAAAAATATTGTCGGATCATAACATAATTCAGTCTATGAGCCGCAAAGGAAATTGCTGGGACAATGCTGTATCAGAGAGCTTCTTTCATAGTTTGAAAACTGAATTGACGCACCATTGTCGATTCAAAACCAGAGTAGAAGCAAAGCAGGCAATATTTGAATATATTGAGGTATTTTATAATCGGGAGCGACTTCATTCGGCTAATGATTATTTGTCACCAGTCTGTCCGGTTGAGTATAACTAACATTATAGTTCCAGAATACGTTTGTGGACTGAACTAATAGAACGTATGCAAAACGAATTGTTATAAAAGGAATCAATCACAATGACATTGTTTAAACAAATTATCATCATGATCAGTGTAATTTTTATCACACTTTTCATCAGTACATGTTTTTGTTAGTACATTTATTGTTAGCAATATTCGAGAATACTTAAATGAACAATTATCCTCTCATGCTCAGGATGCTGCGACGTCACTGGGTATTGCCATCACATCTGAAATCAGTGGTGGTGATATTGCTGGCATCGAAACCTATACCAATTTGATGTTTGATAGTGGTTATTATAAAGAAATTACCATTAAAGATATTGATAACAAGTTATTGTTTGCCAAAACACGCCCTTTAATAGTAGATAAAGTGCCCCAGTGGTTTATTTCCTTATTTCAATCACATGACATGTTTAAACAAATTATCATCATGATCAGTGGTTTTTATCACAGTTTTCATCAGTACGTTTTTTGTTAGTACAAGCAATATTCGAGAATACTTAAATGAAAATTATCCTCTCATGCTCAGGAGAAAATGGTTATTTGGCATTGATAACAGTGGCCCTTTAATAGTAGATAAAGTGCCCCAGTGGTTTATTTCCTTATTTATTACATGCTCCCTTTCAAGAAGCTATTGTAGAAAATGGTTGGCAAACAGTGGGCGCGATCCACGTTCAAAGTTACCCCGGCTTTGCCTATGAAAAATTATGGGAAAATACGCTCAATACACTACAAGTTTATATTCTAGTCATGTTTATTATTTTACTTGTTACTCTATTTGCTTTAAATTTTCTGTTGAAGCCATAATGTGGCTATACTTAACCGGACACACAACTTAAAATAACTAAAAGATAAAAAGTGTGACCTAAAATGAATGATCAAACAAAAAAACCGAATAAAAGCTATACATCAGAATTTAAAGAATCAGCTGTCAAATTAGCTAATGAGACGGATCAACCCGTTTCTCAGACTGCCAGGGAGCTAGGTGTTAATGTAAATACTCTACATACCTGGATCAGTAAATATTCCAAACCGGTGAAGACGGTAGCCAATAGAAGTGATGAACACATTTATGATGAAGTAAAACGTCTGAAAAAAGAATTGGCAAAAGTGATTCAGGAGCGTGATTTATTAAAAAGGCCACAGCGTACTTTGCAAGGGAAACTTTGTGAAGTACGCATGGATAACTGATCAGGCTAAAGATTACCCGGTAACGATTCTGTGCCGTTTTATGGATGTTTCCCGTAGTTGCTATTATGATTGGGTTAGCTCTCCTAAAACGGATAGAGAGAAAGAAAATGAAGCGCTTACTGAGCAGCTAAAAAACTGTTTGAAGACAGTCGCAAGACTTATGGAACCCGTCGTCTTAAAAGAAAACTGGCTGAAAAAGGCGTTCATATAAGCCGCCGGAGAATTGGTCGATTAATGAAAAAAGCCGGTTTGTTTTGTAAAACGAAGAGACGCTTTAAAGCGACGACTAATTCCAAGCATAATAAGCGTATATCTCCAAATTTACTGGAAAGAGAGTTTGCTGTCTCTCAACCTGATCGCTACTATGTGGGTGATATTACCTATATTGCCACCAAGGAAGGCTGGTTATATTTAGCGGTTGTCATTGACTTATTCTCTAGGCAAATTGTTGGCTGGTCGATGGATGAGCGAATGAAAGCCAAGCTAGTCAATGATGCTTTACTGATGGCCATATGGAAGCGTAAACCAATGGATGGATTGCTTTGGCATACTGACCGAGGTAGCCAATATGCCTCTGATAGTCATAGAAAAATATTGTCGGATCATAACATAATTCAGTCTATGAGCCGCAAAGGAAATTGCTGGGACAATGCTGTATCAGAGAGCTTCTTTCATAGTTTGAAAACTGAATTGACGCACCATTGTCGATTCAAAACCAGAGTAGAAGCAAAGCAGGCAATATTTGAATATATTGAGGTATTTTATAATCGGGAGCGACTTCATTCGGCTAATGATTATTTGTCACCAGTCGATTATGAAATACAGCAGGAAATAGCTTAAATCGATTGATTGAAGAGGGGTAAAAGGCGACATAAATGCCGCCCATTACCGTTGACGGCCATCGGCTCCTCAGCCTGTGCCGTGAAGATATTGTAACAGGATCATTACCGTTGTGAAAATACCTTGGGTGAATGGAACGGCTCTATCGTGACACATCACTATTAACAATTCTTCTAGAGAATTCATTAGACTCACGCATTGCTTTCATATTTCTATCATACTGTTTTCTAACTTCTTCTCTATCCCTACTTTTTACATGCCCTTTAGTTTGCTCATTTTCACCGCAAGGCTTATCTTGAAAAACAGTTTCACCAGATGCATTTTTACAATTATATAAGTCAGCTTCAGCAGATAAAGGTATTATTTGTAAGATAAAGAATATTACTAAAAAGATAATTTTCATTATTGTTACCTATGTTGATTTCTGGTCAATCGTTCACATACTTAGGATAGGCAATTCAATGACACTTTTCAATTTATACATTGAAAATTTTGGGGTATTGTGCATAAACGACATATTATTCGCTTAACGCTCTACAGACCTTACAACACAAAGCCTACAGAGGTACTACGTTTTTAGGAAGCCTGGCCTCACGTCTTCCCCTTATAATTATCGCCGCAAAAAACACTTCGAATTTCGATGTATAAAAGTAGAATAATTTAGGCCACCCATCATTTAATCTCAAAAGATGGGTGGCCAAAACCAAATTGCTACCCACTCCACTGAAAAACATTCAATTTTTGTAAATTCACATTTCGAGAAGAATTTTTTTACAATTTAGCTTTGATATTGCTTTTTATTAGGTGATAAAGACTAATAAATGAATTTAATTTCTATTTAGTTTATACGCCATGATAACTGGAGCAGGCTCATATATGCTTTGTTCAAGATCAGCAACAGGCAATGAAAAGTAAATGATTTTATCTTTCGCATTATAAGTGCCTCCTGAAACTAAAGGCTTATAACCATACTTTCTTTTAGCACTATACATCTTATCAAAGGGTGTTACAAAGCGACCAAAACTATAAGGTTTGACTTCATAAGGCCGTTTTTTCCCTGTTTTTATTTGGTATAATTCTGCTAAATCATAAAACCAATAATAATTATTATTGTCAGATGGATCATATGCACATGGCCCTGGACAGGTTTTGCCATTTTTTTTAGTTATTTTGTATCCCCCCCCAGAATAATGCATAGAGGAACTACCAAAAATGGCATAGGTTCTTGTGCCCGGTAACACAATCCCATATTGAGCACTTGATTTTTCAGTCCATAAATAATTATTACCCACTAAATTTACATCATAAACGAGGGGGAAATCATCACCTGCCGGCCTTTGTCCTGAATAATTATATTGAATTTTCCCACCCCACTCTTTAAATGGTAGCCACCCCTTCACATTGTCCGTCAAAATATGAGCCAAATTATAATCCAGTAATTTTATAGTGTTAATTAGGCCATTTTTTTGCCTAATATTATTCGTATTATCTGTTTTTACTATATCTGCTGAGTTGAATACAAAAGCACTTGGCCCCATCGAAGCTCTTGAGTTGATAGGCATTACACTCGATGCACCAGTAATATAATCACCATCAAAAAGTTGTTGTAATTGAGTTGGTAGGGGTGATATCCATAGAGAAACGTGCGCATTACCGTCAAATTCAAAAAAACCATCAATAATTGAGTTGTTCATATTGTTAGCATTTCTTATCACTAGAGACGTATATGTACTGTCAACCTGTGCATCGTAATATTCATAGCTATGGACTAATAATTCACCCTCTACATATTCCATACCTCCCAATCTATTGAGGTTTTGTGTATTTTCTTCCTTTAATCGCAATAAAGGCCTAAAAAAATCTTGTCTCGGTTTTGATGTGCGATTCAACTCTAAAATATTACTACTATTCACCAGTTCAGGTATTAGAAACTCAGCAATAGAGCTATCACTAGGAAACCCCGTAATAAACAAAGAATGGTTGTCATCATTATAAGCAATTCGGCCATTTGAATAACCTGTTTTTGATTCACCATAGCGCCCAGACTTTATTCTGAACGCACCAACAAACTTCATATCATCAATTGAAATTAATGGTAAACGCATGAGGTCAGCACTCGTTAATACCGGAAGCTGTTGCGACATCATTATTAATTTTAATTCTGACTTCATGCCAGTATTTACCGCATTGCTAGCATAAAGCACACTATAATGCATAAATAAAAGAATCAGAGCAAAAACAGCTCTGAGCAATAAAGCTTTTATAGGTAAGTTATTTGTACTGATGGATTTCATAGATACACCTCAATCATACGTCATAAAACATGATATTTAGAATGAGCATTCCATGACATTACAGTCTATAATTTTTATTATCGGACAATAATAATTTAGGCCACCCATCATTTAATCTCAAAAAATGGGTGGCCTAAACCAAATTCGCCTAAACCAAATTATTAATCGCCAATGTTTTGTTTTGGGAGCACGCTCTAACACCCCCCTTCAGCTTTAAGCTCACGAACTAAAGCTACTACCCAGTATTGTTGATTGGATGATATTGCCTTCTCATATTCTCCCCAATCAAAGCCATACATTCTAAATATTTGTGCTAACTTTAGCCCATTGCTCCCAGGCTTGCAGTCTGGATTTTTTGCATGAACTGTAATACAAGTGATTTAGCTAATCCTCTGATCTCAGTTCCTCTTACTTCATACTCAGTCATGTTTCTGTTTCTGATTTGAAAATCTAACGCCTATTTCAATGGGCACAGGGACATGGAAAGACTTTATTAAAAAAGCACACCCGTCAAACTCACTTGGCTTATTTTAAAAAATCGATACGTCCCTGTGATCCATTGCAAATTCTTGTTGGCTTTTTAGTTGCTTAGAGCATTCAAAACTGCTTGAGGTTCTTTTGCAACAACATTGAGTAAGACTAAGGCTGGGCCATGAGGAGTACGGTCTCCTCGTTCCCAATGTCGAAGGGTACTAACACTAATACCAAACGCAGAGGCAAACTCATTTTGAGTCATACCAATTTTTGCACGAATGTTTTTTACATCTAAGGGTGTAAATTCATGCACTATAGCTTTTGTTGAATTTCCTTTTGAAAAATCCAATGCTTCTTCAAGACCTTGTTTAATACTATCAAATGCTGAGCTCATTTTTTACCGCCATAATTTAAAATAAGTAGTGATGTAAATTTTGCTAAATCATTACGTTCGCCCTTCGTGAGATTCTCTTTTTCACCTTTGCCGAATAAGGTTAACAAAAATAATGGCATTGATTGATTATGGTAGTAATATATCACTCGAACACCACCACTTTTTCCTCTGCCTTGCGATGACCATCGTAACTTTCGAATACCACCAGTGCCTTGCATAAGTTTACCAGCTGCGGGATGAGCAGTTAAGTAATTGATAATGCTATTTGATTCAGGTTCGTTCAGTAACTTATCGGATCTTTTGATATATTCTGGTAATTCAACGATTGTTTGCATACTTGGATTGTAATCCAGTGGATTATATGGTGTCAATATCTATTTTTGTGTTGTGATATTTGATAAGCCAACATCTTAGCATTTATACGTTGTGCGCAGCATTACGTATAAATGTCCTGTTGGACATTGCCGCGTAAAATACAAAAATAATTTAGGCCACCCATCATTTAATCTCAAAAGATGGGGGGCCTAAACCAAAATAGGTGACCTAAACCAAAATAGTCAATTAGCCCTTTTTTATGAAATGACCGTTTACCAAATAAGAGCTGGCAATTTGAGAAGATAACGCCAAAATCGTCGGGGCGTCTTTTTGCCTCCGATGCATTTTCTGGTTGGAAATTAATTATTCAAAGATAAAGTTTAATACCAATTTTAGCATCATGCATAAACTTAAAATGCTTATCGATTGAGTAAACAGGTAAATTATTTTGAATACTGTTTTGTGCAATTAATAAATCAGGTATCCCTACCCCATTTGAACCTGATTTTAAACAAGAAACCTGATAAGCTCTAATTTCTTCCCAATCAGGATAAAGATGGTATTTTTTTATAATTTGTAACAATCTTATTACTTTTTTTTCTTTCTTTACAATAAGAAGAGGCAAGAGTTCTGCCAGAATTAACTCATTAATTACAACTAAATTTTCATCAATTAAAAAATCTAATTTTTCAGATTTATCCCCAGAACGAAAATAATCAATCCAAACAGAAGTATCAACTAATACTTCCATTATGATCTATCTCGAATTGTATCTAAGTCAATATTTAGATCTATTTTCCCTTTAAATTTTTTTAGTTCAGATACTTCTGACTTTCTGATAAGCTCTTGAAGTGCAAGCGTAATAACTTTTGTTTTTGTTTTAATATGTGAGACAGACATTGCCTCGATTAATAGCTCTTCTGGTAAATCTAATGTTGTTCTCATCTTTTTTGTCCCAATATTTATTTTTATGCATATTATTATTATTTTATGCATAAAAGTCAATATTGAAAATTGCTGAGTTTTTATATTACCAACGATTTTATTAGCCAACCAACATGGAAAAATTCCATATAAAAAGATAGCCTATTTAAAAATGGTGTTTTTATTCATTATGATATTTAATTAAGCATTGCTGATGCGCTTCGTGCCTCAGCAGCATCCTACGTATGTGAGCAGGAAGGGATGGGTTTAATTATAGGGGAACGAAATAGAGATCTATATTAGACAACTTCAAACAACTTTAAAGACCCCCATCAATTAAAACCTCAAACTATGGCTATCCGTAATTCCCCTCAGCGCACTGGGTGTCTAAGAAATACTGATTAGCGATGACTACTGTTCAAAATTTTGAGTATTATAAAATCTAATTTTCTATCCCTTAAATCTTCCAAAGAAATACCTTTTTCGCTTCTATTGTTAAACTTATCGACAACATACAGATAAAGTCTATTAATATTACGTAAATCAGCAGTCTTCACATTGATAGTGATTTCATTATCAGTCCATTTTTCATAGGGAACAGTAAATAATTTTGTCGAATCAGCATACACAGGACTATCAGTAAGTTCAATTCTAGCCACATGATTCGGTCCAATGGCCACATAAATATTATCATAAATTGCCTGGAAATTATCAGAATCTCCTTTCCGATACCACCCTGGGAAATTAATATTATTGTACTTATACTTATCAACTTCTACAGGAGAAAGAGCAGCAGGTCTATCTTCTCTTAAAAAGGTATACACTCCGTTGCTCTTATTAACGGCTTGAAAAAAAATCTCCCCATTTTCAGTCTGAGTATTGCTATAGTTAAACCCAATAGCTTGCTTCCTGACATTTAATTGATCTCCTATGAGGTCGTGATAACATCTTAGCATTTATACGTTGTGCGCAGCATTACGTATAAATGTCCGAAAAAGTGTTGACACGTCAATACGTTGTTTTACTGAGATGAAATGACAGTTTTCTTTCAAAGAAGTTAATTTCAATCACTCAAAATGACTGTTCACATCCAAAGGAATAACTTAAACAGTCATGTAATAGTTGCGCTTATTGCGCCGCAACTCTCGCTTCAATATAGTCAATCGCCATTGCAATACGGTTTAGGCAACGTTCACGACCGACTAACTCCAAAGTGACATCTATTGAGGGGGACATGCCAGCCCCGGTTATAGCAACACGCAGTGGCTGTGCCACTTTGCCTAGCTTCAATTCCAGTTCATCAGCCAAATCTAACACCATTTGGTGTAAGGCCTCACCCTGCCATTCTGTTATGGCAGTAAAACGTGCTAATAATTGTTGCAGTGGCTCAAGAGCAGCGGCTTTGAGGTTCTTTTTCGCTGCTTTTTCATCAAATTCAGCAAAATCTTCAAAGAAATAGCGGCTACTTTGTGCCATTTCAACTAATGTTTTACTCCGTTCAGCCAGGGCTGTCACAATGGCTGACAAGCGAGGCCCCTTATCGGTGTTGATGCCAGCATGATCCATGTGCCAGGCGAGATGTTTCGCCACATGTTCTGGATCACCCTCTTTAATATAGTGCTGGTTTAACCACAATAATTTATCGGGATTAATTGAAGAGGCTGACTTATTGATGTCATCCAAATCAAATAACTCAATCATTTCTGCAATAGAGAAGATTTCCTGATCCCCATGTGACCAGCCCAAACGAACCAGATAATTGAGTAAAGCCTCGGGTAAATAGCCCTCTTCACGATAGTTTAATAAATTGGCAGCACCATGACGTTTGGATAGCTTGGCGCCCTTTTCATCTAAAATCATTGGTAAATGGGCATATTCAGGAATTGCGGCATTCATGGCCTTAAGGATATTGATTTGTCTCGGGGTATTATTCAGGTGATCATCACCGCGAATAACATGAGTGATCCCCATATCCAAATCATCAATAACAACGACTAAGTTATAAGTCGGTGTACCATCACCACGGGCAATGATTAAGTCATCAAGTTCTTTATTTTTTATGACAATCTGACCTTTTACATGGTCTTTGATAAGCACTTCACCATCAATATTAGTCTTGAAGCGGATGACCGGCAGCATCGCTTCTTTACCTTCTGGTGGTTGCTCTAAGTCACGACAACGGCGGTCATAACGCGCTTTTTCTTTATTTGCCATTTGCGCTTCACGCATCACATCTAATTCTTCTTTGCTACAATAGCAATGATAAGCATAGCCATCAGCCAATAATTGCTGGATCACTTCTTTATAACGATCCATACGCTCCGTTTGATAAAAAGGCCCTTCATCATGATCTAAGCCCAACCATTGCATGCCTTCTAAAATCACCTCAACCGCTTCCTGAGTGGAACGTTCTCTGTCAGTATCTTCGATACGTAAGACAAACTTGCCATTATGACGTCGGGCATAAAGCCATGAAAATAGAGCAGTTCGGGCACCACCAATGTGTAAATAGCCAGTGGGACTTGGAGCAAAGCGGGTTCTTACAGTCATTTCATCTCTCAGGAAGGAAAAAACAGTTATTTTACATGATGGTTGGCATTAATTGAACTCTATCTCACTGCTATAAACCTAGAAACCACTAAAAAGAAGCGCTAGCGCTGATATTCTGTCGGGATGGGTAAGTCGGCCATATCGGGTTGCTTGGACTCATCCACTTCACCACTTTTGAGTTGGAAGATATAGGCGAGAACTTGTGCCACTGCCACATAAAGTCCTGCAGGAATTTCATCACCAATTTCAACGGAATAGTAAATGGCTCTTGATAAGGGTGGGATTTCCATAATAGGTATCTCATGTGCCTGCGCCACATTACGGATCTGCATCGCCACCAAATCAGCCCCTTTCGCCAACATAATAGGTGCGCCTGAGCCATCAGGATCATATTGTAATGCCACAGCAAAATGGGTTGGGTTGGTAATGATCACATCAGCCTTGGGTACATCACCCATCATACGCTGCATAGCAATTTCACGTTGTTTCTGGCGAATGCGACCTTTCATTTCAGGATTGCCATCAGAATTTTTTGATTCGTCTTTCACTTCCTGCTTGGTCATTTTTAGTTGCTTGGTATTACTCCAGATTTGATAAGGTACATCGATCATGGCAACAATAATCATCGCCAAACTCACGAGCAAAAATTGCCAGCTGATGAGTTCCATGGAATGAATAAAAGCCCCAGGAAAAGGTTCTTCTGATAAGCCATAAATTTCATTTTTAGCCGCCCAAAGAAAATACACAGCAATTGAACCCATGATCATTATTTTTAAAATACTTTTGATTAATTCAATCAGGCCGTTTGTTCCAAATATTTTTTTCAGGCCTTTAATGGGATTCATTTTTCCGGGTTTTGGATTTATTGCATCGCCAGAAAAATTAAAGCCGCCTAATAATGCACTGGATAATATGGCAGTAATTACCATTAATATAAACAGCGGTATGAGCGCCTTAAGCATAAGACTAAGCTCACCCTTAAAATGAATAAATAGTTCTTCCGAGTGAAATAAAACATCACGTTCTACCGAAAAATTATTACGCATAATTGCCGTGATGGCTTCAATCATATCTTTGGAGAAATACATAATGCCAACGATGGAAGCTATCAACATAAACAGGGTGGTTAATTCTTTGGAGCGGGTCACCTGGCCTTTTTTTCGGGACTCCGATTTCTTTTTCTCCGTGGGGTCTTCTGACTTATCCTGGCCATCTTGATTCTCAGCCATTAGCCTGTCACCACTGAGAGAGACATATTTTTTATCATAACAATAGCCTGAGCACTATCAGTTAAAATATCATTAATGAGCTGAAAAATTTCCGTCATAATCCGTTCAAAGTATGGGATAAGAGTAGGTAGAGTGATATAAATAATCGCAAAAGCAAGCACGATAGTAATTAAAAAGCCTACTGAGAAAGGATTTAATTGTGGTGATGCCTTGGACATCACGCCAAAGCTAACATTCACCATCAATAAGGCTGTCATTGCAGGTAGCACCATCATTACTGAACTTTGAAACATTTGGCTGCCCCAACTCACCAACATCCAATAGCCATTAGTAGAGATGCCATTAATGCCAATGGGCAATAATGTAAAGCTATTAACCAGCTCACGAATAAGAATCAAATGACCATCAAGCGCCAAATACAATAGGGTTGCAAACATCAAGTATAGTTGACCGACAACGGTTACTTGAACACCATCCTGAGGGCTATTCATCATAGAAAAACCCAATCCTGCTTGCATGGCAAGAATATGCCCGGACATAACAAATAAATTAAAGGCCAACTGCAAAGCAAAGCCCATAATTGCCCCTATAATGACTTGCTGAATCGCAATCAACAAGGCTTCACCACTAATAAAATCCACCAGCGGCAAAGGCGGTAATAAGGGTGCCACTACTATGCTCAATAATAAAGCCATTGAAACTCGAAAACGAATAGGAATAGATTTAGCTGAAAAAATGGGGGCTGTCATCATCATGGCACTGAAACGAATAAAAGACCAAATATAGGCCCCTACAAAGGCCGTGATTTCAGCGGTGCTAAACACCTTAACCGCCACTCAAATAAAAGGGTATATTAATAAACATTTGATTCATATAGCTCATTAAACGATCCAGCATATAAGGACCAGCGTACATTAAGACAGCAAATGTGACTAATAGCTTAGGAATAAAAGTCAGTGTCTGCTCATTTAATTGCGTCGCAGCCTGAAACATACTGACCAATAAACCCACCACTAATGCAGGTATAAGCGTAATCAGCAATAAAATAATAATCAGATAAACCGCACCTTGTAGAATGTCTAAAACTGATTCGGGTGTCATTGTCTATTTCTCACGTTATTATATGTAGTAACTTGCGGCTAATGTTCCCATGATCATCGACCAACCATCCACCAACACAAATAGCATTAATTTAAAGGGCATCGACACAATGAGCGGTGATAGCATCATCATACCCATCGACATCAGGACACTGGCAACCACCAAATCAATAATTAGAAAGGGAATGAAAATCAAAAAACCAATGGTAAAAGCAGTTTTTAATTCACTGGTGACAAAAGCAGGGATCAGCACGGTAAAAGGCACGTCAGCCGGTGTTTGATAAGGGCCTTTTTTAGCAATTTCTGAAAACATGGTGAGATCTTTTTCCCGTGTTTGCGCCAGCATAAATTCATGCAAGGGAATGGATGCCCGTTTTAAAGCCACATCAATCTTAATTTGATCGTCTAAATAAGGCTTAAAGCCATCGTTATACATGCGATCAAAGACCGGAGCCATAATAAACATCGTTAGAAAAAGTCCCAAGCCAACAAGTACTTGAGCGGGTGGTGCTTGCATCAAGCCTGTTGCCTGACGTACGATGGCCAGAACAATAATAATCCGAGTAAAAGAGGTCATCATCAGCAACATGGATGGCAATAATGTAATCACCGTCATTAAGACCAGCGCCTGAATCGTTACCGACCAGTTTTGTTCGCCATTTGCGCCTGTTGTCACCGTAAGCGCTTCCAGACCTGGCGCTGCAAGACTCAATCCGGGTAAAAAAATGACCAATAGCAGCAATAAATATTTAAGCATTTTTAAGCATTTTTGAATTGGAATTATTTTTTCCATTGGATAGGATCACCTGGATAATTTTAAAAATTACTGCTTTAAATTAGCTGCTTTTATTTGTGCGAAAGCACGAGCAAAGGCATTATTCCCTATTGACGAAGCTTTATTGTTAGGAAACTCTGATTCTTCCAACATTTCATCTAACACATGTAGCGTATTAATTTGTTGCGCAGTCATACCAATTAATAATTGTTGCTTGCCCACTTGAATCAGCGCAATTTTTTCTTTTTGTCCCAGGTTAAGTGAAGCAATGATTTTTAACTGTCCTTGCCCGGTCAGGTTACTATAACCCATTTTTTTCATAAACCAGGCAAGTGCCATAATAAGAATTAATATAAAAATGAGTCCCAGAGAAACATCCAGTGCTTTTGAGCTATTCGTTATCGTAGTAGACTGACTATTGTTTATCGTATTAGCAGGAAAAATGCTTTTGCTCAATCCGGAAAAACCTTTGTCATCTGTCTCAGATATTGTGAGTGGAGTGTTTTCCTGTTGTTTTTGAAGAGCCGTATCATTTTCTATATTGCTCTCAACCTTTGTTTCCGCAAGCAAGGGTTGGGAGAGAGAAAAAATCATCATTAAAAAAAGAGCTATTAATTTTGTCGGGCGGCTTGTCATTGTTTTATTTAAGCTTCTTAATACGTTCAACCGGACTAATGACATCGGTCAAACGAATACCAAATTTGTCATTAACCACAACCACTTCACCATGAGCAATCAATGTCCCATTCACTAATACATCCATTGGCTCACCCGCAAGCCGATCCAACTCAATAACCGAACCCTGATTCAATTTAAGCAAGTTGCGAATACTGAGTTTGGTACGTCCAATTTCCATAGAAATATCAACGGGGACATCAAGAATGACATCCAGATTAATTTCTTCTTCCGATGCAATACCATCATCTTCTAAGCTTTCAAATCCCGCTGCTTCAGAGTCCGCCTGTTCATTCATCGCCTCAGCCCAGGGGTCATCTTCTGTTGCTGCATCTTCTGTTTCTTCACTCATAATACATACCCAATCAATGGTAATTTTATATTTTTAAATTAATAATTTATGTGTCTGCCTTTGGTAAAGCCTTGGCACCTTCACTCGTATCTTCTTCAGAATCAGTCGATGTGAAAGCATCATCTAAAAATGGAATGCCGGTTTCTAAATGCGTTGGGCGTTCCATTTTGTCCTTAATTTTAATCGCATGATAGCCATTATGAATGCCATGTTGTGCCTTAAAAACAGGAATGCCTTCTGCAAACACGCTCACTTCATCTTCAATCTCAATAGGAATAATATCACCGGCTTTGAGCTTAACCACTTCATTGAGAGTCAATTTTGTATTGGCTAATACGGATGACAGTCCAACATCAGCAGATTTAATTTCATCACCCAAGGCCTGACTCCAGCGTTCATCAACATCGCTACGGTCACTTTGTATGCCCGCATCTAATAATTCACGAATGGGTTCGAGCATCGAATAAGGCATGGTAATATGGATATTACCGCCACCCCCTTCTAGTTCCACATGTAAACTGCTCACAACCACCACTTCTGATGGACTTACAATATTGGCAAATTGTGGATTCACTTCGCGTGAGCTAAATTCAAACAGCATTGGCATCACTGGCGACCATGCTTTAATCAAGTCTTCAAAGCACAATTCCATAAACATGTGGATCACACGTTGTTCCGTCGGGGTAAATTCACGACCTTCAATTTTTGCATGAAATTTACCTTCACCACCAAAAAAATTATCCACCAGAATGAAAACCAAGGTAGGCTCAATGACCAATAATGCCGTCCCTCTCAAGGGTTTCATTTTTATTAAGTTAAGACTGGTAGGTACGAAGAGTGTGTGAATATATTCACCAAATTTAAGTGTCTGAATACCACCCACAGATATTTCAGTTGAACGGCGTAATAAGTTAAACATACTGATACGGAGATAACGGGCAAAACGCTCATTGATCATCTCCAGCGTTGGCATCCGGCCACGAACAATACGATCTTCACTATTGAAGTCATATCCTCTGGCCGAGCCATCGCCTTCATCCTCATCATCGGTATCGACATCGCCATCGTCAACACCATGTAATAAGGCATCAATTTCTTCTTGTGAAAGTAGATCGGTCACTCTTTTTTCCTACTCTATTGCATCACGAAACTGGTAAAATAAATATTATCGATGCCTTTTTTAGCTTTATGCTTTTTAAGGATAATATTGATCGTTTCAATAAGTTCTGCTCGTAATTGTTCTTTACCTTCCGGAGTGACCATTTCTTCATACTTTTGACCACTGAGCAACAAGACTATTTCGTTGCGAATCACGGGTAAATGTTTTTTTACTGCCGCATATGATTTTTCACTGGTCGTTGACACTTCCAGACCGATTTGCATAAAACGTGCCTTACTTTTGCCTTCAAAATTGAGAACAAAGGCTGGCTCTAAGGGCCAATAGGACACATCAGCAATTTCTTCCGGGGCAACATCGGCTGCGCTGCTTTCACCATCGCCACCCGTCTCACCATCAGCGCTTTGTGAGGCTTCAGTGGCATCGGGCTCAGAATCAAACACGCCGCCAACAAAGAGTCCACCAACAATACCCAGTATTAGAAGCAGAACAACTGCAATAATAATGATCATTTTTTTTGATGATTTTGGTGCTTCTTCTTCGTCACCACTGTCTAAATCCAGATCTACATCTGCCATCGTTAAATCCTGTTTTCTGTTATATTAATGTAATAAAATAATCGTACATACGCAGTCACATTAAATTGACTTTAAAAGCCTATTAAAAGACATGCAAATTTCGTTCCAACTCTTTGAAAACATTGTATTATAAAGCTATTTAATTGCTATTTTTAAGCAATTAAAACAAAAGTCAATAAAATGGCACCGGTTTAAATGAACCCGTTTAGGTATTTTTTAAGGGTAATAAGACATTAAAACAAGCCCCTTTCTCTACTCTGTTTTCTGCCCATATCTCGCCATCTAATAGTTTAACAATCTCATTACTGATAGACAAACCAAGACCCGTACCTCCAGCCCCCGTAGCAGTTTTACTACTTTGGACAAACTTATCAAATATCAGTCCTAATTCCTGAGCAGGGATACCCGGCCCTTCATCGGCAATATAAAATTGAATGGCACTTAAGGGCGTATTATATTTATTGATGGTATTAGTCTTTAAGCCAATGTTGATAGTAGCATTATGGGGGGAAAATTTAATGGCATTAGACAAAAAATTATAAATTAATTGCTGAACTTTTCCCTTATCGCTATAAATACGCGTGCTACTCACATCAATATTAAATTTTAGGTGCAGATTTTTTTCATGAATAACAATATCCTGCTCCTGCACCATGTCTTGAATGACATCGGAAAAACAGAAAAATTCAAGATTTATCTTATCTGCCTTAGCTTCGAGTTTGGACAGATCCAATAAATCATTTAAGAGGCATAAAAGCCGTTCACCACTGCGATTAATACGCTCTAAGTAAAGATTGAGTTTTTCATCTTCTGGATATTTTTCTTTGATTTTCTTTAAGCCTAGGACAGAATAGCTAAGAATTGCATGCATCGGCGTGCGCAATTCATGGGACATATTAGCCAAAAAGAGACTTTTTGATTCATTGGCGGTTTCAGCAACTTCTTTGGCTGTGGTCAGTTCTTTGTGTGTTTCAAAGTGTTTTAGTGCCAGCGTCAGCGTCGCAATTAATTTTTTATTAGTCAGCTCTGTTTTTTCTTTGAAGTCATCAATATCATAGTTGTTAATGGTAGTCTGTTCCTGCACACTCCCGGGTTGACCCGTGCGGATGATAATTCTAACATTTTGGTTATGTAATTGGTTTCGAACAAATTCAACCAGCTCTAAGCCTGCCTTATCACTCTCCATAATCACATCAACAAAAGCAACGGCAATATTGCCCTCTGTTTCAAAATATTGTTTAGCTTCTTCTGCGGAGTAGGCTTGCAGAATTTGAATACCTTTATTATGAAACTCAAAGCGTTTTAACACTAATTTAGTGATTTGATGCACTTGAGGATCATCATCCACAATCAAAATCTTCCACCCCAAATTGGTTTCGGATTCTGCTGGCAAATGTGCATTGGCATCATGAAATTGTAATTTATTCATAGGTCTACATTCAGGTTTCTGTTTTTTCCTGTGTTCTATTGACTATAGACTGTAAAACGCCAAATTGCCTGATCCATGGCGGGCTGGATTTCTGAATAGCTGCCGGTAATTGTCCGGTAGACTTTTTGGCTTCCAGATATGAGTCGAAAATGCCATACACCAGAATAAAACGTACGACAGTTTTTTTATTTTCAGTCTTGTATACTTTGTGTATATAAATATTTTCCGGTTGTTCCAGAGATTTAAACGACAGCAATTGTTTTTTCATCATCGCCATACTTTCCCTACTTTTCCCCGTGGCTAACTGTAAGGTGTAGGCGCGTTTTTTTTGCTGATTTAGCCATGCAAGGGGATTATTTATATCGGACGACTGGGTGTTGGATGTGACTGTTTTGTTTGTATCTGCTTCAGCTTCTACCCGCTCTAAAGCAGCATAGTAAGCATCAATCAGACCATTGGAGCGACTCATGGCTAGGTATTTATTGATTGTATCTTTAACCGCAGCAGAATTTTTCTCTTTACCTGTTGGTCTATATTTACTGGTTAACAGTGCTAAATTATATTGCGCCCTAACATCACCCTGATTAGCCAAAGGCTCCCAAAGCGCTTTGGCATGAGGGTAGTCATGTTGCTCATAAAATTGAATACCCTGCTCAAATTCACCCGCAACACTGACCTGCCAGGTTAAAGTTATAAAACCAAACCAACAAATTATTAAGAGGAGTAAGCGCATTTTTTCCATCATGGTGTTCTGAATTACCGTTGAAAGGCTTATTCTTATTGAATAAGCGATAGTGTTATTGAAAAGCTAAAATGATAATTTAGCCAGTGGTTTATGATGATATTCAGTCCTTAAAGATTTTTCCAGTAGTTCTTTTAAAAACAGGTTGAGTTGCCTTTTTTCATCGCGTTGTAATAGATGCTTAGCAGGGAAAGCCTGACTCGAATGAATGGGTGATTTTCCCTGATAGGCGATCACTTCAAGTAAACAGGCATCGTGACATACACGTAATTCCATATCTATGGCTTGAAGGTGACTTAACTCATAATCCTCATGATAGAAATTTACCGTATTACCCGGTATATGCAATGAGTGTTGAAAAGAAATCACCGTGGTATATTTGTATTGTTGTAAAACCTTCAACGTCATTTGTTCAGCGCTTAAGCAATATTTGTCGTTAACTTGCTTGGCACATAAGTCCGGTACCAAACGCATCAAGCGGCGATAGTTTGCTTCATATAAGCCCGTTGGTGTCGTAATACTGTGCTTTGATTGCTTTATCGTATGGCTCATAAATTATTGCTAATTACTTATTACTTATTAGAAGTTAGTCCATAATCCGGGCGCGTAAGCGCAATTGTGCCTGACTCAATAATTGACTGACACGTGATTCACTGATACCAATCAATACGCCCACTTCTTTTAAGTTCATTTCAGTGTCATAGTATAGGGACATCACCATGCGTTCGCGCTCTGGAAGCCCCGATATAGCCTGAGCTAAACGTTGATGAAACTCATTTTGCAGGACTTCAGCCACCACATTTTGCTGTCTATCTTCAAAAATCCCTAGGCTTTGAGTGTCATCAACGCCGAGATCATCAAAACTCAGCATGCGACATGAGCTACTGTCTTTTAAAATTTGGTAATAATCACTAATGCTGATGCCCATTTCCTGAGCCACTTCAATATCCCGTGCATCCCTGCCCGTGCGACGCTCAATTTCCTGAATAGTCGCACTCAGGTCACGGGCTTTTTTATGCACCGATTTGGGTGCCCAGTCACTGCGTCTCACTTCATCCAGAATCGCACCGCGAATACGGATCGTAGCATAGGTTTCAAATTGAGCTCCCTGACTGGGATCATAGTTTTTACCGGCATCTAACAAGCCAATGAGTCCTGATTGAATAATATCATCTATGTGGATATCTGCTGGCAAGCGTGCCGACATATGATAAGCAATTTTTTTTACCAGTGGTGCATATTTCTCCACCAGTTGCTCAGCAATTTCTTTGCCTTCAGATGAATACATAGTCATCCACTAGATTGTTCAATTTTAAACTCGCCATCTTTTCAACTATTAACTTAAATCCTTCAACTATTAACTTAAATCCTTCAACTAAGCACGCTCGCCATTTCACGATAAATACCAGCTTGTCCTTTAGTTTTATCAATGATTTTTCTAATCATGCCCGTGCGATGCTTAAGAATTTTCGGCAGTGACATTTCACCGAGCTCAATAGGAGCCTCTTCATAAATCATATTGGCCAAACTATGTGCCAAGCAAATCACGCTGCACAGTTCTCCACATTCTTTTTTCAGTAAATGGCAAGATTCCAACATCACTTCCATAACAATTTCCGGTAATTGCCACTCACGTAAAAATTGAGCACTAATTTCATAATGACTTTGCCCAAATACATCTTTTTCTCGTTCCGCAAGATGGCTGCTTTTTTCAGATAATATTGCTTCTAGTTTGTTGGGGTATAAATAGGCCAGTGCCATTAGGCCAACCTCATTGAGCATACCACTTAAATAGGCATCATTAGCATCCATAGATGACATTTTCAGCTCTTGAGCAATATCTTTAGCCAGTGTTGCAGTCATTAGACTGACAAACCAATAGCGAGGCAAATCAAACGAACGGCATTTTTGGGGATTAAATATCCCTCCCAAGACCACACCTAATACAATATTTTTTGCCGTACGAAAACCCAATACATCGATAATCGCTCGTTGCACGCCCGACACTTCCCGAGAACCAAAGAATGCTGAATTAGCCAAGCCGATAATCCGTGAAAGCAAGGCGGGATCTTGCTCAATAATGCGTGTTAATTCATAGACATGCGCATCATCATTGTGCACTATTTTTAAAATTTCTCGTGCGGATGTCGATAGTGGCGGTAGTTCTTTGAGCTCATTGATACAAGCTGTCATCTTAATAAATAATACCTTATTTTATGTGAGTCGTTTGTTTTTTTTGACAGCTAAAATAGATAATGAAATCACCTTGATGTAATTTTTTAATATTGAGCTGTCGATGTTTTAGTATAGCAGAGAATTAGCTGAAGGTAATTTTTTATAAGAAGGGAAATAGTGTTCGCTTTTCAGGCTTTTTCATTCAATAGAGAGCCAAGCATTTCATCCACCGTTGTTACCACTTTGCCGGACGAAAGCACCTGATATTTATTCATTTTCATTTCTACCAAATCATTGATCGGTGAACGATTCCCTTGCATTGCTTCTTTGCTGGCAAGATTCAGGGCATTTTTTTTGATGCCATCCATGCCTGTTTGCATACCTTGTCTGGCAGTGCCTAGAACAGAGCCTAAATTTGCCCCTGAAATGCTATCAACTGACATAAAAAAGCTCCGCAAATGAAATGAAATATTGAACCTAAAAAAATCAGTTGAACCTACTGTGACCGCCTTATGCACTGAATCTTAAGAATTTTCCAGAACATTTTGACTTCACCCGTAGGGTGACTACGAATAAAGCCAAAATAACCTGTAAAACCCTTAATCTTCAGCACCTAAGTCGCTCTCGCTACGATTCAACTGATTATTTTAGGTTGAACTAAGACTTATAGCGTCCTGTTTATAGACATCTTTAACTAATTTTTAACTATTCAGTGTAATCCCGTACCCGATTAAATAGCTTGTCTTTACAGGGTCGCTCGAGCACATCCCTATGACGCTTTATGAAAACATCCTGTTTTCAAAACCCTGTAAAGACAAGCTATTCAACCAGATACTCTAGCGGAGTGTTATAGTACGATGAATAGTTGTCTAATTTTTACCTAAATCATGCCATTTTGTGCGCATTGCTACGCGATTGAGCATTAACCACTGCATTGCAATCATGGCGCTGGCATTATTTAAACGTCCATCCTTTAACAATTGCACAGCTTCTTCATAAGTAACCACTCGCACTCGAATATCTTCGCCTTCTTCTTCCAGACCATGAATACCGCCCGCTCCCTGACTATTCACACAGGCGCAGTAGAGTTGCGTTGTTTCAGATGTGCCGCCGGGACTAGCATAAAAATCACCAATGCTTTCTAATGCGAGTAGTTCCAAACCGGCTTCTTCTTGTGCTTCACGATGCGCCACTTCAACTTGAGCTTCACCCGGATCCACAATACCGGCAATGATTTCTAGCAACCAGGCGGAGTGTTTTTCACTTTGAACGGCATCATCCGCGAGTTCCTTACCATAAACATAGGCGCCAATGCGAAATTGCTCCAAGAGAACAATATTATCCAGCCAGGGATCGTAGGCCAGCACACCGACCGCATGACCACGTTCAAAACACTCACGGGTCAAAATACGTGTTTTGCCTCCGGCAAACAGGCCATGCTGTAGCGTATATTGATTGACCTTAAAAAATCCCTGATAAGCAGATTTTTTGGTGATAATATTAACATCAGAATCGTTAGGCTGTTTCATGAGCAAAATTTCATACGTTAGATCTCGTCATTTAAAGCATCATAGGCAGATAAAAAAATCTATTATGATATAATTCAGCCATGATTTCACTCTCGACTTTTCAAGGTGTTCCTCTATTAGGCTTTGCCGCATTCAGCGGTACGGGCAAAACAACGCTTTTAGAGCAACTAATCCCTGAGTTAAATCAAGCCAATATTCGCGTGGCGATGGTAAAACATACCCATCATGAGAAATTTGATATTGATAAGCCGGGTAAAGACAGTTATCGACTGCGTAAAGCAGGGGCTGAACAAATGCTGGTGGCTTCAGCCAAACGTTGGGCATTGATGGTTGAACATCCTGAACAAACTAAACTCACAGAGCCGAATTTGTTTGAACTCTTACCCCACTTGGAGCTCAATAAAGCAGATTTAATCCTTGTTGAAGGCTTTAAGCACGAAAATATCAGTAAAATTGAATTACATCGTCCTCTATTAGCAAAGCCATTACTCTATCCTGATGATGAAAATATCATTGCGATTGCCAGTGATCAAGTGAATTTTAAGACCAGCAATAGTCTGGGAAAAACCACAGCAACTTATCCCGATATTAGCAATTATCCGTTATTGGATATCAATAACATCTCTGAAATATGCGCTTTTATTAGCGAACTAATTCCATTATCTTCTATAGGCAAGGCATCATTATGAGTCAAAAAAACAACCCGACAGATACTGCAAATCTTTTTCTTAGCGTCAAAGAAGTACAACAACGTATTATCAATGACATTAAAGCCATTAATGGCATTGAACAAGTCGGTATTCGTCAGGCATTAGGACGAATTTTAGCTCAGAATGTAGTGGCCACCTTTGATACCCCGCCCTGTGACAATTCAGCCATGGATGGTTATGCATTTTCCAGTAAAGAACTCGACTCACAAGCGATTAAAGACGGTGAACAGACGGCTATTAGCCTAAAAGTTGTTGGTCAATCCTTTGCTGGCCACCCCTATCAGGGCGCTATAGCCAAAGGTGAAGCGATTCGTATTATGACTGGCGCAGCAGTGCCCTCTGATGTTGATACCGTGGTCATGCAAGAGCATACAGAAACACCTGAAGAAGGTTTGGTCAACATCACTACCCTGCCCAAAGCATTGGCCAATGTCAGAAAAAAGGGGGATGACCTAAGCACAGGACACACTTTTTTATCCTGTGGCAAGAAACTCTCCCCCACTGACCTGGCCTTTCTTGCCACTCAAGGAATACCGGAAGTTAAAGTATCACGGAAAATACGTGTCGCTTTCTTTTCCACGGGTGATGAATTGCGCTCAATTGGTGAAACATTAGGCGAAGGCGATATTTATGGCTCCAATCGCTATTCTCTCTATGGTTTGTTGAAAAATCTCGATGTCGAATTAATTGATATGGGGGTTATTCCTGATGATCGCCAAGCCATTGAAGCGGCCTTTTTATCCGCCTCAGAAGTCACTGACGCAGTAATCACTTCCGGTGGCGTGTCTGTCGGTGAAGCGGATTATGTAAAGGAAACGTTAGAAAAACTGGGGCAGATTAATTTTTGGAAAATTGCCATGAAACCCGGTAAGCCATTAGCTTTTGGCACGCTGGGCAAGAGTTTATTTTTTGGCCTACCAGGTAATCCTGTCGCCGTTATCGCCACCTTCTATCAGTTTGTGCAACCGGCTTTAAAGCGCATGAAAGGTCAGAGCATTGTGCTTCCCCTTGAAATACAGGTTAAAACCAGCGAATTATTGAAAAAACGTCCCGGTCGTACTGATTTTCAGCGGGGAATTCTAGAACAATCTGAGAGTGGCGAATTCACTGTGCGCAGTGCTGGTATGCAAGCATCACACGTGCTGACAGCCATGAGTCAGGCTAATTGTTTTATTGTCTTAGCCGCTGAGAGCGGTAGCGTTGAAGCCGGTAAAATGGTGACCGTACAGCCTTTTGAAGGCTTGATTGCTTAGATCATTATTAATGTAGCTCTAATAGGCGACCCCGAATTGACATCACCAAAAGCCGCATTCAATTTTTAGAACTAAGACCTGAGTGCCGCTTCTCTCTCTTTTCTAGCTCAACTGAGTCAGACTCGACTTGCCAGCCTTGAATGTGCTGCTCGATTAAGCTCGCCATCGCCTGAATATTGACATCGGAATCATTGAGCGCGGGTATGTATTGATAGTTTTTACCCCCTGCGCCAAGAAAAACATCACGATTTTCTACCGCAATTTCTTCCAGTGTTTCCAGACAATCAATGGCAAAGCCCGGGCAAATCACATCGACCGACTCAAGCCCTTCTTTTGCCAGTGACGCCAATGAGGTACTGGTATAAGGCTTGAGCCATTCCGCTTTACCAAAACGTGACTGGAATGTGATCAGCCATTGGTCATCATTTAAACCCAATTTGTTCGCTAATAAACGTGCCGTTTTATGACATTGGCAATAATAGGGGTCACCCAAGCGTAAATTGCGTTGTGGCAAGCCATGAAATGACATGAGCAATTTTTGACCTTGTTTGTGCTGCTGCCAATAGCTTTGCACCGAATCAGCCAGTGCCTGAATATGCTCAACTTGGTCATGATAATTATTGATGAAGCGTAATTCAGGTATCCAACGCCATTGTTGCAACTCATTGCTGATGGCATCGAATATTGAAGCGGTTGTCGTACCTGAGTACTGGGCATAGGTGGGTAAAATTAGAATTTTATGAGCATTGTCTTTGGCCAGTTGACGCAGTGCGGTACGAATATCCGGTTTGCCATAACGCATTGCCAAGGCGAAGCTGACATCATTACTCTTTTTTTCTTTATTGCGCTTTTCTTTAAAGAAGGCCGCCAGCTTAACTTTCTGTTTTTCAGCAATAGAAACTAGTGGTGAGCCATCTTTAGTCCAAATAGATTGATAGAGAGGAACTAACTTTCGGGGACGAAAAGGTAAGATAAAGAGATTAAGAATCAATAACCAGAGAATTCTCGGGATCTCAATAACCCGCTGATCCGATAAAAACTCGCGTAAAAATCGACGGATCGAACGGGCATCTGGGGCATCCGGTGAGCCCAGATTAACCAGTAGAATACCAATTTTTTCAGCCTGATCATGCTTAAACGCTTCGGCATGAAACTTCATTATTGTTTTGTCGCTTGCTCGGCCTGTTGTTTTTCAATATCCATCTTCACTTCTTCCATATCCAGACCTTTAGCCTGATCAATCACCTGTTCCAGTTGAGCACCTTGTAGCGCACCTGGCTGTGAAAACAGAATAATTTGTTCACGGAAAATCATCAGTGTTGGAATTGAGCGGATCTGAAATTCACCGGCTAATTGCTGCTCATTTTCCGTATTCACTTTGGCAAAGACAAGATCAGGATATTTTTCTGAAAGCTCCTCATAAACCGGTGCAAAACCTTTACAAGGACCACACCATGGCGCCCAAAAGTCAACAATGACAAATTCGTTGTTAGTGATAATATCATTGAAATTTTCTGCTGTTACTTCTATTGTCGCCATGATAACTCCTCAGTTTTATCTTTTTAGAAAATGTTGTCGTTTTCCAGCTCTACTTACTAGCACTTTTATTTACCACCACCATTACTTACCACCACCATGACAGGGCGGTGACTCTTGTACCTGACCATTGCGCTGCTGCCATTCATCCTGAGTAAAAGTATGCATCGACAAGGCATGAATTGTGCCTGCTAATTCTTCCGCTAGTACCTTATTGACTGCACGATGGCGTTTTATCAGCATCTGGCCATCAAATTCATCTGATACAATTTGTACTTTAAAGTGACTTTCTGAACCTGCTGGTACATTGTGCGTATGGCTTTCATTTTCAACCAATAAATAAGTCGGTGTAAAAGCTTGCTGTAATTTTTTTTCAATTAATGTCTGGACAATCATATAGTATATCAACCATTACTTATATTCAATTATTAACTCGTTATAAGCGTAATATTGGGTTTTTTCGTGCTATTTTCAAGGCACATAAAAAAAACCTGCAAGGCAGGTTTTTAACTGTTCATGAAAAATAAGCCACTCAATTAACCACCATGAATCGCCACACCCACATCTAAGGCTTCAAACCAGTCCAAAAAGCGCTTTACATCATCCCCTCTGAACATGCGACCATGCTGCGGTGCCATAATATCAATATCCAGCTCTCTCACTCGACGCACCCAATCACGCTTGGCTTCATTAGAAGGCATCCAGCGTTTATGGAAAAAACGCATTTTCTCTTTATGACTATCAAAATCATCGACAAACATGGGCGAACCCGGTGCTTCCAAAGCCGCACCAATATCACCGCTCATCAATATTTTTGCATTCGGATCATAGACATTAAAGTTAGCAGAAGAGTGTAAGTAATGCGCCGGAATAAATTGCAATTCGACCGATTCCAGACGAATACTACCGCCTTTATCGTCAATGGGAACGTAAGTCACATCACCACTACTAAAATGACGAATAAAACCTTCCCAAAGAACCGATGCATGTAAACGTATATCCGGTAACATCTCATGCCATAGACCCAGGGAAGAAATAATGTCTGGATCCTGATGAGAAGCAAAAATATCGGTAATATTTTCCAATTTTGAAACACTCAATGTCGCAGCCAGTACCGATGAAAAAATCTCCATACCACCGGGATCAAGTAATAGTGTCCTATTACCATCTTTAATAATATATTGGTTGGTATCAATTATTTTCCCTGGTTTGTCCGGATCCCTACCCATGATAATCCATTGATAACTGCCATCATATATTGTTTGTGTAATCATTATTCTGTTCTCTAATCAATTTAATTATTACTTAATGTCACGCTTGTTAGCGTAATGACAATTGCGATAAATGGTACTTACTACTTTGTAAGGTATCTTTAATATTATTAACGGCAATGGACACTTCATCGGCCACTACTTCTAAATTTGATTGAAAATCCCCGGCCCTGGTTGCTTCGGTACGTGAAGTCGTACAAATCATTTCAGCGGCCTGTAATTGATTTCTAATTTCAGCTAAAAGCTCTAAAAGATCCCCATTTTTCCGACCATAATCAATTAGAAATTGTTTTTTCATTTTTTCTAATTCATCTAAGCGCTTTTTAATGCCATTATGATCCGCATATTTCAGCATATCTTCTCTGGCTGCCATCATTTGCTCGATAGTCTTACTGCGATTGCGATTAGAAATGGCGAAACTGGATAATTTTAAGGCTTCAGCATTAATTTTTTCGACTAGTTGGGTAATATTAATTGCCACATCATCAATGAAATCAGTAATCGGATGAAACCCCATCGCCTGACTACCCGCACGGGCAGCAATGGCTTTGGCATTTTTGGCACTGAGTGAAATGCGTTTGGATATCTGTTTAACGGCAAACAATTCTGCCTGAACAGAAGCAACGGCTAAAAATTGCCTGGCACTGGCATCCATTGACTTGTTATTTATCGACATGATTCTTTCCCAAATAAAAATAAAAGCGTATAAATAATGATTCGGCTAAAAGCAAAAAAGCTTTAATATAAATGTGCAGTATTTCTTAAATTCAGGAATACAATTAAAGGTATAGGACAAAAATAGCGAATATGCTTGTAAATAGGGTGATTTGCCTAGGAAAATGATTTTATCGATTTTAAGAAAGAGTATTATAAACGTGCATATTAGGCATATTGTTGCCGCCCAATAATATTGGAAAATTGATTCAGCACCTGACTATAACTTTGATACTCTGAACTATCCATAAAGGCCTTGCGCCGATTCAGGTAAAATTCTTCTTTACGCATCACTTCCTGCAGTTGGCCAGGATCTTCTAGCTTGGTTCCATAATTGTTCAGCATATTGACCAAGTAGCGATAACCAGGTTCAGATGATTGCACAATATTATTTTCAACTTCCGTTAACATGTTGGTAATTTTGCTTGAAAGCTCACTTGCCAATGGTTTATTTAATAATTGTGAAGGCTTTTGTTCTAATGCTTGAAGCGGTTCCTTACTCAACGGCTGCACATCACCCATAACAAGCTGATTCTTTTGTTCTTGATAAGCTTGCAGACGCATTTGTGCATTAAATGAAATATTAACCGTACCCAGAATCGAATCCTGAGTTCCCTCATTTAACGCTTGCCTATCTCGAACGCCATTTTGCCCTCTGTCACTGGTATGATTTGATGTTTCATCAACCGAATGACGACCGGCAAGTGCGTTTTGAAGAACTTCAGTCATTATGCCTGCCTCACTAAAGAACTATTTAACCCTGTAGTAGCGATAGAACACTCTGCGGTACTGCATTTGCTTGAGACAGTACTGTCGTACCCGCCTGCTGCAAGATCTGAGCCTTAGTTAGAGCCGCTGTTTCCTTAGCAAAATCAGCATCCTGAATGCGTGAACGTGAAGCTGATAACTGTTCAGCGATGTTTTCACCATTTCGGATAACCGATTCAAAACGATTTTGTGTCGCACCTAGAATCGCCCGTTGAGTATTGATAACTTGTAATAGGTTATCCACTCGACCAATTAAACTGAGTGCTGCTCCCGTATTGGCCACCGCCCCCGCATTAGCGGTGTAAACAGTTGCTGATGTACCCTGCATTGCTAAAAAGCCATTATTCGCTCGCACATTAACGGTATTAATCGTAATACCATCAATGGAGGCAACACCATTGGGTCCAACCTGAAAATAAAATGACCCCGCATCAGCACAAATGACTTCAACACCATTAAACTGTGTAAAGGTCACACGATTAATTTCAGCTTTTAGATCAGAGATTTCTGTCTGAATTGCTTGTCTATCGGTTGAACTATTCGTCGCATTAGCAGCCTGAACCGCTAACTCACGAATACGTTGTAAATTATTACTTAATTCATCATAAGCACCCTCAGCGGTCTGAGCAAGCGAAATTGCATCTGCCGCATTTCTGACACCCTGATTATAACCTCTAATCTGAGCGGTAAAACGCGATGCAATAGCAAGACCTGCAGCATCATCTTTGGCGCTATTAATACGCAAACCCGACGATAGTCGCTGTAATGCGGTAGCCAATTGCGTCGAAGTATTGTTCAGATTTCTCTGCGCATTTAATGAATAGATATTCGTATTTATTACTTGTGCCATTGTTATTCTCCTTTAAGCATAGTAATCAACAATCTTGAGACCATTTTCATCTAAAGCCGTTATATTGGCCTCAGAATCTGGATCATCATCTGATAATTGCTCGTCACCTGGCATAGTGGAATTACCATGCTCATTGTTAGAACCTGTTTTTGAATCTAAAGCAGCTTCCTGCTGTTGTTTTTTATCCTGATGAGATACATTCACATCAACTTGTGAAAATCCATTCTCATTCAGCATTTCTTTTAAACGCGGTAAAGCATTTTCCAGAGCATCTTTGGTGGTTAAATTAACCGCCGATAAATTCACTACCGCCGTTTCACCCGAAAGTCTGACCATTGCTTCAACCGGACCAAGACTTAAAGGATTTAATTTTATTTTTGCATGTTGTATGCCATTATTTGCCATGACGAGAATTTGATTGGAAAAACTCTGATTCCAGCCTGACTTGCCAACCCCAGTTTTGACATCCAATGACGGGGTCGTTTTTGTTAAAGATTGTGATGCGCTATGCAGCGAAGCAGTCATTTTGTCCAGTGCTAAAACACCACTCACCGGAGCAGTCTGAGTGCTTGTTTGTGCAGTTGTCGCTTTAAGATCACTGGCTAAAAACTGAGCATTAATCTGTGCGCTTGCTTGCGCATTTTTCATATTATTTTCAAATGATTTGACACTGGCGATAGCCTCACCTGACATGGATATTTTCTTCGACATATCAATGTACTGCTGAAAATCAGCCACACTTTTACTCAGTGCTGATTCATTTTTTCCTTCACCAGACGTGCTGATAGTAGATGAGTTGGCACTATTGGATGGCACCTGAGCCAGAGAAAATGGTACTTTAGTGGCGTCTATGGTGGGTTTCTTATCTAAGCCAGTCGCTTGAGCTATGCCACTTGCATTGCCCAAGGTATTTGAAACCTCAGCAGCAAGTAAAGAAGGCTGAGTTAATGGACTTAGTCCTGTTGTTTGTTGTTGCAATGCTAAAACATTCGTTTCAGTAGCATCCCCACCAAATTCACTGATGACTAAGGCTGGTATTTCAACAGAGTCACTGTCTTCAATACGATTATTAATTTGCTTGTCTGATTCCAGATTTTCTTGCTTGGCTATCGATGCATTTTGTTCTGAATTATTTTCCTGCCCTGTATTGTTTTGTTGTTCTGAATTATTTTCCTGTCCTGTATTGTTTTGTTGTTCTGACTTGTTTTCAGCTTCAGTCTTAGTGCTTTGCTGAGGCTTATCAACTTGCTCTGACTTATTAGCTTTCTCAACATTATTGTCATTTGAAGATGCCGTCGCCACTTGTGGTTTTGCTTTTTCAGCCACGTCATTATTATTTTTACGCACTATATCCTTATCATCTTTTTCATTGGCCATTTTTTTCTTTGGCAAGTCATTGCCGTTTTGTGGCAAGTCTTTTTCCGCACGGACAAGGTCTTTTTTCTTTGCAATTTGATTTTTAAATTCAGATTTAAAAGCAATGCCATCATTTTTATCTGCCGAAACCATTGCTAGCACCTGCCCAGTTAAGGCATTAGCGCTATTATTAGCCGTTGCTTTGATATTTAATAAGTTTGCTGTATTCATTTTCTCAATTCGTCAATAAATTAACTTTTTATGCTCTTACTGTATGAGAATGCAACTCCCGTACCAACTTTTTAATTTTAAAAAATTCTTATTAATTAAAGAATTAGAGAGTGTTCTGAGAACTTACTTTATAGAAATGACTTTAAGGGAATATTTTTTTGAGGATGCTAAGGATAAAAAAGGCTGCTAAAGAGAAGAGGGAATAGGAATATTTAGGCAGAAAGTACTACCTTTATGAGGATTATTTTTTAATTCAATAGTCCAACCATAAAGCTCACACAACTGACTGACGATGGCCAATCCTAAGCCTGTACCGCCAGTACTAACATTGCGTGATTTTTCCAGACGGAAAAAAGGTTCAAAAATTTTATTTTTATATTCATCAGGAATACCCGGCCCCTGATCACAAACACATAAAACAATTTTTTCAGCAGATGAGCTAAGGGTGACTTTAATTTTTGTATTATCGCCATAACGAATTGCATTTTGTAGCAAGTTTTGAATAATACGCTGTAGGGCAGTTTGGGAGATGAGAGCATAACAAGCTGTTGATGCTTGCCATTCTATTAACGCATATTGATGATGAAACTTATCGACTTCTTGTGCTATGAGTTCATTAATTTCAACACGTTTCAGATTATCCAACGCTTTTTCACGACTGATAGCTAACTCCAGCGTTTGCCCGATTAAGTGATTCATTTCATCCAGATCGGCACGAATATCATCAATCAAGGCTTGATCATTTTGCTTGTCTAATAGCTCTAAGCCTAAATGTATTCGAGCAATTGGCGTACGTAAGTCATGTGAAATACCCGCGAGTAAGGTATTACGATTATCCAGTAATTGCTGTACTCGTTGATTCATTTGATTAAAACTGCGGGTCAACTGGCATAATTCCTTTGCACCGGATTCATCCAATGGCGGGACTTTACTGCCGGTTCCCATCTGCATGGTAGCCTGAGATAATTTTTCTAAAGGTTTAATTAAACGTCTGACTAAAAAGCTACTGGTGAGAAAAATGAGCGTTGCCGCTCCGAATAGCAATAAAAAGATAACAATAGGTGGATTGGGACCGATATGCTTGTAAGGAAAACCAATACGCACAACCTGTTCAGAGAGACGAATATCAAGCCAGACATTTTTATCATCTTCTAATAATACGATGTTTTGTTGCAGACGTTTTTCCAAAGCTTCTTTTAAAAAATGTAAAAATGGATGTCGATGGACGATAGGACTCAGATTTTTTTGCTGGTCTGTAATAAGAATATGATGATAACTTTTTAATTCAATCGTAAACCGCGAGCGTGCTTCAGGTGATAATTCTACCCATGTTTGTGATGACAATACCATCAATGCTGCCATGTCACCTGCTGCTTGACGAGCAATAGGCTGCATGAGATTCTGATAAACAACGACAGCAGCAAAGGCAAGGAAAATAAACAGTGCAACGAAAATCGTCAAACTGGTTCTGAAATATAAAGAACTGGGTTTACGCATTACTGATCAGCCAGGGGATCAGTAATAAACATATAGCCAATGCCTCGTATGGTACGAATGTAATCATTATTACCTAATTTTTTTCTTAATCGAGTGACGCGCACATCAATGCTACGGTCAAAGGGAGAGCGTTCATAACCTTTTAAGTGATCAATCAGTTGATCACGACTCAATACCTGATTGGCATTTTTTACAAAAGCCTCAAGTAAATCATATTCACCACTGGTCAGTTCGACGGGCTTATTGGACTCCAATAAAACATGATTGTTTAAATTCAACTTAAACGGGCCAAAAGGTCGAATTGACTTGTTTATTTTTTCAGGTATTGAAGCATTTTCTACCGGCCGCCTTAACACAGCCCGTATTCTGGCCAGTAATTCTCTTGGGTTAAAAGGCTTGGCCAAATAATCATCCGCCCCTACTTCTAGGCCAATAATTTTTTCTACATCTTCACCTCGGGCAGAAAGGATTATAATGGGTATAGATGAATCTTTTCGCAAACGCCGGGCAATGCTTAAACCATCCTCACCTGGCAACATAATATCAAGAATGATGAGGTCAAAACTATCAACAGCCAGCACATCATCCATTTGTTTACCATCATAAACAACTTGGGCAGATATTTGCTGTTCACTTAAATAACGCGCCAATAAATCGCCCAGTTTCGGATCATCATCAATAATTAAAATTTTAATTTGCTGTGTATTCATAACTTAATTATAGCATCTGTACTTCAAACTGAACTTGATGTGAAACATTTTGAAACAATTTAGTGTCATTTTGAAATTTTATGACAACATTCATTTTTTATCATTAACTCATTCACAGACAACAAAACAAGAGGATAATATTATGAAAAGCAATTTATCAGGCATGATGCTCATGACTGCCATGACTTTTTCCAGTTTAAGTTATAGCGAAGATTTCAGCAGCTATTCAAACGATGATTTATTTGGCATGAGAGATCAGGTGAGAAGCATGGATAATAGCGCTAAAGACGCTTATCGTTCAGAACGCCAAAGCCGTATGGGAAGTATGGATCAATCTGAGCGTGATTCTCGCTTCGCCAATATGGGTGCCAGTGGCAAACGCAATATGGATCAGATGGGAAGCGGTCGTGGTAATGGGCGCGGCAAGGGCGGAGGTGGAGGTGGAGGCGGAGGCGGTCAAAACTCACAGAATGGTGGCAGTGGTGGTGGCAAGCAACACCGTTATGGTCAAGGTAATACTTCTGGTAGCGGCAATCAATATCGTTATGGACAAGGCAACGATTCTGGCAGTGGCAACAATAACCAATATGGATATGGTGGTGGTTCTAATAGCCAGTATGGCGGTGGTGGTGGTGGTGACCGACGTTATGGCGGCGGTCGTTAAAACACATAAAGATAGGATTTAACCTAGAAACCTCAGTTGAACCTACTGCGAGCGATTCAACTGAGGTTTCTAGGTTTAAGAGTTGGAGTTATGATCGGCTTTGCTCATTCTACGATAAAACAGAGACTGGTTGAATTCATCAGCCAGTTTCTGCTCATTTTTTTGTAGCACGAGTTTTTCTTCTACAATATACTTCTCAGTCACTTTTAAATAAATTTTTGTTTTATTACGCGTTGCTAACCAGAGTTGTTTTTTAGCCTCACACACTTTTTTTTTGTTCTTGGATCTGCAATGACAGACCTTCGATACTTTGATTTAAATTATTCATAAACATCAAGGTATCTTGTAAGCGATGAGTCCCCACACCACTTTGCGAGAGTTCGATCATTTGTTGATTATAGCCCGCTCGATAACTATAGAGTTTTTCTAATTGATTTTCCATCGCCCTGAGTTGTGTCGTTGTTTCAGAGTAAACAACAGCCGATTGCTGCTGTTTTTTTTCTGCCAACTGGTTAACAGGTTTCATGCGTTTGGACTTAGACTTTGGCATACGGGTTTACTGCTTATAAACATTGGCTGACGCCATTCCTGGCGTTACAGCGGGTTGCTGAGTATTGATTACTTGCTGAGATTGCGTGGGCTGTGTCATAACCATTTCCAGATCATGTAAACACCCCTCAAAACTCATTGCTTCATTCATGCCCTGTTGTAAAAAACTCATTAAGGAAGGCTGTAGTTCAATGGCTTCATCAATGGCAGGCTCTGTACCATAAGTATAGGCACCGACATTAATTAAATCACGGTTTTGCTGATAAACAGAGTAAATTTGTTTGAAACGCTGGGCTAATTCAATATGCGATTCATCAACCACTTCAGTCATAACACGACTAATTGAAGCTTCAATGTCAATGGCGGGATAATGACCTTTTTCAGCCAACTCTCTTGATAACACCACATGACCGTCAAGAATGGCACGGGCGGCATCCGCAATTGGATCTTGCTGATCATCACCTTCTGTCAATACCGTATAAAAGGCCGTAATCGAGCCACCGCCACTCACGCCATTGCCTGCCCGTTCTACTAAACCCGGTAACTTGGCAAAAACAGAAGGTGGATAGCCTTTTGTCGCTGGCGGCTCACCAATAGCGAGTGCTATCTCACGTTGTGCCTGAGCAAAACGTGTCAATGAGTCCATTAATAATAAAACATGTTTACCCTGATCACGAAAATCTTCAGCGATACTGGTGGCCACCTGTGCCCCATGAAGACGCATGACAGGTGATTGATCAGCGGGAACAGCAACGACGACCGAACGTGCCATGCCTTCATCGCCGAGAATATTTTCAATAAACTCTTTAACCTCACGTCCTCGTTCACCAATCAAGCCCACAACGATAACATCGGCATCGGTAAATTTGGTCATCATCCCCAGGAGTACACTTTTACCCACACCACTACCGGCAAATAAGCCCATGCGCTGACCACGTCCTACAGTCAGCATGGCATTGATTGCACGAACGCCCACATCAAGATGAGTCGTAATGGGTTCTCTGGATAATGGGTTCATAATCTTGCCCGTTAGTGGGGCTTGTCGAGTATTTTCTAATGGCCCTTTATCGTCCAGTGGATTCCCTGCACCATCAATAACCCGACCTAATAACTCAATGCCAACGGGTACGCGATATGAGTCTGAAGTCGGAATCACGCGAGCATTCGGTAAGATGCCATGCAGTCCTTCAGTTGGCATTAGATAGAGTTTATCGCCAGAAAAACCAACCACTTCTGTCTCAATACACTGCTTATCCACGCCTTCAACCAAGCAACGACTACCGATAGCAGACTCACAACCTTCTGCTTCCAAAGTCATGCCCACCATACGTGTCAATTTACCTTCTACCTGCAAAGTAAATGGTTTGTTTTCTATGTTTTCACGTCCTTCTGCCAGTAATTTTGTCCATTGTGTGACACTATTTGATAGCAAAGGGATATCAAGCCTTTGCTTAGCAGGATTCTCAGTAGGAGGCGAGTCAGAACTCATAGTTTATCCACAGATTAAATGCAGTTTCAGCTGCATTATTTTAGGTTTTGCTGGTAACACCAGCCGTTTCATCGACTTCATCATCAAGCGTATCATCTTTTGCAACACTTTCACTTTCCTCTCGCTCATTGCCGGCTCTTTCACTGCCCGCTCTTTCACTACCAAGGATACGTACTGCAATTTCAGCGATTCGGGTTTCAATTTTAGCATCCACTTGTGAGGTGGCTGATTTAATTTCACAGCCACCACGCGTAATATTAGGTTCATCAATGATAGCCCATGATTCATCTTCCTGATAGCTGTCTGAGTCATTTTTTGTGCTTGATAAATGTTCTCTGGCGATAGCTGCATCAGCAGGATGTAAATACACTTTGATTTTTTTTGCACTGGAAGGTAGAACGAAGAGTGCTTCTTTGATAACCGCTATAATTTGTCCCGGATCAACGCTGATCTCACGGCGAATGATTTGCTTGGCCGTCGCAATGGCTAAGCTCACTAACTCTTCTTCAACGGTCTCGTTAACTGCTTCGATGGGAGTGGCTATAAACTGAATCATTTGCTCAAAATGTTTAACAATTTGAGCCACTTCTTCCTGGCCTTTGACTAGCCCTTCTTTACGACCTTCTTCCAATCCAGCCTGATAGCCTTCATCTTTACCTTGTTGAAAGCTTTCGTCATAAGCTTGCTTTTGCAGCGCTTCCAATTTTCGAGCAGTCATTAAACCTGACTGCTCTTTTTCTCTTTGCGCTTTGCTTTTACCACTGGGCACAAACAAACGTTGATATTTTATTTGCGAATCAGCGGAAATGACCTTGCTAAGCTTAGTCTCCTTATCCGAATCAGACATATTCATCGCCGCCCGCACTCAAAGCGATATCGCCCGACTCAGCCATACGTCGTGCCACACTGAGAATTTCACGCTGGGCATCTTCCACTTCACTGAGTTTCACCGGCCCACTGGCTTCAAGATCATCACGCAACATTTCCGCCGCACGTTTAGACATGTTTTTCAGGATTTTTTCTTTCACATCGTCATCGGCACCTTTGAGAGCAACAATTAAGATATCAGAGGAAACTTCTCTTAGGAGTGCCTGAATACCTCGGTCATCGACACCGGACAAATTGTCAAAAACAAACATACTGTCTTCAATTTCCTGCCCCAAATCTTCATCGACATTTTTGATGCCTTCCATAATGGCAGCTTCTGATGTGCCATCAACAAAGTTAAGAATGTCGGCTGCGGTTTTAATGCCGCCCACACTGGATGAACGGATACTACTTTCCTGACCGGCGAATTGTTTTTCTAAAATTTCATCCAGCTCAAACAAAGCTGCAGGCTGAATGGCATCCAGACTGGCAATACGCATCATGATATCAGCGCGGGTATTTTCGGGTAAATTAGATAGCACTAAACCAGCTTGATCGGCTTCGAGATAAGATAAAACAATGGCAATAATTTGTGGATGTTCTAAACGAATGACTTCGGCAATAGAACGTGGTTCCATCCACTTAAGAGCTTCCAGACCTTTTGACTGACGGCCAAGAAGAATACGGTCAATGACCCCACCAGCCTTATCTTTTCCAAGCGCCTTATTTAAGACGTTACGAAGATAATCTTCTGAGCCCATGCCTAAGGCTGTTTGGCCACCCACAATGGTATTAAAATTTGCTAGCACATCTTTGGCTTTACCTTTGTCAACATTACTCATGGTGGCCATGGCTTCACCAAGACTTTGCACTTCTTTAGGGCCTAGATGTTTCAGTATACCTGAAGCTTCTTCTTCGCCTACTGACATAAGAAAAACAGCGGCTTGCTGGATACCGTCTAGTCCCCCACCAGCCCCTCCCGCTTGTTTTTTATCTTCATCCGCCATGCTTACTTCTCTTTTATTACAATTATGAGTTAAATTGGTCGTGTATTATTGCTTTGTTTAAGCCGCTAGCCAGTTTTTTACCACTTGAGCAGCAATTTTAGGATCTTCTACGACTAATTTACGTGCCATATCAAGTTGTAGTTCATAGTCATCCGGTGGCTTAGGTAAGGCATCGGCTTCTTCACCCCCCATGCCATCCGCACCACCGGCAGCCAGAGCGGCTTGTGCTGATGCCCCGTCGACACCTTCACCTTCAATACCAACCAGTTCTTTATGTGGTTTGGACAAGCTTTTGAACGCTGGTTTTATCACTCCAAAGATTATATAGAGAACCACCAGAGCTGCCAAGACTTGTTTGACCAAGGGGGCAAACCAGGCTTGTTCCCAGACTGGCACATCAGGTAAGGCTTCAAGTTCAGTCGGAGAAACAAAGCCGGCATTAATAATATTGACACTATCTCCGCGCTGAGCATTAAAGCCCACGGCTTCTTTCACCAAGTTTGTAATACGTTTCAATTCATCTTCTGTTCTGGGTGTCGCTGTCACCGTGCCATCTTCTGCAACCACCTTTTTATCATCAATGACCACTGCAATCGAAATACGCTTCACATTACCCGTAGACAAACGGGTGTGACTAATCGTCTTATCCAATTCAAAGTTTTGCGTCAGTGTTTCTTTATTTTTAAAACCACCGCCGCCAGCTTCTCCTTCTACACCACCCGCATTTTCTGGTGCAATTGAACCACCGGGGGGTTGATTAGATAATGCACCAGGAATGCCTCCCTCATCAGAAGCAGACATTCTTTCAATTAATTGCTGCTTACTACGCGTTGCCGCAGCATCAGGGTTAAAGGTTTCTGAAGTTTTTTCGATTCGAGTAAAATCAATATCAGCATTCACTTGTGCTTTAAAGCCTGTAGCCCCTAAAAAGGGCGAGAGTATATTGCTCACTCGCTCAATATAGTTTTGTTCTACTTTATTAGTATACTCAAGTTGCTTTGAGTTTAATACCTGTTGTTTATTTTCAGTATTAGTCAGCAAACGCCCCATTTGATCAACCACGGTCACTTCTTCAACTTGTAAATTAGGCACACTGGAAGCCACCATATAAGTAATGGCATTAATTTGATCAAGCGTCATACGATGGCCTGAATAAATATTGGCAATCACTGAAGCGCTGGCTTTTTTGCGATTTCTGACAAAAACAGACTCTTTGGGGAGTGCTAAATGTACCCGAGCAGACTTAACATTTCTTAGTGCGGAAATAGAGCGAGACAGCTCTTCTTCAAGGGCATGTTGATAGCGAGCGGCCTGAATAAATTGACTAGTACCAAAAGATTGGTCTTCACTGAGAATATCAAAACCCTCAGGTCTCACATTCGGTAAGCCCTGGGCAGCTAATTGCATACGTGCTGTGTCAATTTCATTGGCTGGCACCATGATATTACCAGCACTTATTTTGTACTTTATTTTGCTTTGCTTTAAAGCATCTGCGACTTGCGAAAGTTCATTGTCAGGTAATTCTGCATAAAGCGTTGTGTAGTCGGGTGATTGCGACCAAAAGACAATAGCAACGCCTAAAGCAACACTCGCAGCAAGTCCCACCATTAGGCCTAATTGCCTTAATAGCGGATATTCACTAATGTTTTGTAACATCACCATCGAATTTTTGTTTGCTGTTTCTTCAGCCATTAGTTATTTCTCCACACATCACTAGTAGTATTTAGCCGAATTACACACGAATACGTTTAACTTCTTCATAAGCTTTGAGCAATTTATTTCTTACTTCAAGCATTGCACCAAAAGCAACGCTGGATTTTTCCGTAGCAATCATCACTTGAGCCAAGTCCACACCTTCTTTACCAGAAATAAAATCTTTCTTTAAATCGCCGGAAACTTGCTGCATTGAATTCACCTGTTGCACTGCTGATTTTAATAAGCTACCAAAATCAACAGATTCCGTTTCTGCCATTTTATTCACCGACGCAGTACCCGGAAGCCCGTCATTATTAATGTCCAAGGCGGTGTTTTTAGTCTTAGCCATATCAGCCATAGAGCGCATTTGCAGCATCATACTGGAGCTATTAATATCGTTAATCATCTCAGTGTCCTTGATATTTTCTGCACAAGTGTCAAAAAATAAGTGTTATTTATATTGTTTTATATACTTAAGCATTATTTAAGCAGTTTTCGCGCCAAAACCGCCCGGCACAACAATACCGCCATCACGCATCTTGGCTAACTTGTATCTCAGCGTCCTTTGGCTAATACCTAATTGTTCTGCCGCCATTTTTCTATTGCCCATTGTGGTGTGAAGAATTTCCAGAATTTTGTCAAATTCTCGACCACGCAACTCATCATTTAAATTTGATGAAGTTTTACTCTCAGCCAGCATACTCATCACATTAGAGCTATTCGCCTGAGTACTATTCATTTGTTCAGTTACTATTGAATCCGCTACTTTGGCAGAGACTCTATCAACAGAATTTAACTCAGCTTCAACACCGGTTTCGGAGAACATTTCCATCGGCATGTCTTCTGGTGTAATAATATTATCAATGTGTAAAATAAAAGCCCGTTGAATAACATTATCCATTTCACGAATATTGCCCGGCCAGTTATGACTGATCAGTTTTTGTTTCGCCTCATCAGATAATTGAGGGATTTGACAACCATTTTGTTTGGCCATTTTATTAATAATATGTTCCGCTAAAGGAATAATATCTTCCTTACGATCTTTTAAATCAGGAATACTTAAAGGGAATACATTGAGACGATAAAATAAATCTTCTCTAAAACGATTATCTTTAACCTGCTGCTGCATATTACGGTTAGACGTTGCCAAAACACGCACATTAAGAGGTATCAATTCCTGCCCTCCCAGACGTTCAACTTCTTTTTCTTGCAGGACACGTAAAAGCTTTGCCTGCAGGCCTAAATCCATTTCTGAAATTTCATCCAGTAATAAAGTGCCACCCTGAGCTTGCTCAAATTTACCGGATGAGGCTTTATAAGCGCCGGTAAAAGCCCCCTTTTCATAGCCAAACAAGGTTGCTTCAAGCATGTTCTCTGGAATAGCGGCACAGTTAATGGCAACAAAGGGTTTATCTGCACGACTGGAATTATTATGAATGAAACGGGCTAAGACCTCTTTACCCGTACCACTTGAACCACCAATCATGACCGTGGCATCACTGGCGGCCACGCGTTTTGAAAGTTGGGTAATTTGTTTCATACTCACAGATTCTGCAATCATTTGATGATCTTCAATGCTCTTGCCCACATAACGACTCACTACTGACACAAGGACTTCGGCCTCAAAGGGTTTGACCAGATAATCAACCGCCCCATCTTTCATGGCCTCAATGGCCTTGCTGATGGTGCCATAAGCTGTCATCAATAACACCGGCACATCATAGTGGCGTTTAATTTGCTTGAGCATTTGATGACCATCCATTTTAGGCATTTGCACATCACTGATCACAATGTCTATTTCGTAAGCGCTTAACGAACAGCGTTCTTTACCTTTTCCAATTCTGATTTTTTAAAATTCCAGGGAAGCAATGCTTCCAGCTTTTCAACCGTATCCGCATAAGGTAATTGGGTTAATACATAGACCATATACGTATATGGCTCAATATCATTGGCCTTAGCGGTTTCAATAAAACTATAATGAACTGCACTGGCATGTGCACCCTTTGGCGTATCTGAAAATAACCAGGCCTTTCTACCCACGCAGAATGGACGGATAGCATTTTCTGCCAGCACATTACTGATATTCAACCGACCATCTTCACAATAAACAGTCAGCTTAGGCCATTGATTATTAATATAGGTGAGTGCTTTTCCTGTCAAGCTGTCGTTCGGCACTTTGCCCAGGGTGTTATCGACCCATGTTCTTATTTTCTCAAGAAGCGGCAGGCTCTGTTTCTGACGAACCTTAAATTTTTCATTAACACTGGCTTCTTTTTATCTCACGCTCAATTAAATACAGCTTATTGATATGGGCCAGTGCCACATCGGCTTTGTAGGCTTTTGATTGCTCTCTTTTTCTTTGGTTGTGCCGTCTGAGAATCTTTGAATTTACGGCGAGTGTGATCCCAGCAGCCGACCGATGTGGCATTATTTTGTGCACACACGGCATTGTAACCGGCATAGCCATCGGTTTGCAGATAGCCGCTAAAGCCATCAAGCAGGCGCAGTGGTACTTCCTTCTTACGAGAAGGATCGTATTCAAACAGCACACTGGGTTGTCCAGGTGGCCCGCCACGTGACCCACATGTATTTGTTCGAATGAGCACTGAGTCCCGGCTCTTTTAATACTTTGAGCACCGTTTCATCCATTTGGATGATGTCACCCGACAGTTGATGTTCTCGCATGAGGTTGATGAGCGGCTGGAACTGATGAGCCAGTTTAATAGCCCAATTGGCCATGGTGGCTCGGGTTATATCGCCGCCATAGCGTGATAATATGCCTTCCATTCGATACAGAGGCAAACCATCGGCATATTTTGAGATAATGATGTGTGCCATCAGGTGAATACTGCCCATTGATTTAGGTAATGGATGTTTTGGCATGACCGCAGCTTTCATTGAACGACTGTCTGTGTCATTGGTGCCTGCAAAGACGGCTTTTTCCTGGAAGTATTCCAGTATTTGGACTTTAGCTGGAATGATATCCAGCTCTTCTCTGACTTTAGTGTAAAAAACCTCAATGGCACCGGCTTTTTCTTCATCTGTCAGATCGATGAAGACAGGGACTCTTGGAATATCTTTGAGAAAGGCTTCCTGCCTGTTTTTTCTTTCTTCTTAGGCGAAGTGGTTTTAGGTTCAGGGAGCCCCTCATCGTCAGCCGCCTGCTCAGCTTCATCAAATAAGCGTTCCTGACCATCACTTTTTTCACTGCTGGGTGCAAAGCGTTTACTACGAGCCAGACGAAGGGCTTCTTCCAGTATTTTTATACGGTGGTTTTTCTGTTCAATGACACTCAACAATTCATTCTTGTCCGCGTGTGAAAAAGCGGAAAATATAGAGTCGTTTTTGTGGATTCAGCCTTGTTTTGCATGGCTTTATTATAACAAAAAATAGACTAAAAGTACTTAAAATACAGACTCATAATGCAATTTCTTATGCGGTTTCATGACACTGATATCATAGCCGTCTAATAGCCAGTTGATTTGTTGTCCGGTGATATTCATCAGGTCATCTTCACCCTTTGGCCATTTGAACTTTTCTTCTGAGAGACTTTTGTAATAGAATACAAAACCGGTATTATCCCAGAAGAGGCATTTAATTTTATTACGCTGACGATTGGTAAAGGCATACAGATGGCCTGCAAAAGGATTATGACCTAATTCACATTCAACAATGGCACTGAGGCCAATAAAACTTTTACGAAAATCAACAGGCTTCAGATAGAGATACACCTGTGGCAGGCTGAGTGATGGACGTATGGCTGACTTCATTGGAACAGTCCTGCTAATTGTTTTACCAGCTGTACATTATCGGCAGTCACTCCTTCAATGCGTAGCTGATTGGGTAATTCTACAATTAATGCTGAGGTGCGGGCTGAATAGTGTTTCGGGGAGGATAGTTGAATAAAACCATTCCCCTTTGTCATCGCACTGGTTTGCGTTGTTGCACCCAGCAACTTACGCTTGTAATAGCCAAAACGTTTGATGGATAGCCCATGTTCCTGACAATAGGATGCCTGGCTGATACTGTTTTCATTCCATTGATTAACGTGGTCTTGCCAAAATTGTTTTGAGTTGGCTTGGGTTTCTGGTTTCATTGATATGTCTCATAATTAATCGATGGATTGATTATGAGGCAGGGGAGATATTTTTTGAATAACGCTAGATGGTTAAGCGCTTACTCTATTTCTGACATTTCATCCTGTGCAAGATGTTCTAATGCCGCACGACCATTATCCGCTTCCAGCGTGTTATAACCACCCATCTGTAATGTATCAACTAAGGCTTCACGCAGAGCCTCATCATCTTCAACTACTAGAATTAAAGGGCTTTGAGGATTCGTTTTTTAGTATTCATCATGCTAAGGTCTCCGAATGATGGTTTGCTATTTTTTGTGCAAGTTTTGAATTTGTGTGGGAATACGCATTCTAAACACACTCCCTGATGCTTCAGCTTTTGTTGAGGAACTTTCTAACCAAAGCTCACCATCATGAGCATTGGCAATGGCTTTTACTACCGCCAACCCTAAGCCTGTACCATTATTTTTGGTGGTGTAAAAGGGTTCAAATATCTTTGTTTCGTCTTCAGATGAAATACCTACACCATTGTCTATAATCGTGAAATCAATTGCGCCATGAATGGGTTGTGAGACGTTAATTGTTACCTTTGCTGCTCTGTCATTATTAGTTTTAACTGCATGTAAGGCATTATTAACTAGATTCACCAACCCGCTAATGAGAAGACTGCGATTACCGGAAATAAAAAATGTATTTTCAGGCTTATAATTAAAGGATAAATTAATGGCTTGATTGCTTTCAGGTAAAACAATATTTTGCTGTAATTCATTGAGCAGTTGCTGCACTGAAATGCTTTCACGATGTTCCATACCGTTGCGAGAAAAGAGCAACATATCATTGATCAATTGTTCCAGACTTTGAATACGAGTCAATATTTTGTCTGCAAAACGCAGGCGTTTGTCATTATCTAAATTGGGTGATTTTAAATGTGAAGCATAGAGTAAGGCGGCTGAAATGGGCGTTCTAATTTGATGGGCTAATTGCGCAGCCATTTGCCCCATGGATGCCAAACGGTTTTGCTGATCATATTTAGCTTGTAGCTGACGTTTCTCGGTCACATCTTGTAGAAGAATAATTTGACCGGGAACGCCCTCACCTAGAGGACAGGTCGAGATACTAACAATCTGGCCTTTTTAGTCATAGAATCTTGCCCGGAAGTTCGGCTGTGATCAAAGGCACGATTAATGACAGAATACCAGGCCACACCTATCAAAGGCTCATCTAACAATTCGATAGCGGCCGGATTACACTCTTGCACTAAACCTTTACCATCCAATACGATCACACCTGCGGGCAAAGCCTTAAGCAGTGCTTTTAAGCGGTTTTCCGTAATTGATTCTTGCAGTGAAGGCTTACTTTGTTGTATAGAATTAACCTCAACACTCTGCTCTTTGAGCAATGTCATTGAACTTGCTTCTGTTAATTCTGTATCGAAAAATGCCGCTACACCCATAATTTACTCCAGCGTCTCTTTTTTATTGAAGTTTTCTACGGGTTTGCTGCAAAAAGCAAACCAATTAATAATTAGACATTAAATTACAGTAGGTTACGACACATGCCATTTAATTAAAGTAGATACATGACATTTTTTTGACTTAATTTTTAATGATAATTATCAAGTAATTTTTAGCAACACAGATTGAAAAAATTCAGGGTTTAGTTATGCCCGTCTCTATGAGTCACCCTAATGATTATACTGTCAACTTTTTTTACAATATTTTTTATTCTATAAATTAATAATGCTTATTTTTAGTTCACTTATAGATACCACAAAAAAGAAGATAGTAATTAGTTAAATTTATAACCACACGCAACTTTAAAGCCCAACATCCATTATATAATGTTATTAAACAACACCTTGAATAACACTTGAAACAAAATATTAATAATTCGAAATTTTCTTTTCACTGATAGTTATTCAAATACTATTGCACTGTAACTTATTCTACACTCCGTTTTTTAGTGTCAGTTTTTTTTACAAACCTACTATTTTTTATATTCCATTTAAACAAACATAATAATTTTATGTAAAAAAACAATTAGTTAACACTCATGGAACATTTTATGCTTAACATGTATTACAAACACATTTTATCCTTAAGTTAAACTAGGAGTTTTATTATGATACATGAATTTAGAATGCTTACAGTAGCGGCAGTAATGCTTGTGAGCACAACAGCTAATGCAACAATTGCTACTGTTTTTGATGGCATTAGCGCAGGTGTCAGTAGCTTTAGCTCAACTGTTGCCGGTGCGGGTGGTACTGAATCAGTTGATGTTTGGTCAACTATGAGCGGTGGGGTTAGTATTGACCGAGGCGACTATGTCATCACTCAAAATGATGGTGGTTCAGCCTCTGTAAGGTCTTATGGTTCAATGTCAGGAGAAACCATTAGGATCAATCCTTTTACTTCTGCTACAGGTGGTTCTAATCCACGTACTGATCCTATGGATTATTTTGCGAGTGGGATTAGCTTTACTTTTGATACTCCCGTTAATGCGGTTGGTTTTGAGGTAGGTGATTGGGCAACTTGTTGTTTTGATCCTTTGACTGAATTATTTATGTCTTTTGATGATGGTACACCTATCAAAGTCGCAAGTGCCAATGCAAGAGCTGATGGCCAATTCCCATCACAAACCGATCCCAGTAGAAGTGTATTTGAAATCTTTGTTGCGGCTTTTGATGATACGGGGGATTTTACCAAAGTGTCTTTCTGGGGCAATGGCATTGGTGAAGTGCTTGTAGCGGGTGGACAAGTACGTTATGCCTTGCTCAATCAGGGAAGCTTACCTAGTATTCCAGAACCCGCATCTTTGGCTCTTTTTGGTCTTGGACTTGTAGGAATGGGTTTTTCTCGTAGAAAAAAACAAGCTAATTAATTAGTTATTTAGAACAAAAAAGCCAACTTATAAAGTTGGTTTTTTTGTTTAAAGCCGTGTTATGAAGATACCGTGAAATAATTATGTCATTTGTTTATCGCTCTACCCATCGACTCTACAGCTACGTATAGTCCTACCATCCAAAATCACTCAATTACTTTGAAACATCACTTCATATTTTTTCATTTTCTCCACCAGAGTAGTTCTGCGCATATTCAAGCGTTTGGCCGCGTGAGCAACCACACCATCAGACTCTTTGAGGGCTTGTTGTATAAGAGAATATTCAAGGTTGGCCATGTGATCTTTTAAATCAAAACCACCTTGTGGTAATTGACTGGATAAAGCGTCTAAGTTTGAACCATCATCCAGCAAAGGTGTTGCTTCATTCTGCGTTGCTATATTTTCAGTGGCTAAAGTTTTATCTTCAGTATCGTTCTCATTTGAAACACCAATATTATTGATATCAGGTAATTCTTCAATATGAGAAATATCGTATTGATATTTTTCTGGCAAATCATCCCAACTAACCGGTTCTTCGGGGAACATAATACCCAAGCGTTCCACTAAATTAGATAATTCACGCACATTGCCTGGCCAGGCATGTTGCATAATAGATGCCATGGCTTCAGGGCTAAGTGCTACAGAACTTTCACTGATCTCCTGCATACGTTGATTGAGCACTTGGAATAACAGTGGAATGTCTTCTACACGCTCTCTTAAAGCCGGAATTTCGATGGGGAATACATTAAGACGATAAAATAAATCTTCTCTAAAGCGACCCGCTTTGACTTCGTCTTCTAAATCTCTATGGGTTGCGGCAATGACCCGCACATCAGCATGGAGACTTTTATTGCCCCCAACGCGTTCAAAGATACGTTCTTGCAGGACACGTAAAATTTTCACTTGCATGGCAAGAGGCATATCGCCAATTTCATCTAAGAAGAGTGTGCCTTCCTGAGCCATTTCAAAGCGTCCTTTGCGTTGTGTTAACGCGCCGGTAAAAGCCCCCTTTTCATGACCAAACAATTCACTCTCTAATAAGTCTCTGGGGATTGCACCACAATTGACGGGCACATAGGGCTTTTTAGTACGTTTGGACAGTTTATGCAGGCAATTTGCCACCACTTCTTTACCCGTGCCTGATTCACCGAGTATCAGGACACTGGCATTACTTTTTGCCACCTGATTGATTAATTTTTTTACCTGGCGAATCACAACACTATCACCAACAAATGCTTCGTCTAAAAATGAGCCTGAGTTGATTGTTTCTGAATTTTGAACCACTGAAAACCTCAAATTGTCAATTTATTGTCAGCTATCAAAAAATTGACAATAAAAAATGCAGAAATAGAAAATATTATCCTAGCAATGAAAATATAGCGGATTTTTGAGATATGTAAAGTCAAAACTTTGTTAATAAGTCAAAATAAAGCTTATTTAGTCAAAAAAATGTCACTCCAATTGTTCTACTGGCTTTTTTTGACAGATTGATAGTTATCAGTAATAATAGTTTTTATAAAATAATAACTTATCAAGCTTATCTTGATTTTTTATTGGAAAAAGTTAAATAGCTTACTTCACTGGCAAAAAAAATAACAATAAATTTGATAAAGGTCGATAATGAAAATTGAAACCACTCGCTTTGGCTCACAGGAAGTTACACAAGAGAGCATTATCCATTTTCCTAATGGACTATTAAGCAACGCTGAACTAAAGAATTTTAAACTTTTTCATAAAGAAGATGATGCTCAAGATAAAGAGGGGGCGCCTGTTGTTTTTTGGCTTCAATCTATCGAACAACCCGATACGGCTTTTTCTATTTTTGATCCATCACTTGCCAATTTTTATTATGAAGTATCATTGCCTGATGAAGATTACAAATTGCTTGATTCCGAAGGTTCTAGTGAAATAGCAATGATGGTTATTGTTAAGGATAGTAATGCGGATAGTGGGGTAAAAAAAGAAGGTTTAACGCTGGTGAACGCGAATATCACTGAACCACTCTTTCTTAACCTACATTCCCAAAAAGGTTTGCAACGTTCAATTAAAGATTTGGATTATGATATTTTCTTGAATGTGCCTGTTGTTGATTCAAAGAGTTGATTCAAAGGCTTTAGAAGCCAACCGTTTCGAGTTAAATTATTCGTTTTGTAAATAAGCTGAATGAACACTCTGCTTTTTTTTCATTCCTTGCAGTTGTAGATTAATTGCTAATTTTCCCTGCTCAGCAAGTGTTTCAATTTGCGTATTAATTTCTAATACTTGGTTAATCACTTGTGAAATTCCATCACTCTCTTCAATACCACCTTGCAATGATACTGCTTGATTAAAACTTTCCGATGAAAAGTATTGCTGCATCACTTTTTTTCGTTCAACCTCCCGTTCTGGCAAACACGCCCAGTCACCCGCTTCTGCTGCACTCAACATACTTTGGCTGATGTTTAAAAATTGAGCTAATTCAAGCGACTGTTGCATATTATTATAGTCCTATACGTCAATTCTATATTCTTGCTTTCGCTAATGACGCAGGTCTTTTTCCTGCATCACTTTTCGCATGTTCATCAATAACATCTTGTGGAATCGCATCCCAACCTGATTTTATATCAACAAGTAAGGTCGTTACTTCATCCAGCATTTCTAAGGAGTTATTCAGATTTGCCTGAGTTAAACGACTATTCATATAGATGTATAATGATTCAAGATTCTCAGAAATTTTACCGCCCTGAGTATGATCTAAACTAACCCTTAAGCCTTCAATAATTGAAATAGCCCAAGAGATATGCTCACCTTTCTTGGCAATGTCCCCATTTTTCATAAAGCCCTTGGCCTTGGATATTTTTTCCAATGCACCTTCCATCAGCATTTGTATCAAACGATGAGGGTTTGCAAAAGCTGCCGTGCTTTGATTGCCCACTTGAGCATATTTGTTCATTGCAGCTTGATTATGTGTGTAATTCATAAAGTATCCAAGTAGGTTGTCTGATAAACGGTCTGATAAACTGTCTAATAAGCTGAAGTTAAAGCTTAATTAGTATTGAATCGGTCTTACTAAGATTATCGGCCAGCATTCAATTTTCTATAGGTATGATTGATAGAAAGAATAAATTTAATTTATTCTCATTATTTGCGCGTAAAACCTGGTAAATTAGCTAATTGTTGTGCTAAGTAGCTACTGGTTGAGTTTGATTGCGAAATAATGTTGTCTAAATTACCAAATTGTTTTAATAAACGTTCTTCAATTTTTCCTAAACGATATTCCATGGTTAATTGCCGTCCCTCATTATCCTTAATCCGGGTATTAAGCGCATTTTCACGACTTTTAAGCAAGCCATCAAAGCTCAAATATTCATCCATTTGAGCTTCTAAGCGAAAGGCAATGCCTTTGTTATCATTGGCAAATAACTGCGAGATACCTTCATAATCCTTAGCAATAGCAGCATCCAACTTACTACTATCCAATTCCAGCTCTCCCGTCTTAGCATTACTAGTGATGCCCATTTCTGATAGGAAGTTAAATGCACCGCCAAGTCCAGCACTAGTATTAAATTCACCGCGAATATTAGATAAAATACTATTGGTAATACTATCCCCTTCCAAACCACTTTTCTTTAACGCATTGGCGGTACTGAGAAAGGTGTTAAAGGCACTGACAAATGTACCAATACTTGTTTTGACCGCTTCTGTATCTCTTTGAATGGTTAAATCAGCCACACTGGTACTGGGTTTAAGTAAATTAAGCGATATTCCTGAAATAGCATCTTTGATTGAATTAGAAGCACTGGTGATGGTATAGGCATTATCAACCAGTACAGTAGCATCCAAAGCTGTTTGTTTTTCAGTTAAGTCCAATTGAGTCACAGCATTGCCCGTTGAACTCACTGTAATTGCATTAGCAACGCCGGTGTCTGATGCGGTCAACACTAATTGAAATGCACTACCACTTTCCTGAACAATAGAGGCTGAAACACCGACATTTCCGGATTCGGCGGCAGCATTAATGGCATCACGAATTTCTGCCAATGATTTACCATTAATATCAATTGAAAAGGAATCTGTGCCATCACTAATATCTAAATTAGCATCCGTAGTAATAGCACTAGTGGTATCAGCAAAGGCAGCCGTCGAACCAAACTTATTGGACCGGGCTAAGTTTTGCACGTCAATAGAAAATGTACCGGGTGCAGCGTTGCTATCCACGGTTGCCGTAAAACTTTGATCGGTAGAAGCTTCTGATGTAGAAACTTTATAAGTTTCAAACTTATCAAGCGAGCCTAAATTACCCATTGATGTTTGAAAAGATGACATCGCACTTTTTAAGCGACCAAAAGCACTGAGTTGAGATTGATAATTACTTTCTTTTTGTTGCAGACGTATTAGAGGGCGACTTTCAACTTGCATCAATTGATCAACCAGTCCTCTTACATCAAGGTTAACACCTCCTAGAGACAAACCAGCCATAATATCGACTCCACTATACTATTTTTATTTTATTACTTTCATAAAAGAAACTAAGCAGCCTTAAACGTTAAAACCACTTAGTACAAGTATCATATTTAAACACTTGTTTTTAAAAACACTCCTTCAGCTGCCGTTTGAGAGCTATAGGAATCTTTACGCTCATTAACACTTTGATTCAGTCCTGCACTTATATTCTGCAAATTTCTTGCCAACTGAAGAATTTCTTCTGAGGGAATTTGCCTGAGAACCTCATCGGTTTCTTTATCTTTAACATTGATAATAATTTTTCCGACATCTTTATCAACACTAAACTCAAGATTACGTTGAACATTCTGTAAAGCATTATTTAACTGAGTAATTGTCTTATCCAGTTCTTCTTCACGTACATCTTTAGATGCTTCAGCTTTCGTATCTTCAGTGGAAGAGGCAATTTCTTGCCGTGCCTGGCCACTTTGATCGCTTTTGACTGCACCTTTAGTATCTGCTTTTTGGCTATTTTGCAAAGGCTGAACCAAATTTTCACGTACGAAACCATTAATTGCATTCAAATCCGGCAATTTGGTATTCATATTAAAATCGGCCATAATTTTCTCCTAAAAGACTCAGCACTCACATTAAACAATCAATTTGAGTGCTCAGTCATTCACCTTTACCCTAATAAGCCTAGCACACTTTGTGGTAAAGCGTTAGCCTGTGACAACACCGAGGTGCCCGCTTGCTGTAAGATTTGGAATTTGGTTAAATTAGCCGTTTCTGCAGCAAAATCAGCATCTTCAATACGACTACGTGCAGCGCTGAGGTTTTCAGATGCATTTTCACCATTACGTATAACTGAATCAAAACGATTTTGAACGGCACCCAAAGTCGCCCTTTCGGTGTTAATAGCAGTTAAAGCCGCATCAACAGTCGCAATCATCGCAGATGCTTCTGCAACGGTACCCACACCACCCGTCAGTGTTGCATCAACTGATTGTGTAGTCACGGTAATAACATTATTACCACCCGCATCAGGACCCACCTGGAAAGCAAAAGCTTGAGCACTAGCACCAATAACAGCTACACCATTAAATTCTGTTTGTTGAACACGTAAGATTTCAGCTTTAAGCTGTGATACTTCTGTATTGAGTGCAGCTCTATCAGTACTACTATTGGTTGCATTCGCTGATTGAACAGCCAATTCACGAATGCGCTGCATATTACTAGACATCTCATCATATGCACCTTCAGCAGTTTGTGCTAGAGAAATTGCATCTGCCGCGTTACGAGTACCCTGATTATAACCACGAATTTGTGCAGTAAAACGTGAAGCAATCGCGATACCAGCCGCATCATCTTTCGCACTATTAATACGTTTACCGGTTGACAATCTTTCCAGTGCCTGAGTTAGACCAGTATTAGTACGATTTAAACTACTTTGCGCGCTTAATGAAGGAACATTAGTGTTAATTACTTGTGCCATGACGACATCTCCTGTGATATGCCCCACTGATCCCGTATTGTTTTGATACAATCTTGTGTATTTTACAAAAACGAATTGTGGAGAAATTTACTATGCGGATATACTCTCGTCTTCCTATTTATTCTAGAAAGTGGAATATTCACCGCCTCTTGAACATAATTAGCGTCGGGAGATGTGTTTTCTTTAGAAATATATTCAATTTATTTTAAATAAAACAATTTAAAGAACCAATAGAGTAACTTCTCAATAAGTCTGTGCATTTAAACAGCACAAACTTTACCTTTCAGCAACTCAGGCAGATATGGGATCAAATTTCTCTTGCTGATCCGGTCATTAATAAAATCCCAGAATGAAATTCCTTGTTTCAAACAAGTTTTCTTTAAACTGACAAAGGTATCTCTGCAAAGTTGCCCATCCTTTGAGCGTGTACTACCACTAATTTTACGCTTAATAACATATTCTCGAATATCATTTTCACTCAAATTATTATGAAGAGGAATATCAGGCCGTTCCAATACCAGCAGTAATTCTGTTTTATTTCTTGCCAATCGTTTCAGTGCCTGATTCAACGTTTCAAAGCTTGTTTTAGTCCGGCACAATTCATCAAAATGTTCAGCAATCGCTGACTTCAACGGATCATCTGGCTCAAGTTTATATTGTTTGAGATCATAAAATAGTTCCCAAATCTGAGTATGTACCCAGTTCAGTTCTTTATCATGTCGCTCATTGAGTGGTAGTATCCGCTGAAACACTCTGTCTGCATGTATCCAACATAATGCGTGCAACAAAATATCAAATTGTCCTGCATCATCACTCACAATCACCAAATCACTTGGAAAGCCACTGTTAATTAATGCCCCCAGTAAAGCGCCTTCTGTGGCAATGCGAACATGCCGTTGTGTTATGATACTATTGTTCTGCAGATAGTATTTCCAGGCTTCTTCATTATCAAAGCAAGTCTGATGACTTTGTTCAATAACGCTCAATGGCTTGTGAGGTAATTTTTCTGCTCTCATATAATCAAGTGCTGCATCGTTGAGCGTATAATCAACAGCAGCACCTCGTAACAATTGTAGAAAATTAATCCGGCTCTTATATCGAGTACTTGAAAACCAGGCAAAGGTTTCATTGCCAACGTGAGTACAATAACCATTCTTTCCATCATGACGACTACCCGTATCATCAACATGGATATAAGTACTATTGTTGATACCGGCAGTTAGCAATGTATTTTTTCAGTATGAAAATGGTCTTTGTCATGGATTAAAATCTCATTGATCTGACCCGTTGAAATATCAAAACCTAATTCTGTTAATTGTTGTATTATCAATGGCTGAGTCACTCTCTGGTGATAATATTGATAAACGATATAACTCTGTAATGTATGGCCAAAATGTCCTATATGTGTATCAAAGCTCAATTTTCCTATACAGGTATCACCATCGGGTGTTTTATAGCGAGCCAATCGATAACGAGTATTGAAAGGCTTAATCAGCAGCTCCTGAACAAAATAATCCTGATACCCTAAAAAACGTGAATGTTCTGGCAGGTTATCTGGTTTGATAACGGTGGTTTTATGAATAGCCAATTTCTTCTTTCGTTTACGACTTTTACTAGTCCCATTTCCTGAGTTGTTTTTTCTTGCTTCCTGAATGACCTGTCGGATTATCATTGTCATCATCCTTTGGCAATTTACTGGCTCTTATTTAGGCTTTGGAGGTAGCTTTTAAGCTTAGCAACTTCTGTTTTAAGGGCATCGATTTCAACCTGTTGGTTTTGAATGATTTCCTGTTGTTGCTCCATGAAAGCAAGGAGTAATCGGACTACCGGTGTCTTTTCTTCTTCAGGTATCTCTGGAATTGGAGGTAATTTTTTCACTATAATCAATACAGGTTGTTTTCAATAAAACAATTGTATCATGGCTTTTTAAGGCTCTTTAGTTTGCCCTGTGTTGATCAAACTCCCTCTCAGTTAAGATAATATTCAAAAATATTCTATTTCGATCTGAGACAGATCGACAGGATCATTTATAGGGATAAATTACATGGGGCAGTGAAAATGCAATTTTTGTCCTCTAAAATGCTGTCAAGACTTTTTTTGTTTTTATTTCAAGTTTTGCACAGACTTATTGAGAAGTTACTTTCGTTCTAGATAAGTTACTTATTTTAATGGTTTTTATTAAATCAAAAGGCGTATCACCAATTGTACTTTCTAAGTAGTTTTTCAGCTCATTTGAGGCTTTTGAATACTTTATTGATAATTTAACAACTGTTTCAGATGGAAAAATCAATTCAGAACTAACACCCTCAATTATTTTAATATTCATTTTATAATGCTCATAAAACAACTGAAGTGTTCCTAAATCATAAGCAACTTTTAACCTTGAATCGCGGATTCAACTCTGAAGTGCAACGCAGGAAATTCCAGTTCTTGCAAATGATTTTTTCATTGCCTGGAATGGTGTTTGAAAGCCGAGTGCCTTTCTAGGTCTATTATTAAGTTTTTCCATCATGTTGTAAACCTCTTTATCAGTCACTTCTTTAAAGTCTGTATCTTTAGGAAAATATTGTCTAATCAGTCCATTAGTATTTTCATTTAACCCTCGCTCCCATGAAGAATAAGGGTGGGCAAAATAAAATGCTGTATCAAGAGCTTTGCTTACCTGCTCATGATAAGCAAACTCTTTGCCATTGTCTGCGGTAATACTATGAAGCCTGTCTTTAAAGGGTTTAAGCAATTGTATTGTTGCTTGTGTCACCCAATCAGCCTGTTTGCCATTCACTCTTGCTACTAATGTGTAAAGCGTTTTTCTTTCTACAATCGTGACCAGAGCACCACTGTGTCCTTTACCGATCACTGTATCAATTTCCCAGTCACCAACACGACGTTTATCATCAACAATCTTAGGACGGTCATCAATGGAAATTCGATTAATTATTTGTCCTCGACTGCTTTTACCGTTACTACCACGCTTTTGGTATTTCTTTCCCTGACGCCTTAAATACTGATGTAAATCACCACCTTGCTTCTTATCATCCCATATGTGTTGATAAATACGTTCATGGCTAAGAAGTAGCATTTTGTCATTCAGTAACCAACCTGATATCTGTTCAGGACTCCACTGGTGCTGTGAAAGCTTTTCATCAATAAGGGCAATCATGTCATCCGTCATTTTAATTGCTTTAGAAGCATTGTAGCGACGCTTAACGGCTTTTTCTTGAGCTTGCTTAAATCGATAGCCACGTAAACCAGCGTTGCGTTTAATTTCACGGCATATAGTAGATTTACTCACCTCAATCGCCTGAGCAATTTTAGACTGGGAAATGCCATTTTTAATCTCAGTCGAAATGTAGTATCTTTGTTCTTGTGTCAATTGCTTGTAAGTTCTCATAAGTCACTTTACTCTTGCAGGAGAAAATGGCCGATTTTACAAGCAATTGGCCATTTTTTCGAGCAAATCATTGCTGTACTTATGATTTTTTTAGTAGCGCCGTCAGGCGCGTCGCTGGCTCATGAAATTCCCGGGGTGGCCATCGCTACGCTCGGCCACCCCGGGAATTTCATGAGCCAGCGATAAACCAGCAAATATCACAAATACAACCAAATAGTGTTGCACTTATGAGTTGAATCTAAGCTACTAATTATAACCCATCATTTGTGGTATCCATAGCACAATGGCAGGAAAGGTAATGAGTACGGCTATGGTAATCACATCAGCAATAAAGAATGGGGTAACGCCACGAAACACATCTTGTACTGAGCATTCCGGTCTGACACCTGCCACGACAAAACAGTTGAGGCCAATAGGTGGTGTTATTAAACAAATTTCGGCCATCTTCACCACAATGATACCAAACCAAATAGCACAACCAACACCTGAGACACCAAAGGCAGAGTCTGCGGCACTGACAGTTTCACCACCATTTAAGGCAATGACCGCAGGGTAAACAACGGGTAATGTCAGTAATAACATGCCAATGGCATCCATAAACATGCCCAGAACAGCATAGGCTAATAGGATCATGATTAAAATCAGCATCGGGCTATAATCCAAAGCACTGATCCATTCTGAAAAAGCACCGGGTAAATCGGCAAAACCTAAAAACCGCACATAGAGCAATACGCCCCAGATGATGGTGAAAATCATCGCAGTGAGCTTGGCGGTTTCCATCAGGGAATCTTTCAACTCTTTCCAGCGCATGCCTTTAAATAAGGCCAGGCAAAGAATAATAAATGCACCTAATGACCCTGCCTCGGTGGGAGTACCAACGCCACCATAGATGCAGATCATAATATTCGCAACCACCAGAAAAATAGGTAACGCACCCGGTAAGCTTTCAAATCGTTGTTTCCAACTAAAACCGGTGACGGGAGGGCCGACATCTTTGCGCACCGAGGCCAGAAAAACCACCAAACCACCATAAATCAAAGCGGATACTGCGCCAGGTAAAAAACCCGCCATTAATAAAACACCCACGTCCTGTTCAACAATAATGGCATAGATAACCAGGATAGCCGAGGGTGGAATCAAGGAAGCTAAAGTGCCACCGGCGGCGACTACCCCGGCAGCAAAGCGTTTGTCATAGCCCAGTTTTAACATTTCTGGAATTGCAATACGGGCAAAAACAGCCGAAGTGGCAACCGAAGCACCGGATACTGCGGCAAAACCCGCCGTTGAGAAAACCGTCGCCACACCCATGCCACCTGGCAACCAGCCTAACCAGCGTTTAGCGGCTTCAAACAAAGCCCGCGTGAGTCCAGCATGGTAGGCTAAAAAGCCAATCAGAATAAACGTGGGAATCAATGATAAAGCCAGGGTTGATACTTTTGAATGGGGAATCGTACCCGCCATTTTTACCGCGACAATAAAGCCTTTTTCAAAGCCTAACTTAGCTGAGAAAATCCACACTAGGCCAATAAAACCGGCCATCGCAGCAGCAAAGGCGACACGCACACCGATAATAACAAAGAGCATCATCGAAGCCGTCACCCATAGGCCGATACTGATAGAGTCCATATCCCCCATGGTTTGAAACAAGCTTTCAAATGCACTCATCGGCCATCCCTATCTGTCACAGAGCCAGTCTCAGAACCACTCAATGACTCCGCTTCCTGAGCCGCTACTGTCGCTGCGTCTTCAATTAATGGCACTACCACTGGCGTTGTTGTGTTACTGCGTAAGGCTCTGGCATAGCCCCATATTTGTAGTAATAAACGTAAAGCTAGGACGCTTAATGCCACAGGTACCACTAATTTTGCTGGCCAGGTTGGCAGATCAATATCCAGAGATGAATCACCCAGAGAGTAAGCACGTAAAAAGTGTAAATAAGAACCATAGATGAGCACTAAGGTCATCAACAACATGAGAATAGATGAGAGAATTTCAACCAGCCAAAGTCTGCGTCCATGAAGATGACTGACGATAATATCCATACGAATATGACCACCCTGACGCATGGTATAGGCAATACCTAGAAAAGCCATAAAGGCCATTGCTTGTTCAACCCAGTCAATATAGCCACTGACTGGCATATTGAACAACCAGCGACCTAGGACATTAGCTGTGGCTAAAAATACCAAGAGAAATATCACTATTCCACCGAGTAAATTTAACCCTGACTCAAGTTTAAAAAAAGTCCTGTCCAGCCAACTTAACGTTGATTGATCGCTCAATACTGGTGAGTGATTTGACATGCTGTGTCATTCCTTGGAGAACGTAGGGTGGGCACGGCTTTATCTGCCCACCCTACTATTTTGTATTCATTACCAGTGGGGTCGGAGCAAATGGCTTAAAATTATAATATTTATAACAAAATAAAATCTAATGCCATTTGACCCTGCTCCTTATTGTTTGCTTACTAAGCTCTTATTTACTGAATAATGTTTCAGTAAAATCATACAAACTTTGTGCATCAAAGTTTTTACTATTACTTTTTATCCAATCCTTACGGACTGATTCAGACAAGGCATTGAGTTTTTTGGTTTGTTCCGCTGAAAAAGTTACTTGAGTTAAGCCCTGCTCTTTTATTGCCGCTTCATATTTAGCGGTGGTCTTGTCATTATAGTTTTTCACATAATATGCCATCGCTTCATCAACCGAGCCCAGCAAGGCTTCTTTGTGTGCTGGTTTAAGCGAGTTCAAAGCATCGGTGTTAACAACCACTGGGCAGTTCGCCGAGCCAAGATTTAAATTGGTGGTTGCCCACTTGCCGACTTTATAAGTTTTAGTGGCAAGAGGAGCATGGGGAGCAAACGAAGCGGCATCAATAACACCCGAATCCATAGACTGACGGACTTCAGAAAAAGGCACACTGGTTTTAACCGCACCTAATTGCTCTAAAACGCCCATAATACCGCCGGGGCCACGCACCCGAAGGCCTTTAAAATCAGCCAAACTATTCAGAGCATCGGATTTACTAATAATATTATACTGAGGTAAAGGGGTTGGCATTAACAAGGTGGCATTCCAACGCGCCAGATCTTTACTGACAATCGGGTTTTCATAAACCGCTTGGTAAATTTTTGCGATACGGCTTAAAGATAAATTTTGCGAAAATGGTAGTTCAGTGACGGTAATGGTCGGGTTCTTTTTCTTATGATAAAAGGAACAAAACTGTGCCATTTCAAAAGCACCAAATGAAATACCATCTAAATTCTCACGCGATTTAGATAAACCGCCATAAGAAATTTTCAGTTTGAAATCCCCCTTGGTTTTCGCCTCAACCAGTTCTGCAATTTTTTCTACATGTTCAGTAAAGGCACGTCTTTTCCCCCAAAGAGACACATTCCATTCAGTCGCAGCTAATACCTCTCCGGCAAAAAAACTACTGATCATGGTGGCTAAAATTATCGGCTTAAAGCAAACTGGCATATTATGCTCCAATAAACATCAGGGAATTAAAAAATATCCCAAGAATACTATCACATAATGAAAAGAAGCACAGTATAGTTTAGCGGGTCATTTTTTTCACAAAAACGACGACAAAAAGTGCAATGGTAAAATTGCCGGTGAACGCTTCCAGTGCTGCAATCGGTCGTGCCGCAGCAACAGGCACTAAATCACCATAGCCCAGGGTTGTAAATGTCACCACACTAAAATAGAGGCACTCTAAAAAACTAATAAAATTAGTATAGAGAGAAGCAGACAAATCAATTTGAACAGGCTGACCATTGCCTTCAATGCCCATAAAAAAATATAAAATGCTGCAAGCACCAATCAACAATAAAGAAAACAACACCACGTTCAATGGTCGCTCGCCATAACCACAAAACCAGTCAACGGTTTTTGACACCATGCGCTGAAAGGAAAACTTAGGTAATTGGTAGCGACGCATGACCATTTCTTTGTAGAAAAAGTAACCAGAAGTTTCAAACAAGCCCTGATTTTCAGCCGCTTTTCTCAGGTTTCGATAAATCTCTTCAGCTTGCTCCAGACAATCCAACATTGCTGTTCTATTTCCCTGACGATCGGCCTTGTGGGCATTTTTTTCCTGTAAGATTTGCTTGCCCCAAGTGACATTTTCTATCCGGGCATTTGTTAGGTTTACCCCGAGTAAATTACAATCTTCCAGGTTGGCACAATGTAAATTGGCATTTCGTAAATCGGCTTTCATTAAAGAAGCACCGTGTAAATCAATGTGGAAAAGATGCGCGCCACTGAGCTTGGCATGATACAAATCTGCGTAGGAGAAATCATAGCCCTGTTTAGAATTATAATTGACCAGATTAATTTCTGTTAAATCGGCTCTTTTTAAAGAATAGCCGGATAAAGACACACCCGACTGGGCTTGCTGTTGTAATTTTTCGCTCAGATTCGGTGCTGTTTTTATTGCTTGTTGATTGTGCCAATAACAATAATCTGAATTTTTTAATGGCAGTTGTTGGCATTGCAGACCTTCAGGTGAGGTGTAGTAACAATGGTGATCGGATTCTTGCTCATGGGTCAAAGTATTTCTCCTTTACGAGCAAAATGCTTGATTATTAATTTGTAGTTTAAAAATCGTATTTTTTCAATGTAGGTGGTATATTTTGTTGTTTTGTTTATGCCATTGATGATGTGCTTCGATCCTCAGCAGTACACTTTAAAAAGCTTCAAAATCAATACTAGTGGTATAAATATCTTTAATTTTTGGATAGAAAAACTTGCCGGGATTCGAATATCACCCGCTTTCTCCAGTGCTAACAGATCCAGACTGGCGTTCAATACGACGCAAAAGATAATGCTTCATTATGGATATGATGCTGAAATTAGAGAGACTAACAACTGAAACTGATTTAATTGGTCGGGACAGTAGGATTTGAACCTACGACCACCAGCACCCCATGCTGGTGCGCTACCAGGCTGCGCTATGCCCCGAAACAAGAAAAATATCTGGGATCAGATATTCTGTTTTGTGGCGCACATTATAAACACAGATAAAACCTATATCAAGCAGTTTTCTCCCTAAACATGGCCACTATAGCCATAATGCTTAGAACTGCCTCCAATTATCAGAGGTCTAGCCCTCATGTCGATTTTTATGAAAAATAGCTCATCGCTTTCAAGGCAAGATAGGGCACGAGGTTAAATATCAATATAGCAATTTTATAATTACCCAGATACTGCATATAAAGCACGGGTAAATCCGTTTGCTTTACTCCGAACAATTGACTATGAAGGGATAAAATGGGACGACTAAAGAGTTTCAAAACAATAATAGAAGCTACAAATACACTGATATTAATAATAGAACAATAACCCAAAAAACTAACGAAAGCGTTTATTTCAAACATACTTTAAAACCTGTTTAATTTCATTCTAAAAGCGGAGAGGAACCAACTTACCTTTAAAGCCTTTGCCGCTAAATTCGTTGCCGCAGACAACAATTCACTCTTTGATGCGGTGCGCAATGGTATTCTACAGGGGATGAATCCCTTTACACTCTACTGGTCAGGCAAGATACCGGCTTCGGTCTTTCTCTCCTCTTATCCCGGTGACCCCGATCAACCACACCAGTGGGATACCCTCTTTTATGCTCTGGGTATGGTGGCAGAAGTATTCCAAAAGTTCGGCGTTTCAACGGTCAGTCTACCCGGTGATGATGTGGTGCTTTGGTTTGGTGTTTTGTATCTGGTGAATATGCAAATGTCTTTCCTAAGCCCACCCTTTGGCTATGCACTTTTTTATATCAAGGGGGTTTGTCCACCTGAAATTACGATGGCGACTATTTTTAAATCCGCACTGGCTTTTCTTGCCATGCAAGCTATAGCCTTAATGCTATGTATTATGCTACCCGGCCTTGTTACCTGGTTGCCTAATCTCGTTTACGGATAAGCGAATAAGTGCTTTTTTTTGGGGCGGGGGGTGAATGCGCTTGCATCCACCCCTCATATATACCATTATCCTTTTAGCATTCCGTCACATTAACCGCCAGCCCACCCAATGATGTTTCTTTGAAAATATGCGACATTTCCTCGCCGGTTTGTTTCATAGCCGCAATGCAATTATCTAAGGGCATAAAATGCTCACCATCGCCTCTGAGCGCAAGTGATGCCGCTGTATAGGCCTTGATGGCACCGAAACCATTGCGTTCAATACAAGGCACTTGCACCAGTCCATGTACTGGATCACAAGTCATACCCAGATGGTGCTCAAGGGCAATTTCTGCAGCATTTTCAACTTGTTGATGACTGCCGCCACGCACCGCACAAAGACCAGCCGCCGCCATCGCTGCCGCAACACCAACTTCACCCTGACATCCCACTTCAGCACCCGAGATAGAACTACGGTGCTTTATAATGCCGCCGATGGCGCTCGCCGTTAATAAGAACGATCTCGCCTGTTCTAAAGTACCTTTTTTATGCTGCATAAAGTAATAAAGTACAGCGGGTATAACCCCAGCAGCACCGTTGGTCGGCGCTGTAACAACCATGTGACCTGCTGCATTTTCTTCATTCACTGCCATTGCATAGGCACACAGCCAATCATTAATTTCAACATCATCAGGATGCTGTTGATATTGTTGGTATAATTGTTTCGCCCTTCTCGCTAATTCCAGACCACCGGGAATAATGCCCTCAGTCTTCAAACCATTGTGGATACAGCCTTGCATGGCATTCCAAATCGTGTCCAAACCATGATTCAACGCCTCTTCTGACATATACTCAAGCTCATTGAGGCGTTTCATTGCAGTAATCGTCAGACCGCTCAGCGTTGCCATCTCCAACATAGAACGTGCTGAGTTAAAGCCATAGGGTAATGCATCAGTCTTTGCCATTTTCAATGGCGCAACCAATTGCTTAATTTCCGCATGGGTATTAATAAAGCCACCACCAATAGAGAAATAGGTTTCTGAAAGCAGCACCTCACCCGCAGCGTCAAGCAGATTTAAAATCAGTCCATTGGGGTGCTCAGGCAGTGCCTCGCCTTGATCAAAGATAATATCTTCAGCCGGTGAAAAACTAACATGACACTGCTCATCTATCTTAATATTTTTATCTTGCCAAATACGTTGCACTATGGAGTCCAAGTCTTCATCGGCAACTTCTATGGGCGTGTATCCCTGTAGCCCTAAGGCCACAGCACGATCGGTCGCATGCCCTTTGCCGGTTAAAGACAAAGAGCCTTTAAGGACACATTGAATAGAAAGTTTTTGCTCATTGGGGTGGGTTGATAAGTATTGTTTAATAAGGCGAGTAAATTCATAGGCAGCTAGCATCGGCCCCATCGTATGGGAACTAGAGGGGCCGATACCCACTTTAAAAAGCTCAAGAACACTAATGTACATAGACTATCTCTTTAATATTTTTTTAACCAAAACATACATTAGAGAGTAGCACATTAAGCACCTTGTAGGGCACGTGCTTCAAGTGCCGCAATTCTTGCTTCAATCGGTGGATGGGATGAAAAGAGCGCCATAAACCCACCTTTGTCATTAATGCCGAAGGCTGCCATTTGTTCTGGTAAGGCTTCCGGCTCTACTTGTCCCAGACGTTTCAGAGCATTAATCATATTTTGATGACCGGCTAAATCTGCACCGCCGGTATCAGCAATAAACTCTCGTTTTCTGGAAAAATACATCACGATAGTGGATGCCAGAATTGATAATACCACCTGGGCAATCATGACGGTTATAAAATAACCGATACCATGTCCCTGCTCATTTTTCAAAATAACACGATCAACCACATGACCCACTATACGCGACAAAAATACCACAAAGGTATTCACCACACCTTGTATTAAAGCTAAAGTCACCATATCACCATTGGCAATATGACTCATTTCATGCCCGACAACGGCTTCAATTTCGCCTTGGCTCATTGAATCCAATAAACCTTGGGAAACAGCCATTAGGGCATTGTTTTTGCTCGCGCCGGTGGCAAAGGCATTCATTGCGGGCGATGGAAAAATAGCCACTTCAGGCATTTTTATGCCGACAATTTTGGCCTGTTTTTCGACAATATCGACTAACCATTGTTCCATATTATTGGCTGGTTGAGTGATAACCACCGCACCGGTCATGCGTTTTGCCATCCATTTGGAAATTAGCAAAGAAATGAACGAGCCACCAAAGCCAATCACACCAGAAAGAATAACCAGTGCTTGTATATTAAGATCGGAGCCATTAGCCGCGAGTATGCTATCAACACCCAAAATCCTCAGGGTGATACTCAACACAAACATAATAGCGATATTCGTGGCGATAAATAATAGAATGCGTTTCATTTTGTTACCTGTTTAAACAATAAATAATGATAAAATAATAACTGCTTACTTACTTAATGAAGCCAATGCGGTAAGAATTCAATGGGATGATAGCGTAAACATAACAACAATATAATTCGAATATCTACAACACTTAGTTCGTATTTTTCGAACATTCATCCTATTTCATACAATAAAAACCGTGGATTAAATACCGCACGACAATTGCACCCAGCAAAAAAATAAGATATAAGTATCTTTTTATATTAATCAGTAGCGTCTCACATTACAAAGGTAGAAAATCCCCATGGCGATTAAACAAGATCAAATTGTTGCAATTCAATACAGCGCAAGCGTTGAAGATGAAACCATTGATAATAATATGGATGCAGCAGAGCCACTTTTTTTCATGTATGGTCGTGGGCAAATGATGCCAGGCTTGGAAAGCCGTATCGCTGATATGAATGTGGGTGACTCTGCTGATTTAGACATCCCTTCTGCCGAAGCTTATGGCGCCTATGATCCTGAAGCAGTGCAAACCGTGCCTAAAGAGCATCTGGCTCATTTAGATCTACATGAAGGGCTGGTATTACAAGGTCAGGGAGATGGTGGCGAACCAGTGATGGTGGTTGTCAAAGAAATCACTGACGACAAGGTGATAATGGATCATAATCACCCTATGGCCGGCAAAGATGTCAGCTTCTCTGTGACGATTAAGGATATCCGTGATGCCAGTGAAGACGAACTGACCATGGGTGTTGCGGCTGAAAACCAGCACCATCATCATCATCATCATGAAGAAGGCAGTGGTTGCTGTGGTGGCGGTGAATCAGATAAGAAGGATGGTGGTTGCTGTCACTAACCCCTGTCGCTAAAGTCTATTGCTAAATACTGTTTCTAAAAAGCATCACTCAATATCAATCGGCGAAACATCCATACCATCATAGGCATGGATGTGGTATTGCTGAGCAAGTTCATGCAATTGTTGATTTCTAGCATGCAGGCTGTCAATGCTGTGTTGCTCGATCTTTTCCAGTTGTAGCCAATACATATTATCGGGATAGGACTGATTGATCTCTAATATGTCATACCCCTGTTGCTGAAACTCATTGGCAAGTTGTTGCAAGGGTTCTTTGCTTTGGTGTTTAAAAAAATAGCCCCATGACAGTGCTTGCTCCATATTCCAGCCTGCCTTGCGCATTTTTTTGAAGAGTTGCTCTAGTTCATCTTTGTTAATCATAATTAACCTGAATTCTGTAAATAACCTGAGTCCCGGATAATAATTAATGGGATTGTTCAGTTTGTATTATTTGTGATGCGCTTCGTTCCTCAGCAGCATCCTACTTCCTACTGTTCTATTAGGCATAAAAAAACCGACTCATGAGTCGGTTTTTTTATGTTTGTTGCTTTTTATGTTTGTTGCAATGTCATATCAGGCTTTTAAGATATCCAACACTTCTTCCAGTTCAGTTCTTAATTGAGAAATGATCTGATGACTACGGGTGACATCTTCTTTGGATTCTTCACCTTCGAGTTTTTGTCTCGCACCACCAATGGTATAACCGTGTTCATAGAGTAAACTACGAATTTGACGGATCATAATAACGTCTTGGCGCTGGTAATAACGACGATTACCACGGCGTTTGACCGGCTTTAGTTTGGGAAATTCCTGTTCCCAATAGCGAAGTACGTGAGGTTTTACGTCACAGAGTTCACTGACCTCTCCAATGGTAAAATAGCGCTTCCCCGGTATAACGGGAAGTTCATTATTATTCGACGCTTCCAGCATATGCTTCTACCCGAGCCTTTAGTTTTTGTCCTGGTTTAAATGTAACCACCCGACGTGCAGAGATAGGGATCTCTTCGCCGGTTTTAGGGTTGCGACCAGGGCGCTCGCTTTTATCCCTGATATCAAAATTCCCAAATCCAGATAGTTTTATCTGTCCACCTGTTTCAAGAGCAATTCGCAACTCTTCATAAAAAGCTTCAACAAACTCTTTTGCTTCGCGTTTGTTTAGACCTAATTCATCAAATAATCGTTCTGCCATATCGGCTTTGGTTAGCGCCATCTTTTTCTCTTTTTTCTTAACTATTTCCAGTGATACTTAAAGAATCACTGGATTTTAAGAGTTAATCTCTTAGTTTAGCTCCGTGTTGTTGCTCAAGGTCACTCAGTACTGCTTGAATCAGAGTATCAATTTCGTCATCTTTTAATGTCCGAGATTGTTCTTGCAAGCTCAGGCTAACCGCCAGGCTCTTTTTACCCGCATCAACACCGTCACCAACATAGACGTCAAACAGTTCCACCCTTACATTGCTCTCACTTTCACTGCTATTTTGACCAGTTTCCTGTTCAGCAGCCTTATTTTGAGCCAAAGTCGTCTTTGCTGTCTGTCGAATAGTATTAATTATAGCAGATGAATTCGTTTCGTCATCTACAATAATAGCAATATCTCTGCGAATTGCAGGAAATTTCGACATAATTTTGAAATTAGGTACTTTTGCGCCCGAAATAGCCGCAAATTCCAGTTCAAAAAGTATACTTGTGCTCTTTACATCCATTGCCTTGGCAACATTGGGATGCAAGGTACCCATCCAGCCAACTGGATGATTATCTTTATAAATTCTTGCTGATTGTCCAGGATGCAGTGCTGGATTTTGTTCCGCTGCAAAGTGATAACTTGCTAAATCACCGCCCAAACTCAAAAGTGCCTCAACATCGGCCTTTAGATCAAAGAAATCAACTGCTCGGGCTTTCTCACCCCATTGCTCCGGAAAAGCTGTACCGTTGATAATACCAGCAATCATCACCTCTTGTAAAAGGCCATCTTTACTCGAAGCATTATTAGCATCAGTACTCGCCTCATTAGAATTAGAAGCAGAATCTGCACCAGGCACAAAACGCGAGCCCACTTCAAACATCCGAATGCGATTCTGCTGGCGATTTTGATTGTACACTAAAGCGCCAATTAAACCTGTCCATAAGCTGGTGCGCATCACTGACAGTTCTTCAGAAATTGGATTGGTCAGCTTAATACCGGGATTATCCGGGGTAATTAAATTCTGTGCCTTGGGTTCAACAAAGCTATAACAAATGGCTTCCTGATAACCCAGATCAACCATCAATTGCTTCACTTTCAGTTCATTAATGGTGTCTTCAGGGCAGGCAGACATTTCAATCGAGCCATGAGGCAAGGTAAATGGCAAATTATCATAGCCATAAATACGCCCTATTTCTTCTATTAAATCAACATCATATTCGATATCAAAACGAAATGCCGGGGCCGTTACTTGCCAACCATCATCACAGTCTACCACGTCCATTTCTAAACGCTGCAGGACATCCTTCACAGTTTTATCATCTATCTCAACGCCAAGCACCTTAAGAATTTTTTCTTTACGCAAGAAAACGGCTTTGGCTTGTGGAATATGAGCAGCAAAACGCTGTTCGGCAATCGGCCCAACTTCGCCACCGGCAATTTGCAAAATCAACTCGGTGGCACGTTCAATGGCCTGAACTTGCAACTCAGGCGACACGCCCCGTTCAAAACGATGGGATGAGTCAGTATGCAGGCCGTGTGCACGGGCTTTACCGATAATCTTTTCTGGATTAAAGAAGGCACTTTCTAATAAGATATGTTGGGTGTTATCACCCACGGCTGAGCTTTCGCCACCCATAATACCTGCCAAGGCCAAGGCCTGATTGTCATCAGCAATGACCAGGTTATCACTGTTTAAGCTGATCTCCTGACCATCTAACAAACTCAGTTTCTCATCCTGTTGTGCCATACGGACATTAATTTTTCCCTGAATCTTATCCAGATCGAAGGCATGCATGGGCTGACCTAGCTCAATCATCACAAAATTGGTGATATCAACTAAGGGGCTGATAGAGCGGTTGCCACAACGACGTAATTTTTCCTGCATCCACATAGGCGTTTCAGCCTTGATGTTGACGTTTTTGATGATACGACCCACGTAACGTGGACAAGCTTCCTGAGCATCAACATTAATGTCCATGGTGTCATCAATAGTGACCGTTTGTTCTGTAATGCTGACCGGAGTCACATCATTGCGTGTCATGACGCCAGTTTCCCGGGCAATGCCCGCAATTGAGAAACAATCACCGCGATTGGGCGTCAAGCCTAATTCGATACTGACATCATTGAGTTGCAAATAGTCATTAATGGTCGTCCCTATCGGTGCATCTAGAGGTAATTCCATAATGCCTTCAGCATTATCAGCCAGGCCGATTTCTTTTTCTGAGCAGAGCATCCCCATGGATACAACGCCACGTAATTTGGATTTTTTGATTTTAAAATTGCCCGGCAAGACGGCTTTGATCATTGCACAGGCAACAATCAAACCGGGACGGGCATTTTTAGCACCACAAACAATTTGCAAGGGTTGTTCGGAGAGTTCACCGACATCCACAAGACATACTTGCAGTTTATCGGCATCAGGATGCTTTTCTGCACTGAGGATTTTACCGATAACAACACCAGTATGCTCTGGTGCGACGGGTTCAATGGCATCGACTTCTAGGCCGGCCATGGTGAGCTGATGTCCCAATACGCTAGTGCTCAGGTCTGGATTAACCCATTCTCTTAGCCATTGTTCACTGAATTTCATATTTTTTATTTCCTGGACTTCTGGTACTTATCTTATGCTGATTAAGGGGGGAAGCGCTCTTATTGTAAGGAGCTTTCAAGCTACGCAAACTGGCGTAAAAACCGCAGGTCATTTTCAAAGAAAAGACGCAGGTCATTGACCCCATAGCGGAGCATGCTCAGACGTTCAACGCCCATGCCAAAGGCAAAGCCACGGTATTTTTCACTATCAATACCAGCATGACGGAACACTTCAGGATGTACCATGCCACAGCCTAAGACTTCTAACCAACCGGTATGACTACAGACACGACAGCCTTTGCCACCGCACATGACACATTCGATATCCGCTTCTGCCGAGGGTTCAGTAAACGGAAAATAGGAAGGTCTGAAACGCACTTTGAGGTCTTTTTCAAAGAATTGTTTAAGAAAATCATCCAAAATACCTTTAAGATCGGTAAAACTGACCTCTTCGTCTACCATTAGGCCTTCAACCTGGTGAAACATTGGCGTATGGGTGACATCGGAATCACAGCGATAAACACGACCGGGCGCGATCACTCGCAAAGGGGGTGCCTGATTTTCCATGGTGCGAATTTGCACCGGCGAAGTATGGGTTCTTAGCACCGTATGCGGATCAAAATAAAAGGTGTCATGCATGGCACGTGCTGGGTGAGACTCAGGAATGTTGAGTGCTTCAAAATTATGATAGTCATCTTCAATTTCCGGCCCGGTCTTCACTTCAAAGCCCATTTCAGCAAATAAAGATTCGATGCGCTGCAAAGTACGACTAATCGGATGCAGGCCACCAATCTGTTCACCACGTCCGGGTAAAGTCACATCAATGGTTTCAGAACGCAATTGTTCCGCCAAAGCCGCTTCTTGTAAGTTTGTTTTCTTATCCGAAATTAAGGCCTGTACTGCTTGTTTGGCTTTATTAATCACTTGACCAGCCTTAGGGCGCTCTTCCGCAGACAACTTGCCCAAGCCTTTCATTAGCGACGTTATTTCACCTTTTTTACCTAGGTAATTAACTCGAATTTGTTCCAAAGCATCAATTTTATCTGCAACTTCAATCGCTTGTTGTGCTTCTGCAACTAGTTTGTCCAGGTTTTCCACCGTGTAGCCTCTATTTATTTCGCTGATTCTTTACGATTAATCTTTTACTCTATTGCCAATCAATAAAAAGGGGGAAGACTTTCGCCTTCCCCCTTTTTTGTCATGTACAAAGTTTTACAACTCTGAACGATAGACTATGCAGAAAGTGCAGCTTTTGCTTGTTCAGCAATCGCAGCAAATGCACCTTTATCAGCAATTGCCATATCAGAAAGGACTTTACGGTCGATTTCGATATTAGCTTTTTTCAGGCCATTGATCATACGGCTATAGCTCAAACCGTTTTCACGTGCGCCCGCATTGATACGTGCAATCCATAACTGACGGAATTGACGCTTGCGTTGACGACGGTCACGATACTGATATTGACCGGCCTTAGTAACAGCTTGTACCGCTGCACGGAAGACATTTTTACGACGACCGGAATAACCTTTCGCCAGTTTAATAATTTTCTTGTGTTTAGCATGTGCCTGAACACCACGTTTTACTCTTGCCATTTTATCTGCTCCTTCCTATTTAAAGAGTTAAACTAAACGTAACATACGTTTAATTGCTGGAGCATCTGACGCATCAACAGAGTCAGGGCCACGTAAATGACGCTTACGCTTGGTGGTCATTTTAGTCAGGATGTGACTACGGTTGGCATTGCCGCGTTTAATACGGCCAGAACCAGTTACGCGAAAACGCTTTGAAGCGCCACGTTTAGATTTCATTTTTGGCATAATACACCTCTATATACAACTACGCATTGATTCATAATAGAAAAATTATTTTGCCTATTATGTTTAGTAAAACAACAACACTTAATGACTCAGAAAGATGGCCTGAGGTAGGTCTCTTAGTGAGTGGTTGCTACTTCTTGCTTTTTGGCGCTAACACCATCGTCATCTGACGACCTTCAAGCTTGGCACGTTGTTCAACATTGGCCAGTTCTTCAAGATCTTTAGCTACTCGATTCAGTACGTCCATTCCTAGCTCACGATGAGCCATTTCTCGACCACGAAAACGAATAGTGACTTTGGTTTTATCACCGTTTTCAAGAAAGCGTGTCAGGTTGCGTAATTTGACCTGATAATCGCCTTCTTCAGTTCCGGGTCGGAGCTTAACCTCTTTGACCTGGGTTTGTTTCTGTTTTTTCTTTTCCTGAGCCTTTTTCTTCTTTTGCTCAAAAATAAATTTACCGTGATCCATGACCCGACACACAGGAGGATTGGCCGTTGGCGCAATCTCCACTAGGTCCATTTCACTATCAGCGGCCAATCGCTTGGCATCGGCAAGGCCCATAATCCCTGCTTGCTCCCCGTCTGCGCCAATGACTCGAAGTTCTTTAGCTATAATATCGTCGTTTATACGGGTTTTGTTTGATTTGGATTTATCAAACTGTCTTCTTGGGGCTGCGATGGGTTATTTCTCCTGAATTTGACCACTGTAATTTGTACTGCTTAATTTTTACTTCAATCGTTTATTGCTTATTTTTTGAGCAATAATAACTGTAATTCACTGAACGCGATATTTTATTAGACTTTATTGTGAAAAGCCACATTAATTTTTAATAAAGCGTTATTTATCACTGTTAGATAAATTATTTGTCTTCAATACCATAGTTTTTAATTTCGGCTTTCATTCTGGCAATCAGTTCATCACTGCTCATCGTCCCCAGATCTTCACCCGCCATCGTCCGTACGGCAATCGCATCCTGCTCTATTTCTCTGTCGCCTGCGACCAGAATATACGGTGCACGTGCTAATGTATGCTCACGGATCTTAAAGCCAATTTTTTCATTGCGTAAGTCTGCATTAGCTCTCAGACCAGCGTCTTTGAGTTTTTGTACGAAGGCAGTGACATAATCGGCTTGCTTGTCGGTAATACCCATCACTACAGCCTGAACCGGCGATAACCATAAGGGCATTTTGCCCGCATGTTCTTCTATCAGAATGCCAATGAAACGCTCGAGCGAACCTAATATGGCACGGTGAATCATCACCGGCACGACTTTTTCACCTTGCTCATCAATAAAGTGCGCATCTAAACGCCCCGGCATGGAGAAATCAACCTGTGCTGTGCCACATTGCCAGACTCGACCTAAACAGTCTTTTAATGAGAATTCAATCTTAGGGCCATAAAATGCCCCTTCACCCGGTTGTAGTTCCCAATCCAGATTTTTGCTATTGAGCGATGCTTCTAAAGCCGCTTCTGCTTTATCCCAGACTTCATCGGCACCCACGCGCTCTTCTGGACGTGTTGACAGTTTAACTATGACTTCGGTAAAACCAAAGTCTTTATAAACAGCAAACAATAAATCAATAAAGGCAGAAATCTCACTCTGAATTTGATCTTCGGTACAGAAAATATGTGCATCATCCTGGACAAAGTTTCTCACCCGCATCAAGCCATGCAAGGTACCCGATGGCTCATTACGATGGCACGATCCAAATTCCGCCATACGTAAGGGCAAATCACGATAGGACTTTAGTCCGGTATTAAAAATTTGAATATGACAGGGGCAGTTCATTGGCTTGATTGCATAGTCACGATTTTCTGATGATGTGGTAAACATCATCTCACTGAATTTATCCCAGTGGCCGGATTTTTCCCATAGGCTGCGATCCACCACTTGAGGGGTACGCACTTCCTGATAATTGTGTTTCACTAACACATTGCGAATATATTGTTCCACTTCCTGATAGATGATCCAGCCTTTTTCGTGCCAGAAAACCATACCCGGCGCTTCTTCTTGCATGTGGAATAAATTTAATTTTTTGCCTAATTTACGGTGATCACGTTTTTCTGCTTCTGCTAAACGATGTAGATAGGCCTTCAGATCTTTCTTATTGGTCCATGCCGTACCATAAATACGTTGCAGCATTTCTTTGTTTGAATCACCACGCCAGTATGCACCTGCCAGCTTCATTAGTTTGAAGGCTTTGATTTTTCCGGTAGACGGTACATGAGGGCCTCGGCATAAATCAATAAAATCACCCTGTTGGTAAAGCGATAGTTCTTCATTGGCTGGAATACTTTCGATGATTTCGGCTTTATACTCTTCGCCCATATCACGGAAGAATTTCACCGCTTCATCACGGGTTTTCACAGAACGAGAAATTTGATGATTGGCCTTAACCAACTCTGCCATTTTTTTCTCTATTGCCAGTAGATCTTCCGGAGTAAAGCTTTCTTCATAGGAAAAGTCATAGTAAAAACCATCTTCGATGATTGGCCCGATAGTCACTTGTGCTTTAGGAAACAACGTTTTAACGGCCTGAGCCAGCAAGTGAGCAGTCGAATGGCGGATAACTTCTAGGCCTTCGGCATCCCGTTCGGTCACAATCGCTAACTCTACGTCTTCATCAATGAGATAAGAGGTATCAACTAATTCACCGTTGATTTTTCCCGCTAAAGCCGCTTTGGCTAAACCGGGACCAATATCAGCTGCCACATCATAAATAGTAACAGCAGAATCAAATTGTCGAGAAGAACCGTCAGGTAAAGTGACTACAGGCATTATATTTGAACCAATAAGTTTTAAAATGAGTGAAAAATCCGATTATTATAACCTACTAAATTACTGGCTTAAAGTCCCCATAATGGTTAATTTACTCAATTCTAATGCACTAGCAGTCAAAACAGTCGATTCAAGCAAAAAAATTGCAAGTCCTACACAAATTTAAGAATATTCCTACATTTATCTGATGAATGAGTAATTATACTGGTAGCCCACACAATCTTGAATCGGATGGATACAAATTAGACTCACGGGTGAGACATGGATAGCACGGAGCAGAGGTCAGATAGACTACTGCATGAAATAATACAATTAGAACTCGAAATAGACAAAATGATGGCGCTCAACGGAAATCAGGAAGATTTTGCTGTGCGCCAATATCGCATGTTTATTCTAGCCAAAAGAAAAAAAATGAAAAAAATGAATTTTGGCTATAAGAATCTCATGCCCCAATAATCTTATAGCTTTAAGCTCAAGCGATAGAAGACGTTGCACTAAACACCTAAACAAATACCTAAATTCCTTAGACTCTCTAGTAAGGGATGATCGTCTTCGATAATGCGGCGATTCCCCGCTATTTCTTCTAAAGGAACTGGAACCGCATAACCTGCCCGCTCTGCAACCATAACACCTGACTGTCCTTCGGCAATCAATTGAGCCGCCTTAGTGCCTAATTTGGTTGCCAGAATTCTATCCGCCGCCGTTGGGCTACCGCCTCTCATCACATGACCTAAACTGGTTAAACGAGTTTCCAAACCCGTCAATTCAGCTAGCCTATGAGTTAAATGTACGGCAGTACTGTCTTCAAAATCATTGGGGATTTCATTTTCATCTTTGGGGCGAGCGCCCTCTGCCACGGCAACAATTGAAAAACGTTTACCTTTTCGATTGCGCTCAATAAGGGCATTTTTTATGACCTCAATATCATAGGGGATTTCTGGAATCACCACGACATCAGCTCCACCGGCTAATCCCGATGCTGCCGTTAACCAGCCTGTATTGTGCCCCATAATTTCCACGACCATGACACGGTGATGACTTGAGGCAGTTGAATGCAGGCGGTCAATGGCTTCTGTAGCAATTTCAACAGCAGTATCATAACCAAAACAAAGATCCGTTCCCCAAACATCATTATCAATGGTTTTTGGCAGGGTGATAATGTTCATATCAGTTTTTTTCAGCAAGCGCAGGGCATTTTTCTGGGTGCCACCACCACCGATACAAACTAAGGCATCTAAATGCAACTTATGATAATTTTCTTCCGCCTGAGAAATAGCATCAATGAATTTATCACCAATGGCTATTTTATGAGGCTTATCACGACTGGTACCTAAAATAGTCCCACCCAGCGTTAAGATACCGGATAATTTTTCACCATCCAGACGTTCATAACGATTTTCTGCCAAGCCTCTAAAACCATCAAGAAAACCAATGACTTGCATACCATATTGATTAATTGCCGTTTTCGCCACCCCGCGAATGGCTGCATTCAAGCCCTGACAATCGCCACCTGCCGTTAAAATACCAATTGATTTTGAACCGTTCGTCATAGTTTTATCTTTCACTCTTTTTTGGTGATTAGAAGTTATTTTGAGATTAGAAAAATATATTTGCCAGCTTATGCATCTTTTATGTAGAAGCTATAGACTTATCCTGTCTTAAAGCCGTTAATCTTGCAAGTTCTGCCGGCCTTTTTTTGACATCTTTATAGGCTTTTTTAAAGTATGAGCGGAGTGTTTTTTTGATATTTTTCAGAGCATCTTTAGCCGGAATATCTTTAAGCACACAAAAAATAGCTAAGGAATAAGTAATATCATATTGAGATAAATAAGCGGTGCGATTGACTGTTGTTGGCTGACAGCTGCCACAGGTGACATTTCGATAGACAAAAGCACTATTGGCAAACATTAAGCCAAAGCCCATAAAGACGGCCAGCACTTCTGTCACTTGAGGCCAGTTTTCTTCGCCCCCGGGCGGCATATCCTTGGCCATTGTGCCAAGATAGTGTGCGAGAGTATGAGCAAAAGAGGCAATAATAGCTTCGGGATTACGCACCTGACGTGGATCATACAATATAGGTAGCTGTTCTTCTTCAGCCAGCTTTATGGATTCTGTAGCACTCACATCACGCAAGCTACCGGGAATTCTTACCTGCTTGCTTGGTAAGGCACAACTTTGTTCTGTGGTCAGGCGACAAGGCCAATGTGAGAGTGAGGCATAATGTTTAACTTTATTGAAGATTAATTGTGCCATTTCGTCAATATTATCAGCATGCCCCGGGAAAAACTGATTCGATGGCTCAACTAAAACTGTTTTCGAAAAAAAAACTTCAGCATCAAAATTTATTAATGCCCATTCATAAAGCTCAAATTGCCATTGCACTGATTCTTCATCAAGAACAGGCGTCGATTTTAAAAAATCAAAAAACACAAAAAACCTCTTATATTCAATTTATTTAACTATTCGGTGTAATCCCTTACCCGACAAAATAACCACCTAGATTACTAGGTATTTTCCCTACACTTTACTATATTAGCATTTAATGATGGATGAATTTTCAAAATCAGACTATACTATGTCAATCATTATAAATGAGCAGACGCAGGAGAACCTAATGCTCTTTCTAAATAAAACAACAAATATAATCGCTATCACCTCTTTTGTGATTGCTAGTTCTATCCTTGGGGGATCCGTCAGCGCTGAAGAAAGCAATGTCATCATTCGCGGTCAAGACAGCAATAACAAGCAACAGCAATACCGTTTTCCTCCTGCAGATGTTTTGCAACAAAGAAAACAAGCACCAGCTCATAACCAAGTTACCAGACCTGTTGCCAATGCGCAACCAATGGCTAGGCCAAACAATCAAGCGCCCAGATTCCCAAGGCCTTACCCTGCACAAGGTGCGATACAACAAAGACCAATGCCACAAAATAGATACCCTAATATGGCACCTAATTATGGCGCACCTCGCCCTTATGGCATGCCGAACCAAGGCCCATATCGTGGTAATCCGTACAACAATAATCCTTATAACAGACCCTATAACGGCAATCCTTATGCACAGGGTCCTTATGGCAATCCCTATAATCGTGGACCTTATGGCCCATCACAAAATACCCCCTTCGGTGGTAGCCCTTTTGGTGGCAATTCAGCACCTTGGGAAAGCTGGCCCTTTGGCGCACGTGATAGCTTCTGGAACCGTAAAGAAATGCCTTTTAAAACTCAAAACCCAACTGACTGGTTCCAACCCGGCGATCCTAAAGAAGGCATGGCCATCATGTGGGACGATTTAATTGCGGCGCCGGATGATATTGGCACAATGCCCGGCGGCTGGAATGTCCCCTCCATCAGCGTGCCAAATCCGGTTGATCTTGAAGACCAACTAGAAAAAGCCAGTAAAGAAGTACCGAGTCTAATCCGCGTCTATAGCGATTAAACACACCCTCTAGCCTACATAGTACCTCTTTATGTAGGCCGGGCACTGCCCACCTTTTCAGCATTAAATTCACAAGAAATTTCAGCAAAATTCCATTATAATAGCTCACTTATTTTAGTCACTATTTGAAAGGTTTTTTGTGGAAGAATTTATCTCAGGTCAGCGTTGGATCAGCCACGCAGAATTACAACTTGGTCTTGGTACCATTGTCGCAACAGAACACCGAACCGTTACCATTGTCTTTAAAGCCAGCGATGAAACCCGCACTTATGCCAAACAAAATGCGCCGCTTACACGGGTTATTTATGATAAGGGTGAACAGGTTAAATCAGTTGCTGGTGACAGCCTCAACATTCAGTCAATTTCTAATGATAACGGTCTTATCACCTATGTCGGCATTAATGATCAGGGTGAGGCATTGGCTTTGCCTGAAGCAGACTTGGATCACTTTATTCAACTGAACCGCCCTGCCGAGCGTTTATTCACTGGGCAAATAGATAAAAACAACTGGTTTAATTTACGTTATCAAACCTTAAAGCATAATAACCAATTGGCTCATTCACAATTATCCGGCCTCACTGGTGTGCGTACAAGTTTAATTGCTCACCAATTATATATTGCTCATGAGGTTGCCAATCGATATGCCCCTCGCGTGTTATTAGCCGATGAAGTGGGCCTGGGTAAAACCATTGAAGCGGGATTGATTCTGCATCATCAATTGCTCAATGAACGGGCACAAAGAGTGTTGATCATCGTGCCTGAAAGCCTCGTGCATCAATGGCTGGTGGAAATGTTGCGCCGTTTTAACTTAATGTTTAGCATTTTTGATACACAACGTATTCAGGCCATGCAAAATGAATCTGAAGATGAGTCTGTCAGCAATCCTTTTCTCAGTGAGCAATTAGTGCTTTGTAGCTTAGAATTTTTGGCCAATAATGAAACCTCACTCAACGATGCATTAGCAGGTGAATGGGATTTAATTGTTGTCGATGAAGCCCATCATTTACAATGGACACCGGAAAAATCCAGCCACGAATACCAGATCATTGAACAACTGGCAGAAAAAATTCGCGGCATATTATTGCTCACTGCAACGCCCGAACAACTCGGTGTTGCAAGCCACTTTGCTCGCTTGCGCCTACTTGACCCTGATCGTTTCCCTGATCTGCAATCATTTATTGCCGAAGAAGAAAGTTATCAGCCCGTTGCACAAGTCATGTCGGCCTTAATCTCCGGTGAGCCTATTGACCCAAGCTTATTTAATACCCTTGATTCCGACTCTCAGGCTATCATTAGCGATGTTTTAGATAAAAATAAAGCGCAGGATGAAGCAGAAAGCGATGCCCATCGACAAGCTGCAATTACACAGATGTTAGATAGACACGGCACCGGACGCGTTTTGTTTCGTAACACCCGTGCTACAGTAAAAGGCTTTCCTCAGCGACAAGTCATTGCTCATCCGCAAGTGATGCCCAAAAAATATGAACAAAGTTTACAAATATTTTGCCAACAAATGGTAGCACAGGCTCCCGACTCAATAGAGGAAAGTTTTTCAAATTTATTACTTTTTCCCGAATTGCTTTATCAATTACAAGACAAAGAATCTGCCACACCAGACGACTGGACGCACATCGACCCACGCGTTCAATGGTTAGGTGATTGGTTATTGGATCTCAAACAGGAAAACTTCAGCAATAATTTACCAGTATATGATAATAAAACCCTAGTCATTGCAGCCAATGCCACCACAGCGATTGCGCTTGCCAATACTTTAAAACAACGCTTTGGTCTCTATGCCGCCGTTTTTCATGAGGGCATGAGTCTTATCGAAAGAGATAAGGCTGCGGCATTTTTTGCTGATGCTGAAAATGGTAGTCCGGTACTTATTTGTTCTGAAATCGGCAGTGAAGGTCGAAACTTTCAATTTGCTCATAAGATGGTACTATTCGATCTGCCTCTTAATCCTGATTTATTAGAGCAACGCATCGGACGGCTGGATCGTATTGGGCAAAGCCAAAATATTCAAATTCATGTGCCTTATCTTGAACACAGCGCCCAGGAGAATCTCTTTCATTGGTTTAACGAAGGTTTGAATGCCTTTGAACAAACCTGCCCTGCCGGACATAATGTATTTGAGCAAGTACAACAACAATTGAAAACAGATTTGATTGCAGCCAGTCTCAATGAAGACATTTTTAGCGAGCAACTCTCGATCATTGAAAAAACCCAATCCTTACATCAAGCACTCAATGAGTCATTACATAATGGTCGTGATCGCCTATTAGAATACAACTCCTGTCGCCAGCCACAGGCAAACCAACTCACCACTTTGGCCGAGCAGGCTGATCACAATGATGCTTTACGCCTCTATATGGAAGCACTCTTTGACACCTTAGGTATCGAACATAGTGATCACAGTGAACATTGTTATATCATTGCCCCGGGCGAACACATGTTACACCCTTTCCCCGGTTTGCCTGAAGATGGCATGACCCTCACTTATGATCGCGCGACAGCACTCGCCAACGAAGACATTCATTTCTTCACCTGGGAGCACCCCATGGTTAAAACCGCAATGGATATGATCAATAGCAGTGAGATGGGTAACACGGCAATCACTACATTGGACAGTCAACTGCTTAGGGTTAATATAACACCGGGCAGTATGATCTTAGAATGTATCTTTATTTTAGCCACAACAGCACATAAAAGCTTGCAGGCTGATCGCTATTTACCATCGAGCAGCATACGGATATTATTGGATGAACGTGGTCAAAATATCGCTCACTTAATCAAGCATGATGACATCATTATGACCGATAAAATCAAAAAACAAATTGCCCAGCAAATCATTAAAGCCAAAGATCCTGAGTTAAGACAAATGATTACTCAGGCCGAAGCACAATGCCAGCAACAAGTCCCCGAACTCATTGCTAGCGCAAAAACAGCTAGCCAACAAACCTTGCTCGATGAAGTTAAACGACTCAGTGCTTTAGCACAAGTGAATCCCAATATCCGCCAGGAAGAAATTGAGTTTTACCAACAACAATTAACCTCTCTAAAAAGCATTTTCAGCACACTCAAACCACGTTTGGATGCTTTACGGGTAATTATCATCACCTGAAATAATGTTACTTGAGAAAAGAATAGGAAGTCACTAGATGAACCAGATATCAATTGCTATGGCAGGATTTTCCATTATCGCCTCAATTTTACTTCTATTTCAAAAACGCACCGAAACTCAAACTGCAAAAAAACTTGCCCAAATATTACTCGGTGTTTTAATTATTATTCAATTATTGCAAGCGCTGTATATCGGTGATTATCTGTCCTTTGATCGCATCAATGCTTTAGTTTATTTACTATCCTTAGGCTTAGTTGGTCCCTTATTCTATCTCTATAGTCAGCACATCATTCAAAGTAGTGAAGAGTGGACACTAAAGGAATACCGGCATTTTTTACCCGTCATCGCTGGTTCGCTAGTCGTACTATTATTTCCCGAACATTTTAATCAACTCTATGCCTTAATGTTTTTACTCGGTGGCATTTACATGAGCCGTCTAGCCTGGTCTTTATATTTACTTCGAGCAAAACGAAGCTTATTTAAAATGGAATTTTTGTTCACAGCCCTATTTTTATCTTGGACAATTGCTGTGGTCTTATTAGGCCTTTTTAACTCACAGATTATTGATATTTTGCTACCGGTACAAACGATTATGTTAGCATTTTTACTTGCAGCAGCCATTCACATTCAACTTAATTACCCACACCTATTGAGCTCACTGGAAGAAATTGCCAGCCGACAATATCAAACTTCGACCTTAGTAAGTGTGGATTGTGATACAAAAAAATCTCAGTTAGAAAAACTAATGACCATTGATCAGGCTTATCAGGACAGCGAACTATCACTAAGCTCTTGTGCCGAAATGTTATCACTTAAACCTCATCAATTATCAGAATTAATCAACATTCATCTAGCGATGAATTTTTCTGCCTATTTACGTCAACAACGCATTAAAGCCTCAGAAGTATTACTGAAAAATGAACCCGCTGTATCCGTACTAGCTATTGGATTGAGCGTTGGATTTAGCTCACAATCAGCCTTTTATTCTGCTTTTAAAGAGATTCACCACATTGCTCCAGGCCAGTATCGACGACAAATACATACTAAATGATAATAGTGCAACACCATAAGCCATTGAAATAAAAGTAACTTATTTTTTTATATTCCTGATTTGGCAATCAGAAAGTCTTATCCCATCTATTTTGCTTTAATCCTACTCACATTATTTCAATTATGAAGCTGTGTAGGAGTCAACCCATGTACCTCAGTATAAAATTAATTCACATCATCAGTGCAACATTATTATTTGGCACCGGCCTTGGTAGTGCCTTTTACATGTTTATGGCCTATCGAAGTGGCAATATGATTGCTATGGCTGAAACTAACCGTATTGTTGTACTGGCAGATTTTTGCTTTACGACACCCACGGTCATTATTCAATTAGTCACGGGCTTGTACTTATTAAATGCCTTAGGCATTGAATGGACTTCCCCTTGGAGTTTATCCGTATTAGGACTGTACCTTTTTGTTGGTCTTTGCTGGCTCCCTGTGGTCTGGTTGCAAATTTGGTTACGAGATAGAGCCCTGCAACTGAAAACTCCCGATACCCAGTATAAACTGCGTATGAAAATTTGGCTGATATTAGGCATTATGGCATTTCCGAGCGTCATTATTCTTTATGCCTTCATGGTGTATAAACCATTTTTTAACCTATAAGGGCAATACAATGAATATATTAATCGTTGGTGTAAGTGGCTTTATTGGCCAACACCTCTATCAAGCTCTACGTCAATCAGGCCACCATCTCATTGGCAGTAGTCGGCATAAAATCTCTGGCATAAACTGGCAACAATTTAGCTTCCAACAAAGCCAAGCAGTATGGTTGCAGCAATTACAGAATATCGATCTGGTGATCAACACCGTGGGGATTTACCAGCAGGTGAGTCAGAACCCAGCCAATAAAGATAGCTTTTCCCAAGTCCATGATCTTGGTCCCAAGCGACTCTTCGAGGCTTGCAGAGAATGTAAAATTAAAGTCATTCAAATTTCTGCCATTGGTGCAGAGCAAGAGAGCCCTGTCAGCGAATTTTTACAAAGCAAACGCAATGCGGATCAATATTTACTCTCACATGAATTGCCCAACATTGTTTTATATCCCGGTATTGTGCTTGGCGAACAAGGAAGAACCACACAGCAACTCAGCTTACTTGCCAGCTTATACATCATTCCACTGGTATTTGATCGACAAGAAAAAATCCCTCTTATCAGTATTTATCAATTAACCGAGTTCATAGAACAAAAAATTGGTCATTGGCCAGAAAAGAGTTTAACCGCAATATTAATTGCTAAACCTGAAACGATGGAGGAACTACTTAATAAACTTCGCCATTGGATGGGCTTAAATAAGGGTCATTTTTTTATCATACCACGCCAATTAATTAATACCTTATTTTATTATTTTCCAACATTATCCATTGGTGCATTTAATCAATCCAGAACCGCAATGCTGGCTGATTATTCAAATAAAAAATTAAGTACACTAAAAAATTCTCTGCCCCAGAGCGCATCAGAATCATTGCTGGCACACAAAGCCACCCCCTGCTTTAGCAAGCGTATACAATTAAAAAAATTATTTTATATCAATAGTCTAGTGCTAGGAATTATATGGATAATTTCTGGACTGAGTTCAATCATAAATATTGAGCTTAGCCGTGAATTAATGTTACTCATGGGCATCAAAGGAAATTGGGGGGATAGCATCATCATTATAGCCGCTCTGGCTGACATGGTGCTGGGTATATTGTTATGGCTGGGTTTATGGAATGCACGCCTAATGCAATGGAGTCTCTATGGACAAATTACTGTGATGCTCATTTATAGTATTATTTTGACCATCACAATCCCAATGTTCTGGTTACACCCCTTTGCACCTATAGTAAAAAATCTAGCAATATTAGTGCTGGCAATATATCTGCTTGAAGAAATAAAAAAGACGCCTAATACAGTAAAAGAGGAAAGCTATCATGTTTAAAAATACGCGGATTCAACTCTGAAGTGCAACGCAGGAAATTCCAGTTCTTGCAAATGATTTTTTCATTGCCTGGAATGGTGTTTGAAAGCCGAGTGCCTTTCTAGGTCTATTATTAAGTTTTCCATCATGTTGTAAACCTCTTTATCAGTCACTTCTTTAAAGTCTGTATCTTTAGGAAAATATTGTCTAATCAGTCCATTAGTATTTTCATTTAACCCTCGCTCCCATGAAGAATAAGGGTGGGCAAAATAAAATGCTGTATCAAGAGCTTTGCTTACCTGCTCATGATAAGCAAACTCTTTGCCATTGTCTGCGGTAATACTATGAAGCCTGTCTTTAAAGGGTTTAAGCAATTGTATTGTTGCTTGTGTCACCCAATCAGCCTGTTTGCCATTCACTCTTGCTACTAATGTGTAAAGCGTTTTTCTTTCTACAATCGTGACCAGAGCACCACTGTGTCCTTTACCGATCACTGTATCAATTTCCCAGTCACCAACACGACGTTTATCATCAACAATCTTAGGACGGTCATCAATGGAAATTCGATTAATTATTTGTCCTCGACTGCTTTTACCGTTACTACCACGCTTTTGGTATTTCTTTCCCTGACGCCTTAAATACTGATGTAAATCACCACCTTGCTTCTTATCATCCCATATGTGTTGATAAATACGTTCATGGCTAAGAAGTAGCATTTTGTCATTCAGTAACCAACCTGATATCTGTTCAGGACTCCACTGGTGCTGTGAAAGCTTTTCATCAATAAGGGCAATCATGTCATCCGTCATTTTAATTGCTTTAGAAGCATTGTAGCGACGCTTAACGGCTTTTTCTTGAGCTTGCTTAAATCGATAGCCACGTAAACCAGCGTTGCGTTTAATTTCACGGCATATAGTAGATTTACTCACCTCAATCGCCTGAGCAATTTTAGACTGGGAAATGCCATTTTTAATCTCAGTCGAAATGTAGTATCTTTGTTCTTGTGTCAATTGCTTGTAAGTTCTCATAAGTCACTTTACTCTTGCAGGAGAAAATGGCCGATTTTACAAGCAATTGGCCATTTTTTCGAGCAAATCATTACTGTACTTATGATGATTTTTTTTTAGTAGCGCCGTCAGGCACGTCGCTGGCTCATGAAATTCCCGGGGTGGCCATCGCTACGCTCGGCCACCCCGGGAATTTCATGAGCCAGCGATAAACCAGCAAATATCACAAATACAACCAAATAGTGTTGCACTTATGAGTTGAATCTAAGATATCTTATCTGAACAATGGAAATCTTTAAATCCCAAACTGCAAAAGCATTATGGACTGTCAGGGGTCTCCTGAAAGTGTCCTAATCTTGGCCATTTGAAAATGTCATTTCTTCTTCTGCTTTTTCTTCCCAATTTTTAAAAAAAATCTTTTGTTCTACTTGGATTTTCTTCTGTCTTCTTCCGTTCTTTTCTTTGCTGTACTTTTTCTTGCTTTTCCTCAACTATCTCAGGTAGAGGAAATACTCAATGCCACGTTCAGGAACTTGCAAGTGCTTGCACTGCCACACTTTTTTCAAACCCAACCCCCGCTCTAAAGGTCGTCAGAAATTCTGCTCAGCACCTGAGTGTCGACAAGCCAGTAAGGCCGCCAGTCAAAAAAAAAAATGGCTGCAAAAACCTCAAAATAAAAACTACTTCTGTGGCACTGTCAATGTCCAGCGTGTTCAGCAATGGCGTTCCCAAAATCCAAAATACTGGAAAATTGTACAACAATCATTGGATAACCCATTACCGTTACAAGATACCTTAATCACGCAAGCGATTGATATAAAAAAGAGAAAACAGACGATCTTAAGGCTCTTCTCCGCTTTGATGAGTGAAGAAAGATGCTAATATTCAAGAAACCTGTTGAAATATAAAGCTTCTGAAGGTTTTATAAGCAATAGGTAATATGAGTATCAACATCTCACCCACCATTTTGGGACTGACTGGCCAAAGAGTCAATGAAATAACGTTAAATAAACACCATGAGACAGTTCATATAATCTGTCAAAGAGACAAGCGAAGGAAGGTAATTGATCCCTTAACCGGTCAGCAAGGGACGATAAATCGATACATAAAAAGACAAGTACGTGATGTGCCATTTATGGGCTATCCATGCTATCTGGAAATTGAGTTAGCTCAGGTTTGTATCAGTAAAAATGAACGCCGAATAGAGCGATGTGACTTTGTTGATAAAGGCTGTCGTTTTACACAACGATTTTGTCATATGATTAGTGGTCTTTGTCGTCATATCAGCATTCAGGCTGTTTCCAGGCATCTCAATATACGTTGGGAAACCGTTAAGAATATTGACAAAGCTTATCTTGAAAAAACATTGCCTGCATTAGAGCCCGAAAAATTAAAGGACTTAAAATATATCGGTGTTGATGAAGTGGCCAGAGCAAAAGGCCATGATTATATGACGGTCATTTATGATATGGTTGAAGGACATTTAATCGGGGTAGAAACAGGTCGAACTTCAGATGTATTTACAAAGTTTTTAAAACGAATACCGAAGGAAACCACTGAAAAAATAGAGGCGGTGGCCATGGACATGGGGCCCGCGTATCAAAAATCAGTGAGAGAAATATTGCCCAATGCAGATATTGTTTTTGATCGATTTCATGTCATGAAGAATTTCTCTAACGTGATAAAAAATCAACGTAGGATTGAATTCAGACGAGCCAGCAAGCCTGGAAAAGATTTACTCAAGGGATGCTATTACTTGCTACTAAAAAATGAAGACAAGCTCACTGAGAAACAATCTGACCGATTGAATAACCTGTTATCAGAAAATCAGAATTTAAATATTTTATATCTGATGAAAGAACAGTTACAAGCACTATGGAATAACAATGACGTGACTGAAATGAAAGATGAATTAGAGCAATGGTGTGTCATGGCTGATCAAAGCAATATGAGCTACTTAAAAACATTTGCTCGCTCAATGAGAAAGAATAAAGATGGTATTTGCAACTATGCAAAACATCAGCTGACATCCGCTAGAATTGAAGCAGGCAATGTCAGTATTGGCTTAATAAGAAAAAGGGCCAGAGGGATTCGGGATACCGAATATTTTAAACTTAAAATCAGGCAAACCTCCATTCCTGATGAGCAGAGTATGTTCTATTTTGGGTAAACCCTCACTCATCAAAGCGGAGAAGAGCCGATCTTAACGCCAATGCGTTACAAGAGATCTTAAAGTCCCAACCCACTGTTTTAATAGGATTAATTGCACATCTTATCGGTAGTACGTTACAAGATGACATAGTCGAGAGTGGTCTGAAACTGCGAGAATTAGGCGAGGCTCTTTTACTCAACACTCACCTAAAACATGGAGAAAACAATGACCGAGCATCCTATGCCCAATCCAGGGCAATTACGTCAAATCCCCTCTCAGTTCAGTTGGATCGATCACCGCCTGGTTCGTGATGGCCACTTTGAGTCTTGCTCTTGTGAATCAATGGCATTTTATTTATTTTTACTTACCGTTGCCGATCAAAATGGGCTGAGTTATTACTCACAACCGAGCTTAATGAAACAGTTGAATATAGGGACATTAAAGTTCACTCAGGCACGAACAGAACTCATTCAGGCCAAACTAATCACTTATAAACATCCTTTGTATCAAGTCCTATCTTTATCCCCATCAGCCAAATCTGACCCCGTTAGACAAACCTCATCTTCACCTGTCCACATAAAACAAATACTCAAATAATTAAATGCTGGAGGCCATCATGATTGATTATGAAGCCTGGTGCCGTATAAAACAGTATCAACAGGATAAGCTGAACGTAGGTCAGATTGCACAAAAGATGGATCTGAGATCACCGCACAGTAGAGAGCTGGCTACAGGAAAAACATTATCGACCACGGAAACCGGCAGCACAAAACAGCAAACTCGATCCCTATAAGGATGATATTGTCAGTTTGCTGGAAAAGCATGCTTATACGGCGACTCAGCTCTTTCAACGAGTACAGGAGGAGGGTTATGACGGGAGCTACTCTGTGGTCAAACGTTATGTTCATCAGGTTCGACCCAAACGAAAGCCCGCTTTTTAACCTTAGCCTTTGCACCAGGTGAAGCTGCTCAGGTTGACTGGGGCCTGTACAAAACCATTCAAGTGGGTGAAACCACTCGCAAGCTGAACTTCTTTGTGATGGTGTTATGCCATTCCAGACAGCAAACTCGATCCCTATAAGGATGATATTGTCAGTTTGCTGGAAAAGCATGCTTATACGGCGACTCAGCTCTTTCAACGAGTACAGGAGGAGGGTTATGACGGGAGCTACTCTGTGGTCAAACGTTATGTTCATCAGGTTCGACCCAAACGAAAGCCCGCTTTTTAACCTTAGCCTTTGCACCAGGTGAAGCTGCTCAGGTTGACTGGGGCCTGTACAAAACCATTCAAGTGGGTGAAACCACTCGCAAGCTGAACTTCTTTGTGATGGTGTTATGCCATTCCAGAATGATGTACGTAGAATTCACTTTATCACAAAGCATGGAACACTTTCTGGCCTGTCATCAACATGCTTTTGAGTTCTTTGGTGCCGTGCCGGAAAAAGTCATGATTGATAATTTGAAGACGGGTGTCCTCTCTCGCCCTGCAGGAGAAGATATTGTTTTTAACCCTAAATACTTAGACTTTGCACATCATTATGGTTTTAGAATTAAAGCCTGTGGCGTTCGTAAGGGCAATGAAAAAGGTCGGGTTGAAAACAAATGACGCTTGATATGCCCACTGATAAAGAAGTCGAAAGACTACTTGAACAGTTGAAATACCTTAAGTTGCCTGGTATTGCCGAGCATTATGAAGAGACGGCTTTAAAGGCTAATAAAGACAGTTGGTCTCATGTTAATTACCTGACTCAGTTAATTGAGTTGGAAAATAATAGGCGACAGGAAAGAGCAATTGAACGTAAAGTGAAAACGGCTCGATTCCCATTTGTGAAAACACTACAGCAGTTCAGTTGGAACTGGCCAAAGAAAATTAATCAACTGCAGATCAAGGATCTCTTTCGGCTACAGTTTTTAAAGCAACACACTAATATTATTTTACTGGGTGGCGTTGGCTTAGGAAAAACGCATCTGGCCACCGCCTTAGGTCATCATGCCTGTCTCAATGGAAAACGGGTCTTGTTTACAAATACGGTGGATGCCATTAACTCACTCATTGTGGCACAGAAATCGGGTCGTTTGAAACTGGAAATGCGCAAATACATTAAACCTGAAATCCTCATTTTAGATGAACTGGGCTACTTACCCATTGATAAGAATGGAGCCGATATGCTGTTTCAAATCATCTCTGGTCGTTATGAAGTGGGCTCAACGGTGATCACCACCAATCGTGCCTTTAAGGACTGGCCAGAGATCTTTAACAATGACAGCACATTGACCTCAGCATTGCTGGATAGATTACTGCATCATGCTCAGACAGTGGTTATTGAAGGAAAAAGCTATCGTATGAAAGATCAGATTGAAAGTTAAAGGGAAGTCATTCAAATCCCAGATCATGACTTGATCTGGGAGTCATTGAGGTGATCTGGCCGAAACAATTTCAAATGGCCAACTCTTTACAAATTCACGAGACCGCTGTCACATAAACTGCGGTTTTTATCACAAATAATGATAGGACGAAAGGTTATATTGGGGATATTCATTAACAATCCGAGATTTAAATGTCATCTAAACTAATAGCCTGTCTCATTTTATTTCTCAGTTCTCTCAATTCTGCTTATTCTGCACTTAATAGCGCGACAAATAGCGCAGTAAATAACTGGTTATTACCCAGCAGCCATTTCATTGCATCTAAAATGCCAATGACGGCAGTTTATCCCCGCCCCGACAATGAAACCAACTCCTGGGCCAGACATCGAAAAGCCTATCCCAATGGTATTGCTGAATATAGAATCCCTATCGTGATACAAGGTGGGGCCTATCCTTTTAAGTATGAAATACTCGATGCTCCCACTGGAATGACTATCGGTTCGACCATTGCAGACAAGGACTATGGTATCTTGTCATGGCGTCCCAGTTCACCCAGTGCTGACAAAAATGTCACTATACGAGTAAGCGATCAGGAACGAAACTCTATTTTAGTCAGTTGGTCAGTGTCTGCAACCACAGCAGGCTTCATCTTTGTTGATGCCACTACCCCTATTTCAGGCGATGGTTCAATTGCCAGTCCATTAAAATTGTTTTCTGATCTGCATAATAATAGCGACACGGATACTCAATATTCAGGTTATATCGTGTATTTTCGAGCTGGCACACATTTACTGACAGGGCCGGCGGCAAAAGGTAATTTGGAATTAAATGCTAATAGAAAGCCCGCCGTCTGGCTAGGCTATACTAACGAAAAGGTTGTCATTGATTATCAATCATCCAAAGTGCTTGTGGGTAATCAGGATGATATTTTCATCGCCAAGCTTAAATTTATCAATGCAAGAAATGATGTTAACAATGCACATTTTTGGTTTTTCAATCAAAATTCACCACAAAAAAGGATGACTTTTTTTGAAACTGAATTTGATGGAATATCCAGAGGCTTGACCGGTAGAGATAACCCGGCAGCGATTACATTTTTTAATCCCGGTCAATTAAGATATTATTTTTCTTTAGTGGCTTGTAATATTAAGAATTTTTCTGCACCACTGGTCGATGCCTATGCGATTAAATATGGTGTAATTGAAAACAATATTCTTTTAAATAATAATTTGGATGCCAGTGGTAAATATCAAGGTATTCTCCTGAAATCTGACATTCAATCTTTTTCCGTTAGACGTAATACCTCAACACTCAGTTCCTTTAGTTATGGTGCGATTGAAATTTTAATGCAGTCACAATTATTCACCAATAGTGAAATAGAGATAAGTTATAATCGATTAATTGATCCCTTAAATTCAACAAAAAGCACTAGAGCACTTGTTTATAACTGGCAAACAGCCAATGGCAAAAATACCAATCCACAAATCTATGTTTATAGAAATACAATATTAGGTGGAATAACCGGTTTAAAGTCATTTCCATACACAGTGTTCCTAGAAAATAATGTGGTTTTATCAGCAGCGGGTTTAAATGCATCAACTGCCAATCGAAGCATCATTAAAAATGATAATATTGTGGAAGACACCAGGACGACAATCATCAATAGCAATGGTGAGCTGATAGCAGGCGGGATACAGTATATTGGTACGCATGGCCATGAAATTATCAGCAGTGAAGCTAATGGTGGCAATGGTGGCAATGATGAAATAACTCCACAAACAGTCAAATGGTTTATACAGTTTATGAGTTCAAGACATCGCTTAACAGAATAAACTGCCAAATCTATCTCTAATCATTATCCTGAATATTAATACCATTTTGTAATAAAGGTAATATTTGTTCTGCTGGTAAAGGCCGACTATATAAATATCCTTGAAACTCATCACAGCCGTGCTGGCGTAAAAAGTCAGCTTGCTCAACTGTTTCAATCCCTTCTGCAATCACACTCAAGCCCAGTTGTTTTCCCATCGCCAGAATGGTCAGGGTGATTTCTGTGGCATCGACATCTTCGCCAATTTCACGGGTAAATGATTGATCGATTTTCAGCCGATTCAAAGGGAATTTTCGCAAACTACTCAGTGATGAATACCCCGTTCCAAAGTCATCGATTGCCAACTCCATGCCCTGTTGCTGAATTTCCTGCATCACCTGTATGGCATTATCCATATCATGCATTAATGAACTTTCGGTAATCTCCAATTCCAACTGAGCAGGATTGATACCAGTTTGTTCGACAATACGCATTACATTACTCGCCAATCCAGGCACAATAAACTGTAAGGGTGAAACATTAACCGCCAGACGCAAAGAGTCAAAGCCTTCATCAACCCAACATTTAAGTTGCTGACAGGCCGTTTCTAGTACCCATTTTCCAATGACATTAATGAGTCCTACATGTTCAGCAACCGGGATAAAAGCATCCGGCCCCACCCAACCAAGACTAGGGTTTTGCCATCTAAGCAAGGCCTCTACACCGACAATACTGCCATCACGTGCATTGACCTGGGGCTGATAAAAAACCATAAATTCACCTCGCTCAAGAGCATGAACCAGAGCTTGTTCCAGACGAGAACGCACCTGTAACTTTTGGCCAATATCCGCCGAGTAAATACAGAGTGACTCGGTATCATCAATGCGTGATTTAAACATGGCCGTATAAGCATTGCGCAACAGAGTTGTGCCGTCAAAGCCATCATCAGGCCAGACACTCACACCGATTTGTGGCGTTAATAAAATTTCCTGATTATTTTGTATCAGTGGTTCCTGTAATTTTTTTAACAACGCTACAGCAGCAAACTCAACGTCCTGCATATTGTCCAGGCCACTTAACAAAATGGCAAAGTCATCACCATTCAAATGGGCAATAAAGCGGTTGCCTATAACAACTTTCTGTAGCCGTTCGCCAATTTTTTTAAGTAATAAATCCCCTCTTGGGCGACCCAGGGTAATGCTTGCTGAGCCTGACCAATTAATATGTACAACCATTAACGAAGCCAGCTTAGAAAAATTATCGTCATTATCGTTAATCAAACGTAATTTTTCTTCCAACATGCCCATATTAGGTAAGCCAGTTGCCGAGTGATGTAGTGACTGATGTTCTAATCGCTTCAATAAATTTTGTCTTAACCGCGTCTCAACGCCCATTTGCCAGATGCTCCACAATGGCCATGACAAGGCTATCATTAACATTGCAGCAACAGGAGGGAACCATAATTGCATACCAGCCAATAAAAAGGCTGATATACCCAGGGTAACAAGAATACCTGCCAGCATAGCAATAAAGCCAGAACGCAATTGCAACATAAACACGATAATACTGCTGAGCAAGATTAATATCGCCGTCATCATCAGGCCTTGTTTTTCTGGCAAAGGATAAATATTTTTACCTTCTAACAAACCATTTAAAATATGTGCATTGAGTTCCACGCCAGGCATACGCTCATGTGATAGCGATGCCGGGGTGGATATGGCATCTCCCAAGCCCGTTGCCGTTGCACCGATCAAAACATATTTATTTTTTATCGCGGATGCTGGCACCTGCCCTGAGAGCATGTCGGTATAAGATATGATAGTAGGCCGCAGACCTTTTTTAGCATAAGGAATTAGGGTCACTTTTTGACGAACCCAACTATCCGCAGACATTTGAGAAGGCTTTTCATGATTTTCAGACTTGATATCACCCGCTGCAATCAGCATCGCCTGAGCCAATGCAGGCCAGTGAGGGTCTGACATGCCAGCATATAAAAAATACCGACGGCATAAACCATCCTTGTCCAATTCAACATCAACATGGCCAAGTACACTGGACGCTAAAGCCAGATCCGGCACCGGTAACAATTCAGAAACAGACGCTTCAGGCGTTGATTGAATAGGCGCGACAACGAGGACAACATGCTTATTTTTTGCCAAAGCTTTTGCCAACATTACATCAGCCTGAGGATCGTCTTTTTGATATTCTGAAAAAATAATATCAATGCCAATTGAACGTGCGCCCATATCGGTCAGCCTATCAATCAACTCGGCATGACGACGCCGTGACCAAGGCCAGCGCCCCAGCCTCAACAGACTGGCATCATCAATGGCAATGACTACAATTTGAGGATTAAAAACGCTGGCTTGCAGAGGCAATAAAGTGTCATAGGTCACTAACTCAAGACGTTCTAGTTGCTTTTCATGGGTCAGAAAGACCCCAATTAATACTAAAATAGTCGTCAGTAAGCCCCGAAAAAACAGTGACTTTTGTCGTTCTGAAAATATCACGACTTACAGCAGGAATATCCCTAGCAGGCCAATGGCTGGCACCCACCATAGGGTATCGTCAGGCAATGGGTCAACCCGCTGTGTCGTACCCCATGGACCTTGATAGCCGTCTTCCTCAATGCTGCGTATTCTCAAATAGCGTACCATTCCACTAACAGGTTCAAAACTAATTTTGGCTTCATTGGTTTTCTTATCAAACTCCTGCTCTATGAATTGTTCATCATAGGCCATTTGGATCTGATAAGTCTGATTGCGAGTGCCTTTTTCCCAGGTTGCTACAAGCTGGCCATCATCGGCGGCCTGTAACTCAGCCGACACTTTTTTCGGCATGGGCTTAATTTCATAACCACGAAGCCGACCCACTGGACCCACTTCACCATCAGGTGCAATACTGGTTAAACGCCAGTAATAATGCCCCACAGCAGAAAGCTTGGCCGTATCATAACTATTTTTCATTATCTCACTACTATCCAATAGCACCTGCTTGAAGTCTTTATCCGAGGCAATTTCTAAGCGATATTTGGCCGCATCAGCAGAAGAAGTCCATTGCAGTTCAGGGGATTTGCCACGGAAAACATGGTCTTCATCCGGTTTTAATTGTACCGGTGGCTGTGGATGGGCATCTAAAACGATTTCCTTAACCACGCTTTTACCTTCAAGTGCAAGTTTATCAACCCCGCGTATGCGCACAAAATAATGACCATCAACTAGGTTTGGAAAGGCCGCCCGAGTATAGGCGCTAAATTCATGCCAAATAAGGGTATTAAATTTAGCTTCATTGGCCACTTCAATACGATATTTTTCAGCACCTTCAATGGCATCCCACTGAATCATCCAGTTAATACGGCGGATTCGTTCGGGTAAGGGTTTAAGCACGGGTGGTGGTAATAGTTTACGCGCAGCAATGGGTGCTTTGCCTTGAGCCACCTGAGTACCAAAACCAGCTTTTATCAGTTTTTTCTTTTTCGCGCCACTCACTGCCACTTTACCCTTTAACACTTCGATATTTGAGGTGTTTTCGGCATTTAAAATGGCTGCACGGTATTCTGTTCCACGTACCGCACTAATGGCTGAAGGGGTTTTAATTTCAAAACGTGAACCGGGACCTGATGCGGGTGTCACCCGGGTATCCATGCGTCCTTTTATCAACTTCATACGCGTATCCACCATCCCCGTCGTACCATGAGCGGAGAGGTGATCAAAGCGTATCAGACTGTCTTCATGCAAGGTCAGGACACTTTTATCAGCAAATTTTATAGCAATACTGCTATCGGCTGCCGTTTTAAGTTGATCACCTAAATTGATTTTGGTGCCGGGACTCAGCGCTTTCTCAATATCGCCATTATTGCGAATAAGTTCGCCACTACCCCGCACCTCCATGATTTCAGCAGAAGTTGGATTACTGCGAACCCATTTCATCGGAATACGCAATTTTGTACCAGGCTGCATTCGCTTAGGCGCTTTGACCCCGTTAATTGTTTTTATCTTGTTATAACGCAAAACAGTATCGAGGTGTTTTTCACTAATATCCCAAATATTGTCACCGGGGACAGTGGTGTAAATCCAGTCCTGAGCTAATACGACTGCCGGTTGCAGCAATAATCCCAAGACACCCAAAATTAACACGCGAGTAGAATTTTTTATTATCATTATCAATACCACAAATTATCGTTATTAAATTAATTATAGCTAACAATTATTCAGATGCCAGTATAGTGATAAAATGTGTGGCTTATAGGGTCTTTATATAGACTTTTATCAATTAAAGCGTGTATCTACGGGGTGAAATAATATTTTTGCCCACGTTGAAAGTGTGAATGTATGGTGCTGAGTCAGCGCGGGCAAATAAAGCCATTCCCACCCTACATCCGGAACAATATTGTTAATTATTATCCAGAACTCAGGTTAATTACGCACCATCACTATCCGCACAAAGCTTTAATGCTCGCGCATGATAGGCAATGTGTTCACCCACAAAACTGGCAATAAGGCACGCCTGCCTGAGACAAATAATTCCGCATAGCAGTCATGTGCATGAACAATAGCATCTGGATTATTTTTAATTCTTCAAATTATTGCGTACTTATTGATGTTTTTTTGAAAGACGACTCCGTTCTTTATCAGTATAAAACTGTAGGGTGGGCACGCTTTTTGTGCCCACCTTTTTATTCATTTTTTACTACAAAGTGTAAAGCGGGTTAGTCAGTCCCCCATTAAGCAACAATAGAAAATCTGTCAGCTTTCTTTACACATTCTGAATCCAAGTCATAACTTCAAATACAAATTCTACACCAAGCAAGAACCATACCGCTTATCATAAACAACGTTATGGCATGTTATATGCCTATTGCATAAACTGTGAAATATATCACACTTTTTAATTTTAGGAGTTCGTCATCAATGAAAAAATTTATAAGTCGTTTAGCTGTATGGCTTTGTTAACTATAGGGATGTTGCCTTTGACTGGGCATGCTGTGGTAATCCACAACACAGATGTAACTCCAAACGTCATAATGGGAAGCGGCATTCCTAATGACTCTTTTTCTGTCAATCAAAAAAATTCCATCGAAGTAGGATTACGAGCACGTGAGCGCTTTGTTAATCCTGTCGCTAGTGCTAATGGTGTCTTCACCTTCAACACAGGTACAGATGCAAGCAACCCAAATTGGGCACTTTGGAATATTGACTGGTCTGTCAATGTCAACTTTGATGACAATACCAACAACGACCTAGATGACTTTACTTATCTTATTGGTGGTGAAGAAGTGGGTGTCGGTGGAAGCACTGTATTTGATCCGATCATATTAACAGGCGGTCTTGTACAACAGGGCGCTTTAGCCTGTGCAGGCAATTCATTTGGTAATAATTCGACTGTTGCAGGCGGTGGTATTGAAGTGGATTGTTCAACCCTCCCTGCCATAGCCAGTACCAGTGCCATACCCAATTACAATAACCTTTTATCCGCAAACACTGTCATTCAGAACTCATGGAATCCAGGTTTACTGAATCTTGTTGGCTCATCATTCGACCCCAACAAAGTGGCCACTTATAATCTTTGGCTTGAAGTACTTGATGGCCAAGGTAACTCAATCACCAGAACAGATATTACGGTTAATACCATTGCTGTTCCTGAGCCAGCACCATTAGCATTACTTGCTCTTGGTCTTGTTGCCATCGGTTTTGTACGTCGTCGTAAATAATTTCTATTGCTAAAATTAGCAGTGCCGTAGGGTGGGCACGTTTTTTGTGCCCACGCTGAAAGTGTACAGATAAGGTACTCAATCAGCGTGGGCAGATAAAGCCATGCCCACCTACACCTGGAATAATACCATTAATTATTACCCAGAACTCAGGTTAATTACGCACCATCACTAACTGCACAAAGCTTTAATGCTCGCGCATGATAGGCTATATGTTCACCCACAAAACTGGCAATAAAATGATAGCTATGATCATAGCCTTCTTGCATTCTCAGTGTCAGAGCTTGTCCAGCCTGTTTACAGGCGGCCTGAAAGTTTTCAGGTAGCAATTGTCCCTCATCATAAAACTCATCAGCCGTACCTTGATCGATGAGAATATCAGCAAACTTCGCTCCCTCAGCAAGCAATAAAGTGGCATCATAAGCCTGCCATGCGTGTTTGTCTGCGCCCAAGTAAGCACTAAAACAGCCCTTGCCCCAGTCACATTCAACCGGATTAGCAATGGGTGAAAAAGCAGACACAGAGCAATAATCATGCGGCAGTTTCAAAGCACAAATCAATGCCCCATGACCACCCATCGAATGGCCGCTGATCGACTTAACATTCGCCATAATAGGTAATTCAGCCTCAATTAAACGGGGTAATTCCTCTGTCACATAGGCAAACATTTGATAATGTGTACGCCAGGGCTGTTGCGTAGCATTCACATAAAACCCTGCTCCGTGTCCCAAATCATAGCGTTCAGCCACATCGGCAACCGCTTCACCACGAGGACTGGTATCCGGAAAAATCAGGGCAATCCCCTGTTCAGCAGCATAGCGTTGCATACCAGCTTTAGTGCGTACATTGTCATCAGTACAAGTGAGACCGGACAGCCAATACAAGGCAGGCACCGGATGCAACTCAGCTTGTGGCGGCAAATAAACAGAAAAAGTCATCTGACACTGGCAAGTCACAGACTGGTGTTCATAGCGATTTAAGTAACCGCCAAACTCTTTTATGGATTCTATTGGTTTCATAAGCTTAAAATATAATCACTGAACGAATGCTTTCACCACTATGCATCAGGTCAAAGGCCTTATTAATATCTTCCAGTGGCATGGTGTGAGTCACTAATGAATCCAATTCGATTTTTCCATCCATATAACGGTCAACATAGCCGGGTAATTCACTACGGCCTTTCACTCCACCGAAGGCCGTGCCTTTCCAGGTGCGTCCCACAACCAGATTAAAGGGACGTGTTTCGATCACTTGCCCACCGCCTGCAACGCCAATGACAGTAGAGACTCCCCAGCCCATGTGAGTACATTCCAAGGCATCACGCATCACATGTACATTGCCAATACACTCAAAGGAATAGTCAGGGCCACCATTAAAAGTGTCCTGCATATACTCCACAAAAGAGCCATTGATATCATTGGGATTAACAAAGTCAGTCGCACCCAATTGCTTGGCAAAGGCAAACTTATCGGGGTTAATATCGATAGCAATAATACGCTCTGCGCCTGCCATGACTGCACCTTGCACACAGGACAAGCCAATGCCACCCAAACCAAAAACAGCCACCGTAGAGCCCGGCCTGACTTTAGCGGTATTAAGGACAGCACCAATGCCCGTTGTGACGCCACAGCCCAGCAGACACACTTTATCTAAGGGTGCGGCCTTATTGATTTTAGCCAGAGCAATTTCGGGCACTACGGTATATTCTGAAAAGGTAGAACAGCCCATATAATGAAAAATATCTTTGCCATTTTTAGAAAAACGGCGCGTGCCATCAGGCATATAACCCGTCCAGACAGTACCGGCAATGGATTGACATAAATTGGTCAAGTCCGATTGGCAATACTCGCAGGTGCCACACTCTGGAATATAAAGTGGTATCACATGATCGCCGACCTTGAGGTCTTTGACACCTGCGCCAAGTTCAACCACTTCGCAACCGCCTTCATGGCCTAAGACACAGGGAAATGATCCTTCTGGATCATCACCGGAAAGGGTAAAGGCATCGGTGTGGCACACGCCTGAAGCGATGGTTTTTAGTAGCACTTCTCCTTCTCTGGGGCCCATGACATCAATTTCTTCGATAACCAATGGTTTTTTAACTTCCCAGGCAACTGCGGCTCTTGCTTTCATTATTTATCCTTTTTTATTCATCCAGTACATTGATAAAATGTTGTTTTTTATTGTCTGTCATTTCTTTGCCATGTAAAAAGAGGCTAACAATATTCAGTGTATCATCTTTCACTTTGGCAGCAATATGATCGGGACTGATAGTATAACGTCCCAGCGCTTTTTCAACCGGCCAGTCGATATGTAAATAACTGACATAAATTAATTCTGAACAAACGATTCTATCACTGGTGGTGATATCAAAATTGAAATCATAGGCTTTGCCTAATTGTCGAAAAGCATTGAGGATCACCTGACGTAATTGGCTTTTGCTAAGTTTGTTATCGCGTAAAATAGCCATGTCATCAATGTTCATAAAATGGCTCAAGGGATCCAGTTCAACCCCCGACCGTAGAGCTTCGACAATGGCATGACCCTGATTAATTTTTTTCTGCCAAGGCTGCACAATGGGATGCGTCCATAAATCCAAGGCTCGCAGTTCTTGCTCATTACCAATCCAGATAGCCGCATGTCCCCAATAACCGGGAATAAATTGATCGGTTAGACGAAAAGGGGTTTTCTCCAAGAGAATATCACCGGCTTTTAGCTGCTGACTTATTTGCTGTTCCAAATCCTTCTGTTGATAGAGTTTGCCTTTGCGAGCTTCCACTAAGCCAATGGTATTTCCAAACAGCAAACTGAGCAAATTTACCCCTTCATTTTCTAGTTTAACCAAGGAGTCATTGCTCGCCACCGTGTAGAATTTTATTTTATTCTGTAAAAAAGACAGACTGGCGTTTTTTTGTAAAATTTGATACGAAGGACTTTGTTCAATGAGTGTTTTTAGATACCCGACACTATCATTTTTGACCGTCTTTTCTGCATTTTTTTGCTGCGTTAAATAAGCTTTAATTTCTCTTTGATAAAACTGAATGGCCTGTTTTGCTTGGGCGCGATTGATGACTGAATTAAAGGCTAATGTAGCATCCATAAGGTGGTTGCTGGACAAACCAAAACCACTATCGGGCTGATCAATAATCCGTCTGAGTTGGGGTTCTTGCTGAAAGCTTGCCACCACTAAAAGATAATTATCATAGAGATTTAATGCCGCTGAAAGTGACAGCATAATGCCTTTAAGTTGCATAATAGAAATAGCTTGCGAGGTCTGCTTTACAAAGAAGTTTTCGTCATTATTTTGCTCTTCCGGCAACCAACATTTTCTTGCCTGTACCATATCGTATAAACGTTGGCGTAACTTAAGATGTGTTTTTATCGCTTGTTTAAAGTGATTTAGACTGGCGGCGGAAAGGTGAGCATTGCTTTCTAGTTCGTTTTGTAGTGAGCCGAAAAGCTGTAGGCTAATGCTACGATGTTGCAGTGACTCTTCAATAAGAGAATAGTAAGTTTCAATATCCTGTGTTAATTGATTTGCTTGTTTTTTTTCAACTTGCGGCGAAAGCTCAGCATTCCATTGGCAAGTTGCAAACGCAGTGTTTTGCAAAACAAAGAAGATAAGTAATAGTTTACTCAGTATCCCTAACGGTTGGTGAAGCATGTTATTAATTCCTTTTAAGCTAGAATAATCAGTTCATCACTAGCAATTTCAAAGTACCAGTGCTTTTTTTAATTGTGCCTCATCAAAGGGAAAGGTCAAGGTATTATGTATCGGAAAGCGTGAACTGACTCTTTCAAAGCGTTCGACATTATCTTTATCTAAAAAGATCACCACCTTGATGTCCTGCTGGTGCTGAACGCTGGCCATAATCGATTCTAAGGAACTGGTTCTATCCCGAAAATCAGTTTGAAAATTAAATTCTGAAACCAATAGAGTGACCGCATTTTTTTTCAAAAAGCTGATCGCTTTACGTGGTGTGCTCACCATTTCAACGGTGAAGCCCATGCTTTCATAAACCGAGGTAAAATCCGGATAGCCGCCTTTTTCTACTACCGCTAATAATAACTTATCATCTGCCATGCATTGTTTACCTTTACTTTTTATTATCCTGCTTTTCTTGCAATTGTATATTCCACATGCTGCTATAAAGACCATTCAAAGCCAGCAATTCTTCATGACTCCCCTGCTCTTTAACCCGGCCTTTTTCCAGTACCAGAATAATATCCGCATCGGCAATAGTGGATAGTCGATGGGCAATGACTAGGGTGGTGCGTTGCTGTGCCACATCTGCCAGAGAACTTAAAATAATCTGCTCAGAATGTGAGTCCAGTGATGAGGTCGCTTCATCAAAAACCAGTATATGCGGATTTTTTAAAATCACCCGGGCAATGGCCACCCGTTGTTTTTCTCCGCCAGAGAGTTTGAGTCCGCGTTCGCCTACCACGGTATCATAGCCTTCAGGCAATTGAGCAATAAAACCATGAATATTGGCTAAACGACTGGCTTGAAACACTTCTTCCTCTGTTGCATCCGGACGGGCATAAATAATATTGTGGAAAATACTTTCATTGAATAGCACCGTATCCTGCGGCACAATACCCACTGCCTGACGCAGGCTATATTGTGTCACTTCTGTCACCGACTGCCCATCAATACTCACACTGCCACTATCAACATCATAAAAACGAAACAATAGCCGCGACAATGTTGACTTGCCCGCACCGGAGGGGCCGACAACCGCTAATTTTTTACCCGCTGGAATTTCAAAGCTGACCTTATGCAAAATCTGCCGCTCAGATTGATAGCCAAAATCAACATTATCAAATTTCACCACACCCTGTGACACTTGTAGCTCATTGGCCTTTTCGGCATCACTGACATCGCCTTTTTTATCCAGCAATTCAAACATCAGATCAATATCCGCCAGTGAATGCATCATGGAGCGATAAATAATGCCCAGAAAATTCAGGGGAATAAAGAGTTGCAACATCAGTGCATTAACCAAGACCAAGTCACCAATCGTCATGCTGCCATCAACAACACCCTGAGTGGCATAGAACATCATTGTCGTCACACCGACGGCAATAATACTGCCCTGACCAAAATTCAGTAGCGACATGGATGCCTGACTTTTTACCGCACAGTCTTCCCATTCGTCCAGAGTATTATCATAACGATTGATCTCATAAGGATCATTATTAAAATATTTCACCGTTTCATAATTAATTAAACCATCCACCGCCATGGCATTGGCACTGGAGTCCAAGCGGTTCATGTGGTGGCGAATATGCATACGCCAATTGGTGAGCAAGAGTGTAAAGGTAATATAAATAAAAACCGTACTAAAGGTGACAATGGAAAACTCAACCGCATAATCACCCAAGAGAAGCACCGCCACCAGCGCAAATTCAGCCACGGTTGGAATGATATTAAACACCAGATAATTCATAATCGATGAGACGGCTCGAGTACCCCGCTCTAAATCACGGGAAATGCCCCCCGTACGACGTTCTAAATGAAATTGTAGCGATAAGGAATAAAGGTGGGATAAGACTTCACGGGAAAGATTTCGCATGGCACGATAGCGAACTCGGGCAAAGACAGTATCACGTAATTCACTGAATAATACATTGAGAAGGCGTAGCGCACCATAGCCTAACAAGAGCACCACAGGTAAAACCAGAACGACATCCGTTTTAGACAAATTATCGACAATTTCTTTCAGGATAAATGGCACACCGACGGTGGCAACCTTGGCGGCAATCAAGAGCAGTAACGCGGCCAGCACTCGGCCTTTATATTCCCACAAAAATGGTACAATACGTCGAAGATTTGAGAAATCATGGCGATCTTTATGGGGTGCGGCAGTATAATGGGTACGAATAGTCATAATTAAATCAGGCAATAGCCTCTGGCAAATAAATAAGCATGCATTCTAATCAATTTTCGCGCTAAACTATACCTATAAAGATACTTATAACGACACTTAAACTATTTACTGGAAAACATTAAAATAAATTTATATTGTATGCAAATAATTAAATACCTTACAAAAAATAGTATTACCATCCTGTTATTCAGTATTTTCAGCTTATTTTTGACCGCTTGTGATGGCTTGGATAATACCTCTGATTCGGCATCAAAAAAACGCATTGCCCGCCCCTTGCCTGCGGTGGAAGTCGCTGAAGTCATGAATGAATCTATGAACCATAAAATGACCGTCACGGGGACTTTAGACCCCTTCCGCACGGTACGCTTTTTTAATCAGGCGCAAGGCATATTGGAAAGCTTGCCTTTTTATGAGGGTGATAAGGTCAACAAAGGCGATTTATTAGCGCGTATGGACGACACTATTTTTCGTGCCCAATACAATAAGGCTGATGCCACCCTCAAGCAGTCAATTATTGACTATGGACGCTTAGAAAAACTCTCTAAATCCAATCTCACCTCAAAAGAACTGTTGATTCGAGCCAAAACAAAGGTTGCCTTGGATAAAGCTGAATACAATTTGCAGAAAAAGCGTTTAAGCTATACACAGATTAAAGCCCCGTGGGCAGGCATTGTCAGCGAACGTCTGGCTGAACCAGGTGATGTATTACCCTTGCACACCCAGTTTATGAGTCTCATTGATACCTCCAGTCTTATCGTCAAAGTGCCTTTGTCTGAATTACATTTGAACCAGATAAAACTGCATGATGCGATTAGCTATCAGGTCGATGCTTTAGGGAAAAAAATCTGGCAGGGTAATATTTATCGAATTTATCCCAACATTAATGCCAAAACCCGCAAAGGCTTAGTCGAAGTAAAACTATCCCCCGTGCCCAAGGGAGCACGCCCCGGACAACTGGCGCGTATTTCACTGGTCACTGCCAATAAAACAGTGCTGGTAGTCCCCCTATCGGCCATCCGTTATGACCAATTAGGGGCTTATGTCTTTAGCATTGATGCTGAGAATAAAATTGCCCGCAAAAACATTATCACTGGGCGTAAATACCCACAAAAAATGGAGATATTATCAGGACTGAATGTTGGTGATAAAGTGGTCAGCAAAGGCTTATTCGGATTGCGTGACGGCAAAAAAGTTAATATCATCAATTCCCCTATGCAAGAATAAATGGGCAAGAATAAATGGGCAAGAATAAATGTGCCATAAAATAACATGCTAAAACACGCTGCAAATAATAATATCGCTGCTTGGGCCATCAAGCATCCTATTGGGGTCAATATGATTGCATTGGCCTTTTTGGTATTAGGCTTATTCATGCTAGAGCGACTAGGCGTGAATTTATTACCCGACATTATTTATCCCGATGTACGGGTACGTATTGTCGATCCCGGTGTGCCCGCTACCATTATGGAAGACAAAATCACCCGGCAACTAGAAGAACAATTGGCCATCACCGAAGGGGCAATTTCAATACAGTCTCGAACCACTGAGAGTCGTAGTTCCGTGGATCTGAGTTTTCCTTATGGCACGGATATCAATGTCGCTTTACGTGATGCCAGCAACCGTCTGGATCGAGCCAAACGTTTTTTACCCGACTCCATTGACCCACCCGTTATTTATAAGCGCGATCCCTCACAAATTCCTATCATCGAGTTTATTGTGAGTTCCAACCAGCGTTCTCCTATCGACTTGCGTAGCTATGTCGATTATCAATTAAGTAAATGGTTTATCAATATTCCCGGCGTAGCCTCAACTGAACTGGGTGGCGGTTTGGTTCGGGAAATTCAAATCATTCTGGATCAACAACGTCTAGTCCCTCAGCAGCTTAATTTTTCTGACATCGATAAGTTAATCAAAGAAGAAAACCGGGACATTGCCGCCGGACGTATTTATACCGCCTTTGACGAACTCAGCACTCGCACCAATGCTCGTTTTGAAACACTGGAAGAATTAGCGCAACTCCCCTTGCTTAACGAACAAGCACAACAAGTCGATGAGGCGGTGAAACTCAACGAAGTCGCACAGATTTTAGACACCCATGAAGATGAGCGAGTAAGCATTCGTCTCAATGGCATGGAAGGCGTTAAACTCTCCATACAAAAACAACCTCAGGCAAATACTGTAGCAGTTGTAGATGCGATAAACCAACGCATTAAGCAATTAAAAGATGAACATCTGATCCCTGATGATGTGCAAATTACGGCGGTTGATGATCAGGCTATTTTCATCAAACACGCACTTAGCAATGCCTCTCGTGCCGCTTTGACCGGTGCATTTCTAGCCATGTTAGTGGTGTATTTTTTCCTTGGTGATATTCGCCGCACTTTGATCATTGGTACGGCAATACCATTGGCGATTGTGATCACTTTTATTATTATGGAAATCACCGGGCTGACACTGAACATTATGACTCTGGGAGGATTAGCCCTGGGCATTGGTATGTTGGTCGATAGCACCATTGTGATGTTGGAAAATATTTCCCGCCATCAGTCCGAGCAACATGGCACACAAGAAAAAGGTCTTCACCCTGCCTTACAAGCAGCCAATGAAGTGAATAGCGCCATTGTCGCATCCACCAGTACCAATTTAGCCGCTGTACTGCCCTTTTTATTCATGAGTGGTCTGGTCGGACTCTTATTTAAAGAACTTATCATCACCATATCTGCTGCCATTGTGGCCTCCATGCTGGTTTCCCTCACGGTAGTACCGAGTCTTGCAGCACAACTCAAGCAACCCGTTAAAAAGCCCCCCCGAAAAATTTTTACCACCATTGCATCAGGCTATGAGCGATTAGTTGGTTTCATTATCCATCATGGTTGGCTACCCTTTATTATTTTACTGCCTGCCCTATTTTTGAGCGTGCAATTCATTATTAATGAAAAACAAATCTTTCTGCCTAAAATAGATGAAGGCCGAGTTTACCTCAGTATTTCTGGTGAGCCGGGTATGCGCCTGAACGAAATGGATCAGGTCGTAGACAAAATTGAAAGCCTATTATTAGCCGACAAAGAAGTTATTACAGTCTTTAGCACCATTGGTGGCAGTGTTTTTGGTCGCTCACAACGAGAAAGCAGTAATTCCAGCTCGATTAAAATTCAACTGACATCCAGTTCAGAACGTACTATGGATGCTCAAGCATGGATCACAGCCATCAAGCCTAAAATAGCCGCATTAAATTTAACCGGCATCAAAACCCGACTCTTTGTACGAGGCGTTCGTGGAGTACGTTTGGGCAAGAGTGATAAAAAAATCAGTCTGCGTGTACAGGGTGAAAATCTGCAAACACTCAATCAAATTGGCAATCAATTGGTCGCCAAGCTCAGTGAGGTTGACGGCCTAAGAAATCTTGAGCAAACCTATGAAGAAAACAATAAGGAACTGAAATTAAAAATTCGTCGTCAACGAGCAGCCGACCTAGGCATTAAGGCCAGCGACATTGGCTATGCACTGAGAGTCGCCTTAGATGGTGTCATCGTCTCTGATTTTATTGAAAATGATCGTGAATACAATATACGTATCCGCTTATCACGCGCTAGCATTTTATCCAATGATGATTTAAACCATATTTTAATCAAACATCACAATGGTGAAGCCGTCTATCTCAATGAGGTAGCCAATCTTGAATTTGCCGCCTCCCCCTCAGTGATTGTGCGTGATAATCAGCAAAGAATTGTCGAGCTTACTGCAAGCCTAATTGATGATGATGATCTACTCCCGGTCATGGCAAAAATTGAGCAGAAAATTAAAGACTTTCCCTTGCCTGATGGCTATTTTCTCTATAATAGCAGTGGCAGCAAGGCTATTCAGGAAGGCCGTGATATGAGTATGATTCTTTTTGTTCTGGCCATTTTTCTGGTCTTTGTGGTGATGACCGTGCAATATGAATCATTAAAAAATCCCTTAATTATCCTTATGGCAATCCCTTTTATGATCATTGGTGTTGCCGCCGGACTCTATTTCAGAGACTTGCCCGTATCAATGCCCGTCTGGCTCGGTTTGATTATGTTGGCAGGTATCGTAGTCAACAACGCTATTGTACTGGTCGAACAAATTGAACTGGAACGCAAAGCAGGTCTGGCATTAGAGCAGGCCATTAGTCATGCAGCCCGATTACGCTTGCGCCCTATTCTTATGACCACCCTCACCACCGTTGTCGGTATGTTGCCATTGTCGATTGGTCTAGGTGATGGGGCTGAAATGCTACAACCACTGGCAGTGGTGATTGTTTGGGGACTCAGTTTTTCCATGCTGGTCAGTTTGATTATCATTCCTATCTTATATCGACTTTTTCACTCTAATAAAGCACTTTAAACTGGCGCTAAATCGATTATAGCCTATACTTTTTCTAGAACCTTTTTCTATACCCAAAATCACCATATCTAGGAATTCGCTACGCTATGAAAAAATTGCTGGTCATATTGCTCATTATCATTGTCTGTTTACCCACTGTGGCCTTTTCAGAAAGTCTACGCATGTCACCTGAGCAACTTAAACAGCAATTAAGCGATAATTCCCTGATTATTCTTGATGCTCGCGATCCTGAGGCTTATCAAGCCGGTCACATTCAAGGTGCTTTAAGTTACCCCATTGCATTAACATACAAGAATCAGAAGTTGAATGGTAAAATCAGCTCCCCAGGTGTTACACAAAAGAATTTTCGCTTACGAGGCATCGATAAAAAGTCACAGGTTGTTATTTATGATAATGGTGATTTAGTCGATGCCGCTCGCCTATTTTGGATTTTAGAAGTCTATGGGCTCAGCAAGGTCAAGGTATTGGATCATGGCTATGACCACTGGATTAGTAAAGACTATCCCATTAGTTTAGAAAACCATACAGCAAAGCCCAGTCAATATATTGCCAGCTTAAACCATAAACGACTTGCCAGTAAATTTAGCACTCAATTAGCCACCCGTAATAAAAACCAACTCATTATCGATGCACGAAACACCTCAGACTATGTTGGCAAAACGTCCTCTGCCAAGCGTTTTGGCCACATACCAACAGCAATCAACCTCCCTGCTTCACATAATATTGCTAAAACCGGTGGTTTTTCCAGCCTGAAGAGTATTGATCAATTAACCAAGCTTTATAGCGATATTCCACGCAATAAAAAAGTGGTTATTTATTGTGCCATTGGACGTGTCTCATCAGCAAATTATCTAGCCTTGAGGGAGTTAGGCTATGATGTATCCAACTACGATGCATCATGGAATGAATGGGGTAATGACTTTAAACTCCCGATTGAAAAATAGCTATGTGGCAAAAATTCAGCATCCGCAGTCAATTAATTATTTTGATTGCCATTTTACTCATCGTTATTGAGTTGGGTATATTTCTCTTATTGACCTGGTTCGACCATCAAGAACGCCGCTCCATTGCAGTTGCTCAAGCTAGTACCCTTGGACGTTCTCTAAACAATGATTTACTCAAAGCCCTGCTCTCACCCGAAGCGGATATCTATGCTGACATTGCCTTTCGTATCAGCGGCTTTAAATCGGTCGATGCGCTGGTTTTATTTGATCAGGACAACCAAGCGATTTTAAGTCATGGTGTGCTGGATTATACTAGGGAGTTGCAGGGCAAAAAATTACTCATGGGACAATCTTGGTTTTCAAAACAAGATCGACTATTCCTTAAGCTTCCTGTTCAAGCAGATGATTACACCTATGGTCAAACCTTAATTGTCATCAACCCAAAGCAATACCAAACCGGTCTTAAAGAACATCTCTATACATTGTTATTTATTTTTCCTGCACTATTAGCCATTGGCTTATTGCTTGCTTGGAAAATCAGCCTTATTTTTACCCGGCCATTTCGTCAATTAGATCATGCAATGACGCATTATGACGTCCACAAACAAGAAAACCAAAATATTTCAACCGATGCCAAAAATGAAGTACGATCTTTGTTTGACGGTTTCAATAACATGATTGAACAAATCAAAGAAAAAACAAACAAGCTTGACTACCGCAGTCGCCATGATTATTTAACCGGTTTACTCAACCGTTATGCCATCGAACAGGAAATCGAGCAAGTATTACGACCCGATATAAACACGAGTCCTTCCCATCATGCATTATTAAGTATCGATCTGGATCAGTTTAAACTGGTGAATGACTCCGTAGGCCATATTGCGGGTGATGAAGTACTCAAAAAAATCGCCCTGATATTACAAAATGATATTCCCGATAACATTGTTATCGCTCGCGTAGGTGGTGATGATTTTTTTCTGCTGATAAAAAACACCTCAGAAGACGAAGCAATTCAATTTGCCAAACAACAACTTAAACGACTCAAAAGCGTACATTTTAAACATGAAGAGAATACCATTACCCTTTCAGCATCCATCGGCATGGTCATATTCGAGCCTTTTGAATACACTTTAGAAGAGCTGATAAAAACAGTGGATATTGCATTTTATAATGCCAAGGCCACCGGTCATAATAAACTGCATATTTATAACGAACAAAATAAAAACAATCATGATTTAGCAATCGCAGGCTATATCAAAGAAGCCTTACAGAACGGTCCTTCACGCTTTGAACTCTACGCTCAGGCCATTGTTCCCTTGCAGGATACAAACACTCACAAAATATCTTATGAAGTACTCATTCGAATGTGGAACGGCCAGGGTGAGTTTATGCCTCCCGATAGTTTTCTCGCCATTGCTGAACGCTACAATATGATGGTTGATATTGATATTTTTGTACTCAAGACATTCCTCGCCAGTGTCATGCAACAACCTGAACATGTAAAAAAACTACATTCTGCACATATTAATCTAGCCGGTGGCACACTGAATGATCCTGACTTTCAAACTGAACTGAAAAAAACAATTGAGCAAGTCGATTTTCCCTGGCAATGTCTGGAATTAGAAATTACTGAAACATCCGCTATTGGCAATCTGTCTCAAGCCTCAGAACTTATTAGTTTTTGTCATAGCAAAAAAATCGGTTTTGCTCTGGATGATTTTGGTACGGGGATGGCCTCGTTTGACTATCTAAAAAATCTACCGTTTAACGTGGTTAAAATTGATGGTAGCTTTGTACGCGACATGCTTACTAACGACTTTGATAAGTTGATGATCCGTCATACTCAGGAAATATGTCAGCTCAACAACCAGGAAACTGTAGCTGAATATGTTGAAACACAGGAAGATGTAGATACTCTAACTAAAATGGGCATCACTTATGGGCAGGGCTATCATTTAGGTAAACCAAAACCATTGAATGACTGGTTTTAATCATTCTATGGCTCTGCTAGAAATTCTTGATAATGCTAAAAACAGTTTTACTTTCGCAGGGTAATAGACGTCCACATTCAGGCGATTTGTCACCCGCGTTAATATCAATGTAATCAACTTTGAGTTTCATGCCCTTATAAGTGGTAGAAACGCCAACACTCCAGTCCTGATAATCTTCCATCCCCCCTTTTTCGGCCTGTTTATCAAACTTGTTCCAGCCATAACGGGTTTCCAGTGAAAAAATATCTTTGATGGGCACTGCAACACCTAATTCATAATTATAATATTTGCCAAAGCCATAAGAATCAGGGCTGTACTTAAGACTTGCCTCAGGGGTTAAATGCTTAAATTGATAGCCCATGCGCGTTTGATATTCATTGCTGGTATGATTGATGGTATTTTTTTGTTCGGAGTTAATGCCATGATAAGGCGATGCAAAAGTAGCATTTTGATCTTTATAATCAAGTTCAATTAACAAAGGTGAGTCATTGATTGTTTTAGCTGACTTGGACTTTGCCGACTTGCTTGTTATTGATTTTCTCTGGAGGAAATTTACACGAAAGTCTTTTTCAAAATCTTTGAAAAAGGGTGCGTTAGATATTTTTTGCTTGGGCAATTTTTCCGGAGGCCTGACAAGCGCTGGCTTGCCGATACCGTATGCAGAAAAATCATCCGAAGCTAGGATATGAGTAGGCACGAGCATCCCTACAGAGGCGAGTATAGTCCCTGTTAAAGATAGAAAAAAAACTTTATGCAAGCTTGTTTCTTGGTTACTCATATCCTATCCGTTGACTATTTATTGAAAACATCTTTTTCGAAGTGTTGTATACCCGTGATACTTGGAAATGCAGCAAGGCATTTTGATTTAGAGCCGATTGATTGTATAAGCACTACATGATTGAGGCTTTAAATTACATCTCTTAACAAAGAGAACGAAGTCTGCACTTCCAAGTATCAGAGGTATATTCAGCATAGACATAAACTGCTTTTTAATCTGTACCCACAAATCAAATTTAATAAATATTTAGCTTATCAATTGTTTTTGTGACAAATTGCTCAGAATCAAAAATCTGAAAAATCGGTCTCAACTGTAAAGTGACTTAAAATTCCCACCAGCCACTCAAAAAGTGGTAATAATTGCTGATAATATGCATAACAAAATGGCACAAAATCAGCAGCATAAACCTGCTGGGGCAAGGGCACTTGAAACCAGCATTTTAGGCCTTTATAACGAATCAAATCTTCATTAAAAAAGCCTTCTGCCTCATCACATGGCACAAAACCTCTCGGTATGCGTTTTAATTGTTCGCCATGTATTTGAATACCGGCTTTCTTTAAAGCTGCGACTATTTTTTTAATTGCTTTGCCCGCACGAGGATGCGCACATTGCTGTCGCCAGGCTTGTAGGTACTCAGGCGTAAAGTGATTAATACCAACGCCTATTTGCACAAACTCTGGTCGAATAGACAAATAAAACCCCGGACACCGAGTACGCTTCAAAGCCCCCTGCCAGAACAAATAAGACAGATGGGTTTTATAAGGTGTTTTGTCTTTGCTGAATCTAGCGTCTCTTGCAAAACGATAAATAGAGCCATTCACCTTGGGAACCACATTAATGCCCGGTGCAATCTGTTGCAAGGCTTCACCCAGATCTTCGACCAGATCTCGAGAAACTTCTAAAATATCTTGCTGATAAAAGTCATAATGCGCATCAAACCAAGGCTTATTGTTATTTTGCTTCACTTGATTCAGAAATTGAATGGCTTCATGGCTGAATCCGATGAACTTAGACATTGTAAACCTCTTTTAAATGGCAGCACATAATCAATTACCCGTAGAGGGTCTTGTAAAATTATAAATAAAATAAGCATCTAGGTACAATTTGCGCTACAATAACGTTATTACACTACTTGATTGAATACTTGATTTAACATTTAATTTAATGCTTGAGGAGATTTCTAATGAAAAAAATCGTGCTTATCATCAGTGCCGTTATTCTCATTGTGATCGCGCTGGTTTACCTTCTCAACCCAAAAGGAATCTATCAGCTCTCCGACAAGACAACTCAATATATCCCCTATCAAGAAGTGCCTGAAGGTGCTATTTCATTAAAAGCTAAAGACTGTGGTCTCTGCCATAGTGAAATCTATCAGGAATGGCAAACATCACTGCATGCCAAAGCATTTGTTGACCCTTTTTTCACTGCTTATTTAAAAAAGGACAAGGGTGATCCCACTTGCGCAGTATGTCATACGCCACTGCTTAATCAGTCCCCCGTTCTATTATTTTCAAAATCAGGTAACTTTTCAGGAGGTTATGATGATCTACAGTAACTTCTCAATAAGTCTGTGCAAAACTTGAAATAAAAACAAAAAAAGTCTTGACAGCATTTTAGAGGACAAAAATTGCATTTTCACTGCCCCATGTAATTTATCCCTATAAATGATCCTGTCGATCTGTCTCAGATCGAAATAGAATATTTTTGAATATTATCTTAACTGAGAGGGAGTTTGATCAACACAGGGCAAACTAAAGAGCCTTAAAAAGCCATGATACAATTGTTTTATTGAAAACAACCTGTATTGATTATAGTGAAAAAATTACCCAATTCCAGAGATACCTGAAGAAGAAAAGACACCGGTAGTCCGATTACTCCTTGCTTTCATGGAGCAACAACAGGAAATCATTCAAAACCAACAGGTTGAAATCGATGCCCTTAAAACAGAAGTTGCTAAGCTTAAAAAGCTACCTCCAAAGCCTAAAATAAGAGCCAGTAAATTGCCAAAGGATGATGACAATGATAATCCGACAGGTCATTCAGGAAGCAAGAAAAACAACTCAGGAAATGGGACTAGTAAAAGTCGTAAACGAAAGAAGAAATTGGCTATTCATAAAACCACCGTTATCAAACCAGATAACCTGCCAGAACATTCACGTTTTTTAGGGTATCAGGATTATTTTGTTCAGGAGCTGCTGATTAAGCCTTTCAATACTCGTTATCGATTGGCTCGCTATAAAACACCCGATGGTGATACCTGTATAGGAAAATTGAGCTTTGATACACATATAGGACATTTTGGCCATACATTACAGAGTTATATCGTTTATCAATATTATCACCAGAGAGTGACTCAGCCATTGATAATACAACAATTAACAGAATTAGGTTTTGATATTTCAACGGGTCAGATCAATGAGATTTTAATCCATGACAAAGACCATTTTCATACTGAAAAAAATACATTGCTAACTGCCGGTATCAACAATAGTACTTATATCCATGTTGATGATACGGGTAGTCGTCATGATGGAAAGAATGGTTATTGTACTCACGTTGGCAATGAAACCTTTGCCTGGTTTTCAAGTACTCGATATAAGAGCCGGATTAATTTTCTACAATTGTTACGAGGTGCTGCTGTTGATTATACGCTCAACGATGCAGCACTTGATTATATGAGAGCAGAAAAATTACCTCACAAGCCATTGAGCGTTATTGAACAAAGTCATCAGACTTGCTTTGATAATGAAGAAGCCTGGAAATACTATCTGCAGAACAATAGTATCATAACACAACGGCATGTTCGCATTGCCACAGAAGGCGCTTTACTGGGGGCATTAATTAACAGTGGCTTTCCAAGTGATTTGGTGATTGTGAGTGATGATGCAGGACAATTTGATATTTTGTTGCACGCATTATGTTGGATACATGCAGACAGAGTGTTTCAGCGGATACTACCACTCAATGAGCGACATGATAAAGAACTGAACTGGGTACATACTCAGATTTGGGAACTATTTTATGATCTCAAACAATATAAACTTGAGCCAGATGATCCGTTGAAGTCAGCGATTGCTGAACATTTTGATGAATTGTGCCGGACTAAAACAAGCTTTGAAACGTTGAATCAGGCACTGAAACGATTGGCAAGAAATAAAACAGAATTACTGCTGGTATTGGAACGGCCTGATATTCCTCTTCATAATAATTTGAGTGAAAATGATATTCGAGAATATGTTATTAAGCGTAAAATTAGTGGTAGTACACGCTCAAAGGATGGGCAACTTTGCAGAGATACCTTTGTCAGTTTAAAGAAAATTGTTTGAAACAAGGAATTTCATTCTGGGATTTTATTAATGACCGGATCAGCAAGAGAAATTTGATCCCATATCTGCCTGAGTTGCTGAAAGGTAAAGTTTGTGCTGTTTAAATGCACAGACTTATTGAGAAGTTACGTGGTTTAAATCCTACAAAAAGAAAAAAGATTGTTTTTTTAAGTATTTCTTGAGAGTTTGTTTTGATCAATCTATAGCGAAGTAATGTGGCTATACTTAACACGTCTGAAAAAGAATTGGCAAAAGTGATTCAGGAGCGTGATTTATTAAAAAGGCCACAGCGTACTTTGCAAGGGAAACTTTGTGAAGTACGCATGGATAACTGATCAGGCTAAAGATTACCCGGTAACGATTCTGTGCCGTTTTATGGATGTTTCCCGTAGTTGCTATTATGATTGGGTTAGCTCTCCTAAAACGGATAGAGAGAAAGAAAATGAAGCGCTTACTGAGCAGCTAAAAAACTGTTTGAAGACAGTCGCAAGACTTATGGAACCCGTCGTCTTAAAAAGAAAACTGGCTGAAAAAGGCGTTCATATAAGCCGCCGGAGAATTGGTCGATTAATGAAAAAAGCCGGTTTGTTTTGTAAAACGAAGAGACGCTTTAAAGCGACGACTAATTCCAAGCATAATAAGCGTATATCTCCAAATTTACTGGAAAGAGAGTTTACTGTCTCTCAACCTGATCGCTACTATGTGGGTGATATTACCTATATTGCCACCAAGGAAGGCTGGTTATATTTAGCGGTTGTCATTGACTTATTCTCTAGGCAAATTGTTGGCTGGTCGATGGATGAGCGAATGAAAGCCAAGCTAGTCAATGATGCTTTACTGATGGCCATATGGAAGCGTAAACCAATGGATGGATTGCTTTGGCATACTGACCGAGGTAGCCAATATGCCTCTGATAGTCATAGAAAAATATTGTCGGATCATAACATAATTCAGTCTATGAGCCGCAAAGGAAATTGCTGGGACAATGCTGTATCAGAGAGCTTCTTTCATAGTTTGAAAACTGAATTGACGCACCATTGTCGATTCAAAACCAGAGTAGAAGCAAAGCAGGCAATATTTGAATATATTGAGGTATTTTATAATCGGGAGCGACTTCATTCGGCTAATGATTATTTGTCACCAGTCGATTATGAAATACAGCAGGAAATAGCTTAAATCGATTGATTGAAGAGGGGTAAAAGGCGACATAAATGCCGCCCATTACCGTTGACGGCCATCGGCTCCTCAGCCTGTGCCGTGAAGATATTGTAACAGGATCATTACCGTTGTGAAAATACCTTGGGTGAATGGAACGGCTCTATCGTTCCAGAGGGCAAAGCCCTTTCTCTTCATCTGTTTAAAGTTAACATGAGAAACTAAAATGATAGGAAATACAAAATGACAAAAATCACTTGAAACAGCCAAAAAAATATTTAGAAAACTGTCCGGAAAAGTGTTGACACATCAAAACCTTTGCCTGGTTTTCAAGTACTCGATATAAGAGCCGGATTAATTTTCTACAATTGTTACGAGGTGCTGCTGTTGATTATACGCTCAACGATGCAGCACTTGATTATATGAGAGCAGAAAAATTACCTCACAAGCCATTGAGCGTTATTGAACAAAGTCATCAGACTTGCTTTGATAATGAAGAAGCCTGGAAATACTATCTGCAGAACAATAGTATCATAACACAACGGCATGTTCGCATTGCCACAGAAGGCGCTTTACTGGGGGCATTAATTAACAGTGGCTTTCCAAGTGATTTGGTGATTGTGAGTGATGATGCAGGACAATTTGATATTTTGTTGCACGCATTATGTTGGATACATGCAGACAGAGTGTTTCAGCGGATACTACCACTCAATGAGCGACATGATAAAGAACTGAACTGGGTACATACTCAGATTTGGGAACTATTTTATGATCTCAAACAATATAAACTTGAGCCAGATGATCCGTTGAAGTCAGCGATTGCTGAACATTTTGATGAATTGTGCCGGACTAAAACAAGCTTTGAAACGTTGAATCAGGCACTGAAACGATTGGCAAGAAATAAAACAGAATTACTGCTGGTATTGGAACGGCCTGATATTCCTCTTCATAATAATTTGAGTGAAAATGATATTCGAGAATATGTTATTAAGCGTAAAATTAGTGGTAGTACACGCTCAAAGGATGGGCAACTTTGCAGAGATACCTTTGTCAGTTTAAAGAAAACTTGTTTGAAACAAGGAATTTCATTCTGGGATTTTATTAATGACCGGATCAGCAAGAGAAATTTGATCCCATATCTGCCTGAGTTGCTGAAAGGTAAAGTTTGTGCTGTTTAAATGCACAGACTTATTGAGAAGTTACCAATTCAGTGCCTAAGCCATTGATATGTTGAACAATAAATCGGCCGAGTGCGACACGCACCTGAGCTGTCAAAATTCCGGCATCCTGAGTTTGTCCGGCGTATTCTGCCATTGCTTCAATAATAGTTTTAAAGTCCCGTACCGGAATTGATTCACTCAATAAATTCTGTAACACTTTGACGACAGTGCTCAATGGCAGAATCTTAGGCACTAAATCTTCCACCAGTTTAGGTGCTGACACAGCCAATCTATCAAGCAATTGCTGCACTTCTTCATGCCCTAGTAATTGCGTGGCATTTTCATTCAACAATTGGCTTAAATGAGTGGCAATGACGGTATTTGAATCAACGACGGTATAACCGAGCGTTTGTGCATTTTCTTTCTCATTTTGCTCTATCCAGGTCGCCGGTAAACCAAAGGCTGGATCTTTTGTTTTGATGCCATTAATTTCACCAAACACCTGACCGGGGTTAATCGCCATATCGTGATCGGGGTGTACTTCGGCTTCACCCACTGACACGCCCATCAAAGCAATGCGATAGACATTGGGCGCGAGATCTAAATTGTCACGAATATGCACTGGTGGGATTAAGAAGCCTAAATCTTGAGAAAGCTTTTTACGTACCCCTTTGATACGACTCATTAACTGTCCACCCTGAGATTTATCCACCATGGGAATCAGGCGGTAGCCCACTTCAAGACCAATGGAATCAATGGGCATTACATCATCCCAACTTAATTCTTTAAGATCACTCGATGATTCTTCAGTCGCTTGCTGTTGTAGCTCTTTTTTCTCTTGAATTACTTCAAGTTCAGTATTTTGTGTCTTGTTATGAATGCGCCATGCAGCAAATCCACTCATACCCGCAAAACTTAAAAAAGCCAGATGAGGCATACCGGGCACAATACCCATCACAGCCATAATGAATGCGGTAACGCCTAGCGTTTTAGGCTTGCTGAATAAGTCTTCGATGAACTTACCGCCCATGTCTCCTTCACGGTTTTCACGCGTCACCATAATACCAGCAGCAGTGGAAAGAATGAGTCCCGGTATTTGTGCGACTAGGCCATCACCAATGGTCAGTAACACAAAAACTTCCGCTGCATCCGCAGCACTCATATCATGCTGAACCATGCCAATGACAAAGCCACCGACCACATTAATCAGAGTAATCAATATCCCAGCAATGGCATCACCCCGAACAAACTTACTGGCACCATCCATAGAACCATAAAAATCTGCTTCGCGGGTGACTTCTTCACGGCGATTTTTTGCTTCATCTTGATCGATCAGGCCTTGATTCAAATCGGCATCAATGGCCATTTGTTTACCGGGCATACTATCCAAAGTAAAACGGGCACTCACTTCAGCAACCCGTCCAGCACCCTTGGTCACAACGATAAAGTTGATAATGATCAGGATAATAAAAACCACTAAACCAACCGCAAAATTGCCACCAATGACCACCTCACCAAAAGACTGAATCACCTTTCCTGCAGCATCTGGGCCTTCATGACCATGTAATAAAACCACCCGTGTTGAAGCCACATTTAATGACAAACGCAATAAGGTAGCAATCAAAATAACGGTAGGGAAAATAGCAAAATCAAGCGGTTTTTTGGCGTAAATAACGATCAGAAGAATAATCAGTGCGAGAGTAATGTTGAAAGTGAAAAACATATCCAGCAAAATAGTCGGCATGGGTAAAATAACCATGGCCAACATACCCATCAAGAGTATGGGGGCACCAAGACCACCTTGAATCAGCTCACTAATTCGAGTTTTAATACTACTTTCTGCTAGGGTGGCCATAAAAATCCTGTGACTAATTTTTGACGAAATGCTTATTTATTTCGTATTATTAGTACTCAAAGCAGATTATGTGCCAATAATTATGGCTGCGCAGGTTTGATTTTTTTTTAACTTCGATTAAACTCAAAGAAACTTAACGTCAGGCTTAATCTCATGCACTGCTTTCAAGCTTGCTCTAAAATCGTCTATCTGATTGCCCTTACTCTAATGCTCTGTCTTAACTCAAGCCTGGTTTATGCTGATGACAGTGATGATTTTCTTACGCCTAGAATTTCAACGCATGAAAAAGTGGCATTGTTATTACAAGCGACTGATCTCGCACCACAGAAAATCTCAATTTGTTTTAACTATGGTTGTCATAGCAAAAAAATCATTCACATCCCCAAGCACACCATTGAGGCCATTAAAAATGTTTTTTCCCAAGCTGACAGTTCCTCCAAGGGCGAACGTCTGGCAATTGCCCAATCCATTGCACTGCTTGAACAGGTCGCTGCCTCACAAACACCGGTGTACAATGACAAGGCCAAAAATTTCAATGATAATGGCTTGTCTGGACGTATGGATTGCATTGATTCAACGGTTAATAGCACCCATTATCTTGAATTTATCAAGCAACTGGGTTTATTACAACGGCATGAACTTTATTCCCCCATCTACCGCTCTCCCTATCTAATGGGCCAGCATTGGTCTGCACAAATAAAAGACAAACGCCATGAACAATATTATGCTGTCGATTCCTGGCCAACCGATATTGGCCAACCACCCGTCATTCAAATAGTAGAACAATGGAAAACTAGGGAAGCGATTAATGAAAATTAATTTTTTCAATTTTCTGTATCTATCCGCATCAAATTAAATCTATCCACATCAAATTAAGACTCTGTTAATAACAATAAGGTAGAATATTCGTAACCGATTAGAGTAATTCCCGTACCGATTAAATAAAAAGGACTTAGCCATGTCAGATATTGACTCTAAAGCACACACATTTCATCAGGGCGAACTGGATGCACAAAAAAAATGGCAGACGGAAGACTTATGGGATGGTGAACGCAAGCAAAAATTACTGTGGTCGAAAATACCGACTGAATATCATCAACGAATTGAACAAGCCCCCTTCTTTTTTCTCGCGACCAGTGATCTTGATGGCCATTGTGATTGTTCTTTTAAGGGCGGAGGACCGGGGTTAATCAAAGTCATCGATGCCAGTCATTTTGCTTTTCCTGATTTCGATGGTAATGGTGCATTTATGAGTCTGGGTAATATAATGCAAAATCCGCATGTTGGTTGTTTGTTTATTGATTTTACGGATGGGGCTCGATTGCGAGTCAATGGCACTGCAAGCATTCATGAAAATGATAGTATTAGTGACTATTTCACCCAGAGTCAGCGAGCGATATTGGTGAGCATTGAACAGGTAGTGCCGAACTGCAAGGCGTATATTCCTCGTTTACAAGCAGTTGAAAATAAGGCCTAATGAGTGTCCATCCATAAATAGGCTTCATCCGTTTATTCTAGAATTATTTGATAAGCACCGAAGCAAATTTAAAGTGACTATAGGGTGGGCACGTTTTTTGTGCCCACGCTGAAAGTGTACATAATAAGCGCTTGAGTCAGCGTGGGCAGATAAAGCCATGCCCACCCTACGATCAATACCATTTGATAAACACACCGGAGTTAATTTAAAGCTGAAAAAAACGTTTACTATTGGCACTGGTCAATTTCACTAACTTGTCATAATCCAAATCCATGAGCCCTGCGAGGGTGTTCACAATATGCGCTAAATATTGTGGTTCATTGCGACTACGTCGTTTTTTCTTTTGCTTGCTATTTAAATTGGCATCATCCGGAAAAACATAATCACGGGGAAACAAATACGGGGCATCGGTTTCAACCATTACCTTATCTTTCGGGATTAAATGCACGCAATCACGTAGTTCACTACCACGGCGTTCATCGCACAACCAGCCGGTAATGCCTACTGATAAGTCCGCATCTAAGTAGGCTTCTAACTCAGCCCTGCCTCCGGTAAAACAATGTGCCACACCACCAACAAGCCCAGTACGATATTTATTAATCAAGCGCATAAAATCACTTTGCGCATCCCGTTGATGCAGGAAGACTGGCATTTGTAATTCAACCGCCAACTCTAGTTGTCGCTCAAAACAACTTAATTGCTCTGCCGGTGTAGAAAAATTACGGTTAAAATCTAATCCACATTCACCCACTGCCACTACTTTTTTATCCGCTAGCAATGTGGTCAATTGGCTGATGCTTTGTTCTGTCATCGAACTGGCATCATGTGGATGTATGCCCGCAGTGGCAGACAAAACATCCGGATACTGCTGGCATAATACTAATGCCTGCTGGCTTTTTTCTATGCTTGTTCCAGTAACAATCATCTGAGTCACATTGGCAAGCAAGGCATTTTTCAACACTTGTTCAATATCATTAGAAAATTGGCTACTGGTCAGGTTAAGACCTATATCAATCACGTCTGAGCTTCCATCTTTTGTTGTAAGGGTTCTAAAAATTCAATGATGGCCTGAATATTATATTGTTCCATATAAAAACTCAGTTGACGGGCAATTTTTTGTTCTTCAGTGCCCATTGCTTGCAACTGAGATAATATTTTTTGCACCGTAACAATATCATATTGTTTGCAAGCATCTAATAAACTCGCACATAATAGGGGCGATACTTTGCAAAGTGAAAAATCAATCGTAGCGGCTTGAATATGACTGAGCGGTGCAGACTGTTCATGTTCAAAATCAATGTCCAGATGACTTTCCATACATTCAAAAATAGCTTCAAAGCGATAAGGCTTAGAGATATAGTCATCAAAGCCCGCTTGATAATATTTTTCACCCGAATGATCCATGGCGGATGCCGTCACAGCCACGCAGACAATTTTTTCAATGTATTGTTTTTTAATACGTCTTACCGCCTCAATACCATCCATAACCGGCATACGAATATCCATAAAAATAATATCCGGCAACGCATTTTCTGAACACGATGACAAAAATTCAATCGCTTCGAGACCATCATTCGCTGAACTCACCGTGGCATCAATTTCACCTAGCATATCAACCAGTAAATTTCGGCTCAATTCAATATCATCAACGACCAATACTTTTAGTGAGCCTGCAACCGCTAGACGCACAATCTCCATGCCACCTTTTTGTCTGATAGCAAAGCCACTTTGTATTGTTTTAAGCGCTAGGGTAAAAGAGAAAACACTGCCTTCATCAACAACAGAAGAGACTTTTAATTCGGAGTTGAGTAATTCTAATTGTTTTTTGCTGATTGCCAACCCTAAACCGGTGCCACCTTTTGTTAAGCCTGATTTTTCTTGATGAAACGCGGTGAATATCTGCTCAATTTCATTGCCAGCAATGCCTGGCCCCGTATCTGACACCTCAAACAAATACAAATCACTCTGTAAATATTTAACGCTGAGAGACACTTTGCCTTTATCGGTAAATTTAACGGCATTACCCAATAAATTAATTAGAATCTGACGTAGTTTTTGAGCATCACTATTAACAATTATTGGTTCTGATACTGAACCATCCAATGCGCTGGATAATTCGATTTGTTCATGCCAATTGATCATCTTAGCCGAACAACGTTCCTGAAAAATATTAGCGACACCCTGCAATAACTCATAGAGGTCAAAATTAATTTGATGCAAAACCATTTTCCCAGCTTCAATTTTAGAAATATCTAAAATGTCATTGAGCAGACCCAGTAAATGATTACCACTTAGCTCAATCACTTTGATTGATTTTAATTGCTTCTCTGTAAGACTACTTTCACGGTGTAATAATTGTGAGCAACCTAAAATTGAGTTTAATGGAGTACGAATTTCATGGGACATATTAGCCAAGAACAAACTTTTGGCTTTATTGGCATCCAAGGCTTGATCACGTGCAATGGCAAGGTCGGCAGTACGTTCATCCACTAATTTTTCGAGTTGATCACGACTTGCTCTCAATTCCAGAGCAATACGATTACGTTCTGCCACTTCTTTCATCAATTCCATATTAGCCAGTTTCAAATGCTCTTGTTGCTCAAAGATCTGATCCAACATCTTATTTAAAAAGCTAGCCAAATGACCAAACTCATCGTCCTGATGTAATTCCAAACGCAGGTCGTGTTGGCCTGCAGAGATTAACTGTGTAGCGTCCACCATTTTAAGCAAAGGTTTTAGCACCAGCAAACGAATGACCCAGGTCAGCAATAATCCCAAAATAATCACCAAAATAATCATCACAACAATGACATTGGAATGATGTTTGCTCATGATTTTTTTGACCGATTGATGGGATAGAGTCAGCGTCAACTCAGTCGGCTCATTATCAATCAGGGTAGAGAAGAAAAAAGTACGATCAGTAACCGCTTTTGATTTTTGACAATCATCTTCAAATAAATAAACTGGTTCAGCATCAACACGGGAAAAAACGACTTTACAATAAATGGATTTTTTTAAGGTTTGCCTTAATTCCTCAATCACCCGGGGAGAGTCATAAGCATTATTTTCCCATAATAAAACCCGCGCACTATTGAGCAACACATCGGCATCATTATCTATCGCTGCTTGCACATCTTCCTTGATGTTATTAACCACCAGCAAAGCAATAACAAAGCCAAAGGGAATAATAGCCCACATCACTACCGCAGTAATTTTAACGGCAATACTCGCTTGCCAGTTTTTTGTCCAGTCATCACTCAGAGTCGTTTGCTTAGGCATTATCTAAATCCCAGCCAACGAAAGAACATCACCATGGGGCAAATATTTGTGACTCCAGCCAAAAGCAACATACTGGCGACGAACCAAGGGATAATCCAAAGTTCTTCCATTGAAAAAAATAAGGGCGTGATAAGGATAAGGGCAATAACCAAACGCATTGCACGTTCCGCTTCAAAGGGGATGTTTCCAAGTTTTTTTTGTTCAAGTACAGACTTTTCACTGCCCGACACAGTCTTCATCTCTAGGGTGTTCTGTTTTGAACGCTTATCGAGCCAGGTTAAAATTTTAGGCACTCGCCAATTCGTCACCCCTTCAAAAATCAATAGGGCAATATAGTAGGGCAATAAATGCGTGTAATCATTGCTGGCAGTAACATATAGCAGCAGAAACAAGCCCGCACCTAAAAAGATTCTAAACGTCCGTTCCGTCATTGTTATTCCGTTGAGGGCATAATAAACATCCCGCAATTCTACTCCATTTTAGTACGTTTTTGATAAATTCTTGCTCTATTCAAGATCTTTGGTGAATCTTTGCTAAAATGTAATTAATTGTCATTATTTTGTGAGGTAATCATCATGTTAGCCATATTGGAAAAAATTGCAATCATCTATTCCTTTGCGACTTTATTTATTATCGAGCTTTTATATCAAACCCTCAAAGCACTCTATCGTGGTACTCGGTATTCTTTTAAAACACTCCAAAATTCGCTTATAGCAGCATTTTTTGAGCTATTTTCTGATATGATCATGTTACTTATTGACTTCATTCAAGCGTTAATAGAAGGTATTAGCATTGGCTGGAAAAAAGCCCTCAATACCAGCAATGAATTTAAACATGATGCCCATTTTTAAGCATTGAATTCAAGCATTGAACTTAAACATTAAAATATACTTATTTCAATAAGAACAGGAAATACGCGCATTATCAATCGCTTATATTTTATGCTGCTTTTATCCAGCACATTGCTTTTAAGTGCCTGCATTGAACCGCCCAATTTGCTTGACCGCGTACAAAACAGCGGTGAACTGAAAGTTTTAACCCGTAACTCACCGGGCATCTACTATGAAGGCCCGTTTGGCCCAACAGGCTTTGAATACGACTTACTGAAACGCTTTAGCGACTCGCTCGGTGTTAAACTCAGCATTACTATTGAGCCCAATGCCAAAGAATTGCTCACCAAATTATTACGCCGCAATGCCTATATGGCTGCGGGCAAACTGACCATCACCCCGGAAAGACAAAGCCAATACCTTGTTAGCCGTGCCTATCATGAAGTTACCCCTAAATTGGTCTACCACTCAAGTACCCGGCGCCCGAAAAAACTATCTGATATCGAGAAACTTAGCATTGAAATATCCGCTGATGACAGCCTCGATGCCGATTTACAAGCCTTAAAAAAACAATGGCCCGCACTCCAATGGCAGGTCAATTTGGAAGCTTCGCCCGAAGATATGCTGGTAATGGTCAATGAAAAACTCATTGATTTCACCATTGTCAATTCAGATGAAATCAAGCTTAATCGACAATTTTACCCCGAATTAAGAGTCGCTTTTGACATCAGTAAAGCAAAAGAAATTGGCTGGGTCTTTGCACAATCAGCAGACACATCACTTTACGATGCAGCCAATCAATTTTTAACCAATCAAATTGAATCTGGCGCACTTGATTTACTGATTGCCCAACATTTTGGTCATATTCAAACCTTTGACTATGTGGGCACACGGGTTTATCAACGACATATTTTAAGCCGTTTACCTGCCTATCAACCATGGTTTGAAAAGGCCGGCAAAGACAATAATATAGAATGGACACTACTGGCATCAATGGCCTATCAAGAATCGCATTGGAACAAAGAAGCTAAGTCACCCACCGGTGTTCGCGGTTTAATGATGCTCACCCGATCCACAGCAAAATACATTGGTGTCAATAACCGGGTTGAACCTCATCAAAGTATCTTCGGGGGGGCTTATTACTTTGCTAAACTATTAAAAAGATTACCAGAGAAGATTACCGCGAGAGATCGGGTGTTTTTTGCCTTGGCTTCTTATAATTTGGGCTATGGGCATGTTCGAGATGCCATGAAGCTAACCCGAAAAAAAGGCCTCGATGAAACCAAATGGGTCAATTTAAAGCAAGTCTTACCCCTGCTGCGACAAAAAAAATGGCATGAGCAAACACGTTATGGTTATGCCCGAGGCGATGAAGCAGTAAAATATGTGGAAAACATTCGTAGCTATTATGACGTATTACAATGGGAAGTCTCACGCGACTGGCAGGAAAATCAAGCCAAAAAACAGCCCAAAGCACTGGAAATCAGCCCTTCTGCACTGTAAAAAGCCGTGTATGAAATACTTAACTGAATATGCTACTATGTGTCGCTACTGTATAATTAACCTGTGTTCTAAATAATAATTAACAGAATTATTCAGTTTGTACTATTTATGATGCGCTTCGTTCCTCAGCAGCATCCTACTGTATCTACAAGACAAAACTAAAGCAATGAAGAGTCAATGATTGACACAATTCTTAAATCACCTGCCATCGCTTTTTTGCGTGAAAAACTAAGGACTGCACCATCGCTAAAAAATCGTCTTCAGCTCAGTATTATCGTCATCATATTACCCTTGTTTTTATTGGCTGGCATTGGCTTTTTCTTCTTCCAAAAATCCACTAATTCATTCAATTTAGCCATTGAAGACATTGTTTCCGACGTCATTCCTGTCACTGAACTCAAAGACAAAATTCAGCAATCCGTTACCCCTTTTAATCAATATTTAAAAAATCACCAACTCGATAATAAAACTCAGTTTTTAGCTCTCAGCAATAACATTAAAAAGGCGCTAGTCAACCCCATTCAATTTCAACAACAAGATCATTCCCTTGCTAATGACATTTACCGCTCAGCCTATTTAAATTGGCGCAATGCCCATCGCATAGCCACAAAAATTTTCGCAGATATTGATAAGCACGAAGACCATATTCGTCATGAATTACTCCAGGATTTTTACCTTTATGTGATCGAAACAACGCTGGCTTTGGATAAACTGCACCTTGCTATGCAGGATCGGGTCAAAATTCGCTTCCAAAAAGCCAAAGCCCTTAAAATAGACTCTCTATTATTTATCAGCTTTGTCTTTATTTTAGTTTATATCAGTACACTGGGCACAATTATATTCCTCAACCGCTCCATTATGATGCCCATCCATGCACTAGAACAATGGGGGGAAAAGTTTTCTCCCCATAAAAATACCCAGCCATTACAATTAAAGTCTTATCGTGAGCTTGAATCCATTGCGGCAACTTATAATAATTTATTACAATTACTTGAAGATGATCAGCTTATTTTAGTAATGTGGCTATGCGTATATCTCCAAATTTACTGGAAAGAGAGTTTACTGTCTCTCAACCTGATCGCTACTATGTGGGTGATATTACCTATATTGCCACCAAGGAAGGCTGGTTATATTTAGCGGTTGTCATTGACTTATTCTCTAGGCAAATTGTTGGCTGGTCGATGGATGAGCGAATGAAAGCCAAGCTAGTCAATGATGCTTTACTGATGGCCATATGGAAGCGTAAACCAATGGATGGATTGCTTTGGCATACTGACCGAGGTAGCCAATATGCCTCTGATAGTCATAGAAAAATATTGTCGGATCATAACATAATTCAGTCTATGAGCCGCAAAGGAAATTGCTGGGACAATGCTGTATCAGAGAGCTTCTTTCATAGTTTGAAAACTGAATTGACGCACCATTGTCGATTCAAAACCAGAGTAGAAGCAAAGCAGGCAATATTTGAATATATTGAGGTATTTTATAATCGGGAGCGACTTCATTCGGCTAATGATTATTTGTCACGTTCCAGAGGGCAAAGCCCTTTCTCTTCATCTGTTTAAAGTTAACATGAGAAACTAAAATGATAGGAAATACAAAATGACAAAAATCACTTGAAACAGCCAAAAAATATTTAGAAAACTGTCCGGAAAAGTGTTGACATCATAGAGCAACTTTCCCAAAAGATGAACTAACCCAACTCAACAATCGCCGCTGTTTCGTTAAGCATTTGCAAGATGAACACAATCGCCATCAACGTTATAACACCCATTATAGTCTGATATTAATAGACGTGGATCACATGAATTCAGTGAGCCAAAATTATGGTAAACAAGTCAGCGAACTCACTCTCATTCAAATATCAACAATGTTGGAAGAAGCTATCCGCCCTACCGACATTCTGGCACGCTATGGTAGCGATGAGTTCGTTATTATACTGCCTGAAGTTGAAGGCCATGGCGCTAAGAACACCGCTGAACGCATCCGTAATTCTATTTCAGAATATGTGTTCAAAATTAACCAATATAAATTTGGCGTCACGGTCAGCATCGGTTTCTCTATTATCAAAGAAAACCAAGCGCTCACTGAAATGCTTCAATGTGTGGATTTTGCTTTGCAACAAGCAAAACTCGCTGGCAGAAACCAGGTTATGTATTGTGATATTGATAACTTAAAAGACGCTCAATTCCAAGAAAAATATCTCAAGAAAACCGATTTAAACTTGCTTTAATTCCAACATCTCAATTTTTTTATCAACATTTTTCAATTTCAGATAAAATAAATACCTTGCTTGTTGAGTATGCTATAATCTCACGATTTTTCAGTTTAGCGTATACGTCAAAACTTCCCACGTTGACGTATCATTCCACTTTATTTAAAGGCTGAATTTTTTCAGTCAAATTCCATGGCAACAATTGCTCTAAAGCCTCATCATCATAATGCCTGCCCAGCTTAGGTAACTCAGTCAGAATGTGTGTTAAAAAGGCAAAGGGCTCTAGGTTGTTTGCTTTCGCTGTTTGCACGATTGAATATAAAATAGCACTGGCCTCAGCACCACGAGGATTTTGGTTCATGACCCAGTTTTTGCGCCCAATCACAAAGGGTTTGATCCGCCGCTCTGCCATATTATTATCAATCTGGAGGTTGCCCTCTTCAAGATAGACAGTCAGATACTTCCATTGATTGATCACATAACGAATAGCGACACCCAACTTACTGTCTTTTGTTGTTTTAGTCACTTTATCATCACACCACTTTTTAAAGTCATCCAGTAGTGGTTTGCTTTTTTCCTGACGGATCAGGTAACGTTGTTCAGCATTGAGCGGTTTGATTTGTTTTTCAATCGCATACAATTTAGCAATTTTACTGATCGCCATTTGTACCATGCCAGGCTTTTTCTGACTGTTCTTGGGTAATGCTTTTAAGGCATCATGGAACTTGCGACGAGCATGTGCCATGCAGCCTAATAAAGTGACTTCACTGTTCTCATTTTCGAATATATGATAACCGGGAAAGCCATCCGTTTGCAGGTAACCTGAAAACCCCGTTAAAAGGTTTTGGCATGTTGGCCTGCACGAGTAGGCTGATACTCATACAAAACAATGGGACACTTGGAATGATAGCCGCCACTTTGATAGAGCCACATATAAGATTTAGGGCAATTCTCACGTCCATCATGGATCACTCGCATCGTTGTTTCATCGGCCTGGATGATTTTCTGCCTAATGAGATAATACAACAACCGATTATAAAAGGGTTTGAGTAATTCAGCTGATTTAAGCACCCAGTTGGACATACTGGCTCTGGAAAGTGTTATCTTATAGCGTTTAAATATCGCTTCCTGTCGATAGAGAGGCAAGCTGTCTAGGAATTTAGAAACAATGATATAGGCCAGCAGGCTGGGTGATGCAAAACTTCTAGGAATGGGCTGTGCAGGCTTAGGAGCAGTTTTAACGCCTTCCTCACAAGCACGACAGGCATATTTAACCTGAACATGTTCTACAACATATACCTGAGCAGGAACAATTTCCAGTTGCTCTGAGGTCTCTTCACCAATTTCATGCAAGTGATGACCGCAGTCACAGACTTGTTCTGCTTCAGATAACTCATGACGAACAACTTTACGAGGTAGGTCTTTAGGTAAAGGCTTACGACCGGGCTTTTTACGCTCATAAGTAATGGTTTCACGGACTTCCGGTGCTTCTTCGGCGAACGTTTCTGCCTCATTAAAGAAGTCGGGGTGAACTTCTTTTTCACTGGAAGTACCAAACCGTTTATGTTGCAACAGACGAAATTGTTCCTCATACCAGTCCACTTTTGACTGGAGTTCAAGCACCCTGTTTTTGAGCGTTGGTATCTCTTCTGGTAGTATTTTGTCTGTTGAACTCATGCGTTATATTATACTAAAAATGAGCGTTAAATGCTTGTATTTATTCTGTTTAATGCGCATCTAAAGGGACTTTTTTAGTTGTTTTCCAGACCATGAATTTCAGGGTGAGCATGGTGTTGTGTGCAAGATAAACCATCCAGTAACCACTGTAATTCTCTCAGTGTTAACGAAAGAGTGGGTTGTTCTTTTTCCATCGGCCACTGGAATTTCCCTTTTCAAGTGTACGATAGTAAAGCCAGAAACCATTACGCTCCCAGTACAGTATTTTAAGTTTATCTCGCTGACGATTACAAAAACAAAGACACTGCCATCAAAGGGATTGTGTTCCAATTGCTCTGAGACAATCAGTGATAGCCCATTGGTTGCTTTTCTCATATCGGTAACACCAGAAACCAGATAAACCTGATTGACTGTGATGCCCGTTATCATGAAACAGTCCTGAGCAAATCCAGAATGGACTTGAGCTGATTCAGGTTCGTATCAGAATTGATTTCCAAACTGAAACCATTGGTATGGCTTACTTTAATTGCATTGCTTGTGGGGGAATTGGCCAGTAAATTAATGGGAATGAGTTGATTGTTGGTGTTGACCTGTTTTGATGAGCTAACATAACCCAACTTCTTTCGATAATAGCTAAAAATATGAGAGGGTATCTTATGTTGTTGACAATAAACTGCCTGGCTTAAGTTACTGGCTTGGCAGGCCTCTATGTGTTGCTTCATCGAAGCATCTTTTGAATGGTTGCTCATTTGTATCTCCAAATTACGAATTGAAGATCATAGTTTGAGCTAACTGAAGCTTATTGTGAACGTGGGTTTTAATTGACGTTTACAGTTTAGCTATTATCCTAAAAAAATCAGTTGAACCTACTGCGACCGCCTTATGCACTGAATCTTAAGGATTTTCCAGAACATTTTGACTTCACCCGTAGGGTGACTACGAATAAAGCCAAAATAACCTATAAAACCCTTAACCTTCAGCACCTAAGTCGCTCTCGCTACGATTCAACTGATTATTTTAGGATTATTAACCTTGCCAATTCGGGCAAACGAAATAAAAAATAGCTAAGTTAATGCAATAATTCAGTACAAGGTAATATGCTTCTTATGAGTGATACAATCAAAACAGATGCTGATAAAGTCAGCTACGGGATAGGCTTACAACTGGCTCAACAGGTTAAAAGTCAGTCTTTTCCAGGATTTAGCCTGGATTCATTGATCATCGGCTTAAGCGATGTGTTTAACGACAAACCACTACGTTTCCCTGAAGACGTCATGCAAGCAGCTTTTTCCGCAATCAACCAACAGGTTCAAGAAGCAGCAGCCAGTGCCGCCGCCGACAATAAAGCCTCTGGTCAGGCATTTTTAGAAGAAAACGCTAAGAAAGACGGCGTGATCACTACAGATTCCGGTCTGCAATATGAAATCATCACTGAAGGCACGGGTCCTAAACCAAGCCAAAGTGACATGGTTGTTACCCATTATCATGGCTCATTAACGGATGGGACTGTTTTTGACAGCTCGGTTGATCGTGGCGAACCTGCACAATTCCCAGTCAATGGTGTGATTCAGGGTTGGATTGAAGCATTACAATTGATGCCTGTCGGTTCAAAATGGCGCTTAACTATTCCTTCTGATCTGGCTTATGGTGATCAAGGTTCTGCCCCTGTCATTGGCCCTGGTGCTACATTGATTTTTGAAATAGAGTTATTAGAAATCAAAGCTGCGTAAGTAGCGTCAGTCAGTACAAGATACGTCCGTAGCCTATTCATTTTAGACTACTGACGTCTTGCCTTTTTTTGTACAGCCCTGCGCATAGCAAAAAAATCCTTCAAAATTTTTCCACATTCATCGCCTAAAACACCCGACGTAACCTCAGTAAAATGATTAAATTGCTCATGTTGCAATAAATTAATCACCGAACCTGCTGCACCGGCTCTAGGCTCTGAAGCACCAAACACCACCCGCGCAATACGCGCATGAATGATAGCACCCGCACACATACTGCAAGGCTCAATGGTAATATACAAGGTCGTATCCGGCAGGCGATAATTAGCCAGTTTTTTTGCCCCGGCACGAATCGCCATAATTTCTGCATGAGCTGTCGGATCATTATGTACGATAGGCTGATTCCAACCCTCTGCCAACAATTGCTCATCCTTAACCAACACAGCACCCACTGGCACCTCACCCAACTCAGCCGCCTTAGCCGCCAGAGTTAAAGCATGGCGCATCCAATCTTGATCGGTGTTTATTCCCACTCAATCGTCGCAGGTGGTTTTGAAGAAATGTCATAACTGACGCGGGTCACTTGATCGACTTCATTGATAATGCGGGCAGAAATGGTTTCCAGTACGTCATAAGGAATATGTGCCCAGCGAGCAGTCATAAAATCAATGGTTTCAACAGCGCGTAAGGCAATGACATAAGAATAACAACGACCATCGCCTTTTACACCGACTGATTTCACTGGTAGAAACACGGCAAAAGCCTGCGACACTTTATGGTATAAATCATTTTTATGTAGCTCTTCAATAAAGATCGCATCGGCTTCACGGAGAATGTCAGCATAGTCTTTTTTCACTTCACCTAAGATGCGCACACCGAGGCCAGGGCCAGGGAAAGGATGACGATAAACCATGTCATAAGGCAGACCGAGTTCCAAGCCTAGCTCTCTCACCTCATCTTTGAATAGTTCACGTAAAGGCTCAACTAAGCCCAGTTTCATATTTTCTGGCAAGCCACCGACATTATGGTGGGATTTAATCAGGTGCGCCGTGCCATTTTGACCGCCTGACTCAATCACATCAGGATAAATAGTCCCTTGTGCCAGCCATTTAGCATTATCTAACTTGCTGGACTCTTCATCAAAGACACTGATAAATTCATGGCCAATGATCTTACGCTTCTTTTCCGGATCACTTTCACCGGCTAATTGATCCAGAAAACGTTTTTCTGCATTCACACGGATGACTTTGATCCCCATGTGTTCAGCAAACATTGCCATGACCTGATCGCCTTCATTCAAGCGTAGCAAACCATTATCAACAAACACACAGGTCAATTGTTCACCAATGGCACGGTGCAACAAGGCAGCCACCACCGATGAATCAACGCCACCGGATAGTCCCAAAACAACCTCATCTGAGCCCACTTTTTCACGGATCAGTTTAATATTATCCTCAATAATATTACCGGAATTCCATAAGGTATCACAGCCACAAATATCAACAATAAAACGCTGAAAAATACGCTCGCCCTGTTTGGTATGAGTCACTTCTGGGTGAAATTGAATACCATAAAAATGCCGTGTTTCATCAGCCATCCCCGCAATCGGTGCATTGTCTGTACTAGCCATCAGCTTAAAGCCATCAGGCAATGCCTCAACCCGATCACCATGTGACATCCAGACATCTAACATGCCATAGCCTTCGTCAGTGACATGATCTTCAATATCTTTTAGCAATGCCGTATGTCCATGAGCGCGTACCTGAGCATAACCGTATTCATGGTGATCAGCATTTTCAACCTTGCCACCCAATTGCTCGGCCATGGTTTGCATGCCATAACAAATGCCCAATACCGGTACACCTAATTCAAACACCACATCTGCGGCTCTTGGCGTATTATTCGCCGTCACCGTTTCCGGGCCACCCGATAGAATAATACCTTTCGCAGCAAAATCCTGAATGGCCTGAGCATCATAATTGGAGGGATGGATTTCACAATAAACACCCGCTTCACGCACACGACGTGCAATAAGCTGAGTATATTGAGAACCAAAATCTAAAATAAGAATACGGTGGTCATGAATATTTTGTGACATTTGTTTTCCTGTCTCTAAAATTAAGAGTATAAATTCTTTAGTCGAAACGAAAGAAGGCCGATTACTGCAATTATGTGCCAGTATCCGACCTTCATTTTACTTATGCAAACAGCTTTTGCAAAAGCGTTCTTATACAAAAGCGCAGTTATGTTCTGTAATTAGGCGCTTCTTTGGTGATGGTGACATCATGAACATGACTTTCAACCATCCCGGCACTGGTGACACGAACAAATTCAGGCTTGCTGCGCATGCTTTCAATATCAGCACAACCGGTATAGCCCATTGATGAACGCAAACCACCTAGCATCTGGTGAATCACCGGCTGCATGCCCCCTTTAAAGGGTACGCGACCTTCAATGCCTTCAGGGACTAACTTGTCTGCATCACTGCTGTCCTGAAAATAACGGTCGCTAGAACCCTGCTGTTGTGACATTGCACCCATAGAACCCATACCACGATAGGATTTATACGAGCGCCCTTGATACAGTTCAACTTCACCGGGAGCTTCTTCAGTACCGGCAAAAACACTGCCAAACATACAACAGGAAGCGCCTGCAACAATGGCTTTAGAAAAGTCACCGGAGAAACGAATTCCGCCGTCACCAATCAATGGGACACCGGTGCCTTCTAGGGCTTTAGCGACGTTGCTAATCGCTGTAATCTGTGGCACACCGACACCGGCAACAATTCGAGTCGTACAAATTGAACCGGGGCCAATACCCACTTTAACCGCATCAGCACCCGCTTCAACTAAGGCTTTCGCAGCAGCTCCCGTGGCAATATTGCCACCAATCACTTGTACCTCAGGGAAGTTTTTCTTCACCCAGGCCACACGCTCAATCACCCCAATTGAATGCCCATGTGCAGTATCAACAACAATCACATCAACACCTGCAGCAGCCAGTGCGGCAACACGATCATCCGTTTCTGCACCGGTACCGACTGCAGCACCAACACGTAAACGACCACGTTCATCTTTACTCGCAAGAGGATAATCGGTGGCTTTTTTCATATCTTTAACAGTAATCATGCCGCGTAATTGAAAGGCATCATCAACAACTAAAACTTTCTCAATACGATATTCATGTAACAAGGCCATGACTTCGCTCTTTTCAGCACCTTCGGAAACCGTCACTAAACGCTCTTTAGGCGTCATAATCGTGCTGATTTTACCATCAAGATGCGTTTCAAAACGTAAATCACGACTGGTAACAATGCCTACCAGGTCATCACCACTACCATTGTTCACCACGACAGGCACACCGGAAATACGTTTCTTTCGCGTCATCTCCATCACATCTCGAATACTGGTATCTGGAGAAACAGTAATGGGGTCAACGACCACACCACTTTCATATTTTTTAACCCGGGTGACTTCTTTGGCTTGTTCTTCGATAGTCATGTTTTTATGAACGATACCAATGCCGCCTTGTTGCGCCATTGCAATCGCCATACGATGTTCAGTCACTGTATCCATTGCCGCAGAAACCATGGGGATATTTAACACAATATCTTTGGTCAATTTAGTCGCCAAAGTGACCTCTTTAGGCAGGACATCAGAAAAGGCAGGAATGAGTAAAACATCATCAAAGGTCAGTGCTTCTTCAACGATTCGCATAAGGGGAAATCCCTCCAGGTGAAAGTTAATTAGATAACAGATAATTATAGTCTATTTTGGTGCATTGGCAAAGGAGAAAAGAGAGGAATTTACGGCAGCGTATCAATATATTCTATTTTTGCCGTAGAACCTCTGGGGGAGAACATCACCGCTCAAGCACCGATTTAATTTCTAACACATGAGTGATACGTTCACCATTCCACTTATAGACATAATCCTAGAAACCTCAGTTGAATCGTAGCGAGAGCGATCAAAGTGCTGGAGATTCAAGGCTTTACAAGTTATTTTGGCTTTATTCGTAGTCACCCTACGGGTGAAGCCGAAATGTTTTGTAAAGTCTTGAACATTCAGTACATTGGACGCTCGTAGTAGGTTCAAATGAGGTTTCTAGGATAATGCTTACTTTGTTTTACTGGACTTGTCGAAACAGGCTTGAAGAAGGCGACACATTCACCGTTTTCATCACGAACACCCTTATCATGAAGCGGTAGCCGAACCGTTCCAACATAGCAACGCATTTGCAGTTCACAAGCAGGCTCATGAGTAAACGATAGATTTCTTTCGTGATGAAAACAGATTTCTTTAATTGCCGTCCCATGATTTAACCCAGCATAATACACGCCATACGTTTGACCCTCTGTAAATCGACTGGGATGACCTATGTGAGTAAAGGCGGCCATAACCGGCGATGAACCTGAACCCGTCATTCTATCCTCGTTAGCAATCAATGAAATGTCACCCACCTGCTCACGCAAACGGTCATTGGTCAGACTTTCAATTTCAAAGAGTATGTCCAATTCATCGGGATCAACCAATTTCTCAAATAGACCAACTGGAGGATAACGAGAGGCGATAATACGATAATGCTTAAGCCCCTTAATATTTTTCTGTCTTGGCTTCTTATCCACGCCAGGCATCCAAATATTTCCTCACTTCAAATAAGTTAATCATATTTCCCTGCAGCATGAAATCCAATGCACTGCGACCAGCAAATAAACTAGCCTGATTATCCCTCTGTATCCAAGAATTAGCTTGTTTAGGTTCACTAAAAATAATATGTAATGATTTATACACACCTAATAAATATGAAATTCGTTCAATTGTATCCTTTGAAAGCTCTTTAACTAGTCCCTTCTTCCACCGATAAAAAGTAGTATAGTTTCAATCCACGCGCCCGTGAAGGCGCGACTAATGTGGCTATACTTAACCGGACACATTAATGAAGCCATTTTTACTTTGGCGCGTATGGATGAATTACACGTCGAATTAGTTGTTCCTGTCGAATTCTACGGACGTTTTACTCTGGGACAAACACTCAAAGTATTCCCACAAAAGCCGATTGGTGGTGAATATGCAGGAAAAATTATCGTCATTGACCCAGTAGTAGATGCAGGAAGTGGTACCTTTGGTATTCGAGTGTTACTTGCTAATCCAGAAAATAAAATCCCAGCGGGGATACGTTGTACGGTTGATTTAAAGAAAAAAAATTAGTGGGTGCACCAGAGGTGCATCCATCTAAAAATCAAACCATGGTATAAGTAAGAAAGGATTATTATTAACAAATAAATATCTTTATTACTTCATGCCTATTACTAAAATTTGTAATTTATTCCTGCATAGACTGAGCGACCCATGCCCGGTACAGGCAATCCCCAGGCAACACTGGCTGGTTTTCCATCGCTCATGGTTTGCCCTTCACCCATATAGGTGCCACCCAGAGGGTGGTTATAGAATTTATCAAGCACGTTTTCTACGCCGACATCAATGCGTACATCTTTCCATTCATAGCTACTGCGTAGATTGATCAAACCATAGCCACTTGTTTTGATTTCATTGCGGGTGTCAGAAACCTTCGTTTTTTTATCAACAAGCTCAAGCTCAATACTATTACTCCACTTGCCAAAATCCTGCACAACGGCAAATCTCGCATTCAGAGGCATAATATTATATAAGTTATCATTGGTATCTTTGTTCTTGCCACGGACATAATTGATTATACCGGTGGCAGTAAAAGCACCATACGATGTCTGTTTAGCGATAGGATAAAAGCCTGAAATGTCTACACCGTACAGCTTGGCTGACTCGTTGACAAATTGCAGATAGACAAAGCGATCGGTTGCAGTTTGATTAGCTGCGGTACAGGCGCTATAAGCCGCAGTTGAGTTACAGCGCGCAGCATCAATATAGCCATCAACATAGGTATAATAGGGGGTGGCTTGTAAGCCCCATTGGCTTTGTGTGGCATCATGAAAATCGAAACTTGCACTAATGGTATGGGATATTTCAGGATCTAAATCTAAGTTACCAACATAGCCATTACCATCACCAGCCCAGTTAACCATACGCATCGCCATACCACCTGTTGACCAAGCATAGCGTTCATAGAGGTTGGGGGAACGGGTTTTTTGGGCATAACCCACTTCAATGGTGGTCATATTATCGACGGTATAACGTGCCAGAGCAGTCAGATCAATATTGTTGTCTGTAATGTCTCGATCAGAGGCATTAAATGTGGCAGCTTCTGATGCATAACTGGCATTATAACCCTGTACATCGCCTGCATTCATGTCAACTCTTTCACCACGGATGCCTAATAAGGTTTGCCATTGTGGATCCCATTGTGCTTCCCACTCGGCAAAGAGGGCTGTACGGTCTCGCTCACCATCGTTAATATTAACAAATGTGTCTGGCCACATAGCTCTACCGGATGGATCCCACCAATCATTAAGCGTGTAATTCTGTAATTCAGCGCCAATTTTTAATAAGTCTCGTGATGAAAGAAAAATGTCTGCTTTTATAATGCCCCCGGTATTTTTACCCTGTGTGTCCATTGGCATACCTGCCGCACAGCCCATCATGCCTCCACTGGGGGTGCATGGAAGGCCAGTCAGATACCAATATTGCTTGTCATCATCAAATTGCATTTTATGACGAGTTCTTTCTTTGTAGACTCTTGCTTCGAGTTCACCCCAATCAAATTCGCCTTGATAATTTAAATTATATTGTTCGCTATCATTGGCGGTCATATCCATCCGTTGATTAGTCCACCCTTGGTAGGGAATATCCTGTTCGCTGTATTTAAATTCAAACTGATGATTTTCATGTTTCAAAGCAAGTGAAATGGATTGATTAGTGGATTTATAGCTACTTGAACCGACTTCGTCACGATCTAAACGATTGGCACCTAGAGTAGTCTGTCCCGCAGGTTTAAAGTTATCGCCTGCAGAATAATTATCAGACTGAGTTGTTGAACCTTGGTAACGGATACTTAACTTTTCACCCGCCACTGTGGCAGAAATATTGCCGCCTTGAGCATTACCATTACTACGATAAAAAGCACCCACTTCGCCTTTGCTTAATAGACCTTCGCCATTTTTGGCAAACTCAGGTGGGGCTGAATTGATTAAAATTGTGCCGCCAATGCTGTCGCCACCGACACTAATCGGTGATATGCCGGCAAAAACTTCTGCACTAGCAACATTGCTGGGATCGATATAGGAAAGAGCTGGATTCATGTGGTTTGCACAAGCAGAAATTAAATCCATCCCATCAACTTTAATGCGTAAACGATCATCGGCTAGACCTCGAATAACAGGTAAACCTGAAACACCACCCGATTGTTGTATGACTAAGCCAGGTACATTTTTTAATAGTGATGCGGTATCACTGGTAGAAGGTGCTATCGATTTTAATTTTTCCACAGTAAGGGTTGAGGAATCGAGTGTTTGTTTAATCGCTGTTGCAGAAACATTGATACCTGCAAGCGGCGCCTCCTCAGCAATGGCGAGGCCATGAGTCAGTGTTGCAATAAGTGTTGTAAGAAGGGCACTTCGCTTATGAAATGAAGGGTGCATCATAAAAATTCCTTTGTAATCGGAGGTTAAGTCTTAACTCCAATAAAGCAATTTTTGCACCATGTTATTGTTTTATATTTTAGTTCAATGGCTTAAATCTATTTTTTAAATATTTTTTTTAACATTACTATATTATCATGTACCTTGTTGTGTCATATGAATTAATAATTGTGTTATATGACACAAATAAGGTTGGCTTATGTTTTTATAAATCTTTGACCAAAACAATTGCGCCACGAATATCACCTAATTTATAGCCTCTGGCTTTATCCTGAGGGTATAGGCTAGATAGTTTTTTCTCGACATCAGGGAGAGCTTTTTCACCATGGCAATGTAGACAAGGCTGAGATATTGCCATGGCTTTCATATAGCGAAATTGTTTTTTGCCATCGATTTCAATGATTTCACTGAATTCCATTTTTTTAGGTGATTCACCATTATTCTTTCGGTCTTCAAAGTTTTGTAAAATTTTGTGCTCCCAAGCTTCGGCAACATTGGCGGGATTACGAATTTTTAAAGAGGTGCGACTTAAAGTAACACCATTTTTCTGACTTGCAGTATCAGTGATGGGGATCGCTCTTTCGTTACAAACTTGTATTGCATTGACAGGCCCTCCTTTTTTCATTGCTGCTTTTAACTCACCTTTTAGGCTGCTTGCAAATTGTTTGACGGACTGGCGACTTTCTTGAAGTAGTTGTGTTTGATTATCGCTAGAAAATACAATAGTCGGCAATAAAAAAAGAGATGATAGGACAACAGTAAGTGCTATTGTTTTCATTGAATTTGTTCCTCTAGGTAAAATGAATATGAGGCCATTATCTTTATAAACAAAGGTATTATCTGTGATGAGTGTTACATAAAAAGTATGTATATTTGTTTAGCGTAATATTCTAATTTTTAAGCTTGGATCATAAAAAGACTTTTATCAATCACTTGTTTCAAGCTCACTGAGCAGTTCTGACTCAACTAATTGGTATTCAGCTTTTATTTCATAAATGAGCTCAAATGCCTTTGCTTGATTTTTTTCTTTAGAATTACACTCAGATTTTTCACAGAGTTGAGCCAGTTTGATTGCTCCCAGGTTCTTGCTACTGGATTTTATAGTATGAGCTGTTTCCGCAAAAGAGATAGCATCCAACTCTTTTGCAGCCTGAGTTAACAACTCAATTAAATCAGGTGTATTGTCCAGATAAATACGGATTAATTTGTGTAAAATGTCAGGCTGATTAGGGCGTTGTAAATCACGTATCACCTGCCACGAACTTTGTTCAATGGTATCGTTTGAAATGATGGTTTGTTCTTTAAACGTGACCAGTGGTGCAAGATGCTGCTGGCTATCCAACCATAAGGTCAGTTTGTCAGCAATTTCATCAAGAGTAAATGGCTTGCTGATATAGTCATTCATGCCGGCTTGTGTGCAATGCTCTTGAATGCCATCTCTCACGTCAGCAGTGAGGGCTATGATGGGAGGCTCTGTGTTGAGTTGATTTTTTGAACCTGATTTTAAAGTTTGTGAACGTATGGCTTTGGTTGCTTTAAAACCATCAACTTTAGGCATGTGGCAGTCCATAAAAATCAAGTCCAATGAATGTTGTTCGGCTACTTCGATGGCTTCAGCACCATTGTCTGCAAGGAGTACCTTACAGCCTAAAATTTCTAACATGGTTTTTGCTAATTCTTGATTGACCAAGTTATCTTCTGCAACTAATACGGTTGCTGAGTATTGAGGGGTTTTCTGAGCGCATTCATGGCCGCTATTAAACACAGGTAATAAATCGGAATCGCCTTGCTCTAAAGTAACGGTAAACCAAAACGAGGCACCGGAACCATAATTACTCACTACTCCAATTTCACCACCCATGAGAGAGACGAGTTGTTGACAAATAGAAAGCCCTAAGCCGGTGCCACCATATTCTCGACTGGTTGAGCTATCAACCTGTGAAAAAGAATCAAAAATAATATCCTGTTTGTCGAAAGGAATACCGATACCACTATCATCTATTTCAAAAAATAGACGTATTTTTTCTTGGGCAGTATTTTCTTTTGTCCTATTTTCTTGAGGTGATATTAAATCCGCTTGATTCAGTTCTGGAATAGAGCAACGTAAAGTGACTTCGCCTTTTTCAGTAAACTTAATGGCATTAT